>JAPXLY010000001.1:0-82300 GCA_033809295.1 Bacillota bacterium
ACGGTTCTTGCCTTATGGAATTAAGTGAAGGGATTGGGATCGCCACAAATAACGAAGCTGAATACATTGCGCTAATAAAGGCGCTTGAAGCTGCAAAGGAGCTTGGAGCAAGAAGGGTTAGCGTTCGCGCTGACAGCGAACTTGTAGTGCTACAGATGAAAGGAGCATACGCTGTTAAATCACCCAGGCTGCGGCCTCTTTTCATGAAAGCGCGCCGCCTGAAGGATGAGTTTGCGAGATTTGACATAAAGCATATTCCGCGCGAGAAGAATGCTCATGCTGATGCGCTTGCTAATCTTGGCATCGATTCCGGGCCGGACAAGCCTGATTGAGCGGACCGGGGGAGAGATTTGACACCCGAAGAGAACAGGTGATAAAATAATTTTTAGAACTGCAAACAAGCAGATCGGGTAGTCGCGGGCGTATCCACTGCGTATTATCGCAAGGGATGACGCTCGAGGAAAGTCCGAACTCCATAGGGCTGGGTGCTGGATAACTTCCAGTGGGGGTGACCCTAAGGAAAGTGCCACAGAAATCAAACCGCTCTCCAGTCTGATTCAAACCGTAAAGGGTCGGATTAGCGGAGAGTAAGGGTGAAACGGTGCGGTAAGAGCGCACCGGCAACCAGGTGACTGGTTGGCCAGGTAAACCCCACCCGGAGCAAGACCGAATAGGAGGGACATGAGGTGGCCCGCCTCCCCCTCGGGTACGGTCGCTAGAGGCCTTGGGTAACCAAGGTCCCAGATAGATGACTACCCTCGACAGGATTCGGCTTACAGATCTGGTTGTTTGTCATTTACATGGTGGGCGCTTCGTAGCACGGAGCGCCCACCGGCTATGTACATCAACGGAATCATGCTTTTTGGAGAATTATGCTTTCACGGAATCACGCTTTTACAGAATCATGCCTTTGCCCGGGCCTCTTCGTAATCTTGCGGCGAGCTCTGCCACTAATTTCAGTCTTTCTTCAGCGAGTCTCAAGGCTGCATTGTTAGTAGGAATCCTGTCCCGCTTTGAAATCTCAAATACCCTTAGGATAGTGTCATAGATTTCTTGCGCTTTCTTCAGAGCTCTTTGGCGATTATATCCATAGAGCCCGTCAACAACATTGATGACGCCGCCTGCGTTGATTATGAAATCCGGGGCATAAAGAATGCCTTTATCCTCTAATGCTACGCCATGCCTGTCCTCTTGTAATTGGTTATTGGCTGAACCTGCTACTACCTTGCACTTAAGTTGTGATAATGTGTGATCGTTAATTATGGCGCCCAGGGCGCATGGGGCAAAGATATCGCAAGGGACTCCGTAAATCTCTTCTGGTTGTACAGCCTTTGCTCCGAATTCTTGTTCCACCCTTTCTACCCTGTCCGGGAAGATATCGCTGACGATCAGATTTGCTCCTTCTTGGTGGAGGTGTTTTGCCAGGTGATATCCGACATTACCGGCTCCTTGGATTGCGGCTGTAAGCCCTTTGAGGGAGTCATCTCCGAATGCCTCTTTGGCGCATGCCTTCAGGCCGTACCAAACTCCGTAAGCGGTAACCGGCCCCGGATCTCCGCTGCTTTCAGAAGAACCGCCGATCCATCTGGTTTCACTGCCTATGAGATCTACATCTTCGAGAGTTATGCCTGAATCTTCACCTGTGATGAATCTGCCGCCTAAGGTGTCCACAAATTTCCCAAATGCCCTGAAAAGCCCTTCAGACTTGTCTTTTCGTGGATCTCCGATTATTACGGCTTTCCCGCCTCCGAGATTCAGGCCTGCTGCTGCACATTTGTAAGTCATACCACGGGCGAGGCGCAGGGCATCGGTTACTGCTTCTTCTTCTGTTTTGTATGGCCACATACGTGTGCCGCCGATTGCCGGCCCCAGTGTGGTATCGTGAATTACTATTATGGCGCGAAGCCCCGATGACTTGTGATTACAGAATACGACCTGCTCGTAATCATGTTCTGTCATCTTGTCGATTATTCCCATTGTCATATGTCCTCCTCACTTCTGTTCTTCCGGACACTTTAAAATGTTCAAGTTTAGTTCATTAAATCCTTCTGTGCCATTATCTGTCTTGACAGGAAAAATGGAAAGGACATATAATAATGCTACGAACATATGTTCCATTTAGCGTCAAAAGGTGAGCTTAAATGCGTAGAATTTTGGGCCATATTTGGTTGCCTGATTTTTATTCCTCAGTTGAGATGAAAATAAATGAATCCATTTCCAATGATGCAATCTTCGTTGTTATAAAGGGGCATAAGATCTTGGATATATCCCCCGGGGCGAGGGGGAAGGGGGTAAGGCCCGGGATGACTCTGCGGCAGGCTCGCATTGTGTGTCCTGAGCTTAGCGCAGTAGAATATACCCCGCAGAGATATGCCGATTTTGCTGAGAAGGCCTGGGAGGCATGTGCAACATACAGCCCCGCTGTAGAACCTTTAGATGAAACTGAAGCATTTATTGAGCTGTCTTATTGCCCTAATATCTTTGGCGCCTTAGGTGAGCTTTCCAGGTATGTGAAAAATATTGTAGGGGTTTCACCTTTATATGGAATCGCCCGTTGTAAGCTGGTAGCCAGGATTATTTCAGGGATTCTGCCTGAGGCAAGGACAAAGAGGTTCCAACGCCTTACGGAGCATATGGTTTCTTGTGAGGGGAGAAATATTGGCGTAAATATTGTTACAGAAAGGGAAAAGGAGTTTTTAGAGCCTTTACCTGTAAACGTGCTATGGCCTTTGGATAAAGATGTCCTTTCTTATCTCTGCCGGCTTGGGGTGGGTCGTATAGGTGAACTTCAACGCATGGAGCAATCAGTCCTTATTGATATGTTGGGCCAAGCAGGATACGTCGTTCATCAATATAGCCTGGGTATGGATTATTCCAGGGTGTCGCCTGTCTTTCCCCGAAACGACCTGGCATTTTCGAAGATCTTTGATTCTCCGGTTTCAGATTGGCACGTCCTGTCAGCAGTGGTAAATGAAAGCCTGTCGTCTTTTGATAAAAAGCCGGATGCGGACTATATGTCGGTACGAGGGCTTAGAATTGCTTTAGAATGTGACAGCGGAAACATAGTGAGCCGAAAAAAAGATCTTGCTAAACCGGTGAGTATGTATGGGGGCCTACAGAGGCTATGTGAATGTCTTTTAAAGGAGATCATTGAAAACGAAAATGTGAATGCACCTGTAAAAGCTGTATCCGTTGTAGTATACGGGCCTGCCCTCATAACAACAGGTTTGCAAGTGGATATGTTCTCTCCGTATAAAGTTCAGGCTTCATCTGAAATTATGGATGAAGTTCTTTCCAATGTGAGGGAGAGGTTCGGTTCAGGCACTGTTTTCCCTGGGAGAGAGTTGCAATTAGCGAGAAGAGATAAGCTCCTCTTGGCTTCGGAGGGTTATGTTTATGAGGAGGGTAAAAGAATCGCTTCATGTTATGGCAGAAGACAATCAAAATCCCAAGAGGTTTTACCGGGGAGGGAATTGGCTTCAGGTAGTATCCGTTATAGATGAGTGGCGTGAGATGAATAACTGGTGGGACGCCGGCGGAGAGATGCATTTTTATGTGGTTTTAGCCGATAATTCCGGGGTGTATGAACTCTGTCGTGATGAACGAGGCATCTGGTATTTAATAGGGATTTTTGACTAAGTATGAAGTTCATTAGTTTTCGCTGGTTTTCCGATTGTCTTGGGTGGCCGGTGATTCCTTTGTCAAGGCACCCCGCTTGGGGCGCCGTCCCCTTAGTGCAACACCGGCCTCAGAAAACGTACATACCTTGCGGGGCCACCCCACACGGTACGTACACTTTTTAGAGCCGGCGATTACTTATGACGATCTATTTTAGAGGGATAGCGGTGAAAAACTTTGCCCACCTTCATGTACACTCATGTTTCTCTTTTCAAGACGGCGCATCCGATGTTGAGAAACTTGTGAGAAGCGCCGGAGAGCTCGGTATGGACTCTATGGCTATTACAGACCATAATAACCTTTCCGCAGCGGTAAGATTTACAAAATCCGCAAAGGAGTGTGGGATAAGGCCTATTCACGGAGCGGAGGTAACGCTTGAGGACGGAAGCCACCTTGTCCTTCTGGCGGAAAACCCCAAAGGATATTCAAATATTTCCGTGATTCTTACAGAAGCCTACATGTCAAGGGATTGGCAAAATACAGCTAAGACACTTCAAGGCGGGGATGCAGCAAAGATAATGGAGGCGTTGAAAAGGCGCAGGCTTCAACCGAGAGTCTGTCTTGCATCCCTTGAAGCCCATAACGAAGGAATCATAGCTTTATCAGGATGTATGCGTGGAGCGGTTCCCATGTTAATCCGTAGTGGGAGATTCAGGCAGGCACTTGAACTTGCTCGAAAATATACCGCTATTTTCGGATCAGATAGATTCTACGTTGAGCTTGAAAACCTTTGTGTCCCAGGTAATGCCCGGCTTTTATCCTATCTTGTTGAGTTGGCTGACGAGATCGGCGCCGGAGTTTGTGCAACAAATAACGTCCATTACGTAAAGAAAGAAGACTTTGTGATTCATGATGTCTTAACATGCATGAGGACGCTTACAAAGCTTGATGATGTACACCCTGAACGCAGGCTAAACGCGGAAAACTATTTGAAATCGCCTGAGGAGATGGAGGCATTATTCCGTTTTTGCCCTGAAGCTGTTAGGACGGCAGGGGAGATTGCTGCCCGATGTGAGCCCGGACTTTTACCCGGGCGGAAGCTTTTCCCCAAATTCCCTTTGCCATCAGGCACAACTTCAGCCGAGTACCTAAGAAGCCTGGTATATAAAGGCGCCGGCGCCCGCTACGGAAATATCACTCCCGAGATAAAGTCAAGGCTCGAACATGAACTCAATATCATCTGTACACTCGGATATGAAGATTACTTTTTAGTCGCCTGGGATATTGTGAGGTTTGCTAAGGATGAGGGGATAAGATTTGCAGGGAGGGGTTCCGCTGCAGACTCAGCAGTGGTGCATTGCCTTTTCATAACCGATGTAGATCCTATTTGGCGGGAACTGATTTTTGAGAGGTTTTTAAGTCTCGAACGGGCGCAAAAGCCTGATATCGATATAGATTTTGATGCTCGAAGAAGGGATGAAGTAAAGCGCTATGTCCGGCATAAATACGGCACGGAGCATGTAGCGACTGTATGTACATTTAATACTTTCAAGGCCAGGTCCGCTGTACGTGATGTAGGGAGAGTCATGGGTATCTCGCGGCTTGACTTAGACAGGCTTGCTAAACGTCTGCCACACGTCTATGCTGATGAAATTAATATCGCCATAAAGAAATATCCTGAGCTCTATAATGGAGATATTTCATTTAATGAGTATTTGCGGCTTTTTGAGATCTGTCGTGGCCTGGCAGGCTTACCCCGTCATATAGGTACGCATTTAGGAGGATTAACGGTGAGCCGGCTCCCTCTTGCGGAAGTATCTCCTTTGCAGGTATCCGCAGGGGGCGATGTGATTATCCAGTTCGACAAGGACGATGTGGAGGAAATCGGCCTTATTAAACTGGATCTGTTATCTTTGCGAATGCTTTCTGCTATAGAGGATTCCACAGCCTCGAGCGGGATAGACCTTGAGAAAATACCGCCGGATGACGGTGCCACGTACAAAATGGTTAACGAAGGCGAGACAATCGGTGTTTTTCAGTTGGAAAGCCCTGCGCAAAGAGCCCTTCAGGGACGCTTGGGCGCAAGCGATATAGAGGATATAGTCGCAAGTATCGCCCTTATACGTCCGGGGCCTATCCAAGGGAACATGGTAGAACCTTTTATTGCAAGAAGAAGAGGATTGGAGGAAGTCACTTATATTCATCCTTCTCTTGAAAAGATTCTTAAGAAAACCTATGGAGTAGTGCTTTATCAGGAGCAAGTAATAGAGATTGCAAGTCAAGTCGCAGGCTTTACCCCGGGGGAAGCGGATCGGCTGAGGAAGGTTATGACCCGGCATCGTTCCAGGACGGAAATGGATGAGATAGGTAAGGAGTTTGTGGAAAAGGCTATCAAGAACGGAATTGCCCCGGATGTGGCAGAAACTATTCTATCTTATATAGTAGGTTATGCAGGCTATGGTTTTTGTCAGGCTCATGCTGCTGCATTCGCTGACACGTCGTACAAGACAGCTTATCTTCTAAGGCATTTCCCTGCCCAATTTTACGCAGCTATACTTAATAATCAACCTATGGGGTTTTATCCTGCTAATACGATATGCCTTGAAGCAAGGAGGCGAGGAGTCAGGATTCTTTCGGTGGACATAAATAAGAGCATATATGAGTTTACCGTTGAAAATGAGGCTATACGTATAGGGTTGAGACAAGTCCGTGGCATGGGGGAAGATCTTGCCCGGGAGATAATCAAGTCTCGCGGGCAATCAGGGTATGATTCTCTTTTTGACTTTGTCAGACGCGTATCCGTACCACAGGACATTCTTGAAAACTTGATACTTTGCGGGGCATTTGATAACATCCACAGTAACCGTAGGGCAATGTTATGGGCGGTTCCAAAAGCATTGCGAGGCTCTGTGATTCTGCCGCAGATAGAGGATTTTTCGGAGCGAGAGAAGTTTAAGCGGGAATTTTACATACTCGGGCTCCATCCTACTATGCATCCTATGGAATTACAACGTGTCAGATTGAATAAGGATAATATGATTACTACATCCTGCGCCCGAAAGATGCCGATTGGGACATCTGTTAGGGTAGCAGGGCTTGTAATAAGGCCTCACCGGCCGCCGACAAGAAGCGGTAAGATTGTTGTGTTCTTTTCCCTTGAGGATGAAACCGGGCTTATTGACGTTACTGTCTTTGAGAATGTATATAAACAGTGTAAAGGCGTAATATTCACTACGCCTATGGTGACAATTGAAGGGCGTGTGGATGTTAGGGGCAATATTCCGAGTATAGTAGCCGGCTCCATACATGGGAATATCCCTAATTTTTCAGGGTAACGAACCTCTTCTGAATCCCGCGGAGCGCCAAAGACCTGAAGCTATGTCAGACCGGTGCCGGCAATATAGGATATATTCGGATATGATCGACTCAAGCTTGCTAACACATGCCATATTGCGCTTGAGAAAAAGAAGGGATTTCAAAGATTATGTGGAAATGTATACTGTGCCTTGCATGGCTAACCTTTTTGTAGGTATTTAGAAAATATCTGGGCAAGCAAGGTAAAGTTATTTGCTTAATATATGTAAGCAACCGTCAAGGGGGTGGTACCTAGCCCCAAATGAGTCGTATGAGTGTTGAGGAGTATTTACGCTTGATTGGTCTTAAGACAACATGACTGAAGGAGGTAGAATCGTGAAGTTAAGAAGGTTCCTTTTGCCTGTTGCCATTTGCCTGATTCTGGCTATGACGTACGGGACCGTCACTGCAGGGCAGGTCAAGTGGGAACCCTACGGGCCAAACGTAGACCAGATTATCATGCCAATTATTAAAGACGCTGAGGCGCAGCTTATCGCATTCATGCGTGGTGACATCGATGTATATCCCGGATTGACAAGGCCTGCCGACCTCAATAAGGTGAAAGCCAATCCCAGTGCGGAGATTACGATGAACTATGGTTTCCATATGTTCTATCTATGCTACAACATGAGGCGTGAGCCTCTTGATGCAGACGTTCTCCGTCAGGCCATCGCGCACGTTGTGGACCGTGACAATATCATCCAGACTCTCTTTGAGGGTTACATGTTGCCGCTGGCTGCTTTCTTGCCTCCGTCCAACGCGTTCTATAAGGAAGATATACCACGCTTCCCGTATAATCCGGAAGAGGCGAAGAAGTTGTTGGATGCAGCCGGCTACACGGTAGATCCGGCCACCGGAATTCGACTTGATCCGAAGACAGGAAAACCGCTTCGGAAGATGACTATCTTTACACCTACATACGAAGTTGCTCCGACTTCAGCCGAGCTTGGCAAGATCATTGCCGAAGCGTGCCAGGCAATAAACCTGCCCATAGAGCCGGAGCCAATGGATTTCCCGGTTATGCTGGATAAACTGGATATGGCAGAGTTTGACATGTATATGTTGGCGTGGAGCCTGAGCCGTCTACCTACCTCGCTACATAACTTCTTCCATTCATCTAATGACATTGAAGCCGGGTACAACAGACCGGGTATCCGTGACCCTGAACTGGATAAGATCCTTGATAATCTCTATTATGCGCCTAATGAGGAAGTCGCGAAGAAGGCGGCTGACGAGGCTCAGGTCATCCTTGCCAGACGGCAGCCGTATACTGTGCTATACTCCAGACCTTACATGGACGCCTTCCGTAAAGACAGGTTCACAGGTTACGTCCCAATGCATGGTTTTGGCGCAGCCAACTACACCAACAAATGGACGACTCTCAACATCAAACCGGTCAAGGGCAAAGGCGGCACAGTCCGCTGGCTGCTCATGGAAGAGCCAAAAGTCCTTAACCCATGCACCGCAAGCAGCGCTTACGAGTGGGAAGTTCTCGGCAGGCTCTACGACGGGTTACTGGAAGTCCACCCTGAGACCATGGAAGACATTCCGTGGATGGCCAAGAGCTGGGAAATTGGCACTTGGGAGCCTGAACCCGGCAAGAAGGGCACTGTTATCACATGGTATCTGGAGAAAGGCATCAAGTGGCAAGACACTACTCCTTTCACCTCCGCAGATATCAAGTTTACCATCGAGTACCTGCGTGATAACAAGGTTCCGAGATACATTTCCAACGTAGAGTACATCGTTAAGGTGGAGACCCCTGATGAGTATACTGCCAAGGTGTACTTTGCGAACGAGAGCTACTGGCATCTGTACAGAGCCGGCGGCTGCTTCCTGCCTGAATGGATCTGGAAGGACGTAGAAGACTACAAGACCTTCGAGCCGTGGCTTGAGGCTCACCCGGAAGTTCCGGGCCTCACGAAGGTTATCGGACATGGCCCGTTCATCCTGGATCAGTACAAGGTAGGCGAGTATGTCAGGCTGAAGAAGAACCCAATCTACTGGAGGCTGCCTAAGTAAGAAGGGATGCATCCGGTAGGAGTGACATGAATAGAGAGTAATACCTGGAACCTATCCGCCGCCCCGGGCTTCCGGGGCGGCGGAATTAGGTAGGGGCTGGTAACCGCTGCGTTGACCGGCCAGGTTACGTTAGTGAGGTGAGGTTGTTTGGGCTTTTCAAGGTATCTATTGCGAAGACTGGGCTATGCAGTGATAGTGCTGTTTGTTATCATGACGTTCAACTTCGCTATCTTTCGCCTTATGCCCGGGGATGCCACAAAAATGATAATAGACATTAACTTTACTCCGGAAGCCATCGCTGAACTCAAGAGGCAGTTCGGTCTTGACGATCCACCCATTGTACAGTACTTCAAGTACGTCGGCAATTTACTGAAATTCGATTTAGGGCTTTCTTTCTCTACAAGAAGGCCTGTGGTGAATGAACTGAAGGAACGACTCCCCAATACCATGGTGCTGTTCTTGACAAGTTTTACTTTCACGACCATTATCGGTATTTCAGTAGGGGTCTATACTGCGTCGAGAAGAGGGACATTCGGCGACAACTTCGTAACAGGAGCCGGCCTCTTTGCTTTTGCGGTGCCGTCGTTCTGGATACAATTGCTGCTATTGATGTTATTTGGCTACTATATACCCATTTTGCCGATACATGGTACTATGAGCGCGCCACCGCCTGACGGATTCTTGCTGCAATTCTTAGACAGGATTCATCACTTGATATTGCCTGCAGGGAGCAATGTAATCGTGGCTTTCGGCTCATGGGCTCTTTATACACGTAATACAATGCTTGAGGCCCTCGGTCAGGATTACATTGTCACTGCCAGGGCAAAGGGCTTGCCGGAAAACACAGTTTTGCGCCACCATGCTCTAAGAAGTGTCCTGCCTCCTATTGTCACATTGATATTTGGGGCTTTGCCCGGGATGGTGTCAGGCGCTGTCATTACAGAGACTATCTTCTCTTGGCACGGAGTGGGCAAGTACCTAATGGACGCAGTTATGATGCAGGACTACCCTGCTGCACAAGGGGCATTTTACCTTATTGCTTTAGCGGTTGTAATTTGCAATCTTGCGGCTGACATTGTGTACGGAATCGTGGATCCCAGGATCCGGGTAGGGGAGGGTGGAGCAAAATGAGCAAGAACAAGACGCAAACGGGAATAAGCGCGCCGACGTTTTGGGAGCAATACAGGCGTAAGCCCTTGGGCATGGTTGGACTGTCCATGGTGGCTGTTTATGTTTTTGTCGCAATCTTTGCTCCGTTTTTAACCCCGTACAATCCCAAGCAGATTCTTTTGGCTGATAGGATAGCTGCTCCTATTTGGTTCAGATCTATTCTGCCGAAGTATGATGATGCGCCTTCGACTATCAGGACAACTCTTGGTCCCGACGAGTGGGCGGTCAGCGAGGCGACAGGGGGGAAACTTGTCGCAGAAGAGGCGGAAGGCGCTACGGTCAGTGTTATTGAGTTTGAACCTGTGCCAAGAGATGAGGGTATCCCTGAAGATGAAACCGGCCTTCTTGAAGTTGAGGAATATCAAGAAGAGCCGGAGAAGAGTGTTGTTGAGCTTTCATATCCCATAGCGTACAATTTCAGCCCGCCAAAAACCTTCGGAGCGACCTTCAATTACTGGATAGACGCATCCCCCGACTCCAAGACGGAACTGGAGTGCGTAGTGGAGACACCCGGGGGGAAAGAGTATAGTCTATGGGGAAAGTCGTATTCAGGCGCTCTTAGTAATCAGCCTGCCAGAGTGGACTCAAGAGACTTGACTCTCAAACAGAGGTTAGGCCTTACGATTTTTGACGACCCTGCTCCGAAAATCTTTTCATCTAAGGGAGACTACAGGCTTATACTGCGAGCGAGATCCACTTCCGGAGAAGAGCCGACGCGCGTATACATCAGTAACGCGGAGTTCTATATCCCTGGCATGGTACACGGCCTGCTCGGCGCAGATCATATGGGCTCAGACCTCTGGACTCAGCTCGTATATGGCACAAGAATATCGCTTTCTATCGGCCTTTCGGCTGCTGCCATTTCAGTGGCTGTAGGGACTGCAGTGGGAATAATATGTGGCTATCTGGGCGGAGTCGTTGATGAGTTTATGATGAGGGTTGTTGACGTTCTTATGGCCATTCCCACTTTGCCAATTCTCATAATCCTCGGTGCAATACTTGGAAAGAGCGTATGGAACATCGTCCTTTTGATTTCCGCGTTCGCTTGGATGGGAACAGCAAGGTTGGTTCGCTCACAGACTCTGTCATTAAGGGAGCGCGTATTTGTGGAATCTGCCAAAGCATCAGGCGCGTCCGATGCTTACGTAATGCTTGTTCATATACTGCCTAACGTACTGCCTCTTGTATTTGCCGGCATGGTGCTTCGCATCCCGGCAGCAATATTGACAGAGGCCTCCCTTAGTTTCCTGGGACTTGGTGACCCAAGGGTCGCTACCTGGGGACGTATGTTACATAACGCGAGGGGATTTGGCGCATTCACCACACTTGCATGGTGGTGGCTTGTGCCGCCGGGGCTGGCTATTACATTCTTGAGCCTTGCCTTTGTGTTCATTGGCAACGCAGTCAATGAGATCCTCAATCCAAGGTATAGGGAGAGATCATAACCATGGCTCTACTTGAAGTGCGAGACCTCAAGATGTATTACAAGACCCTTCGCGGTCATGTGAAGGCAGTTGACTCTGTGAGCTTTGATATTGAAAGAGGGGAAGCCTTAGGCATAGCAGGCGAGTCAGGGTGCGGGAAAACAAGTATGGCTGTCGCGGTCCTCAGATTGCTTCCCAGTAACGGCAAGATCCACGGAGGATCAGTTGAGCTGGACGGTGTTGACATCGTCAAGCTGGATGACGAGGAGTTCAGGGAGTCCATCCGCTGGAAGAAGATATCCATGGTATTCCAAGGCGCAATGAATGCTCTTAACCCTGTGCATCGAGTAGGCGACCAAATCGTTGAGGCAATATTGGCTCACGAAGACGTGCCGCACCAGGATGCGGTGGCACGGGCTGAACAACTCCTTGATATGGTAGGAATTAACCCCAAAAGGTATAAAGAGTATCCCCACGAATTCAGCGGAGGCATGAAACAGAGGGTTGTTATAGCTATGGCCCTTGCCTGCAATCCTGATCTCATCATTGCTGATGAGCCCACCACTGCACTGGATGTCATGGTACAGTCTCAGGTTCTGAAAGCCATGGAAGACTTAAGGAAGAGACTGGACCTTTCCATGATGCTCATCACCCATGATTTATCAGTAATTGCCCAGACATGTGATGATATCGCGATTATGTACGCAGGAAAGATTGTGGAATACGGTAACGTCATTGACGTTTTCGATCATCCCACACATCCCTATGGTATGGGGCTTGTAAAATCGTTCCCTAATATCAAAGCTGAGAGAACCCGTGTGCGGTCACTGCCGGGATTTCCGCCTAACTTGTTAGCGCCCCCCAGAGGCTGTAGATTCCATCCCAGATGCCCGTTGGCCGGAGATATCTGTATGGAAGAAGAGCCTGAACTCATCGAGATCGGTTCAAACAGTCATAAGGTTGCCTGCCACAAGGTAGATATGCTTGAGAGGGGGGTCGACATATGGGAGCAGTAAGCGCCACTGAACAGGAGAGAAGCGTAGGGCACGGTGAATTCATTCTTGACGTAGAGAATCTTGTGAAGCACTTTCCACTGCGTCGTGGAATAGCGCAGTCCCTGCGAGGAGAGCCCGAGCGGGCTGTAAAGGCTGTTGACGGAGTCAGCTTCAATGTGAAGAAAGGCGAG
This sequence comes from Bacillota bacterium, assembly GCA_033809295.1. GTDB lineage: Bacteria > Bacillota > SHA-98 > UBA4971 > UBA4971 > UBA4971. Next base: position 12,775 of record JAPXLY010000001.1, read on the forward strand.
CTCTTCGGCGTTGTCGGTGAGTCAGGTTGTGGCAAGACCACCATGGGCAGGACGATACTTAGGTTGCTTGAGCCTACAGGCGGAAGAGTAACATTTGAAGACATAGATGTAACATCCCTGAGCGCCGAGCAGTTAAAGCAGCTCAGGACGAGAATGCAAATCATATTCCAGGATCCTTATGAGTCAATGAACCCGCGCCTGGATGTTCACAGGATCATAGCAGAGCCTTTGAGAATACAAGGAATGGTAAGCAATTCAAAAGACGCTATACCTTACATCGAGAAGGCGCTTGAAGACGTGGAAATGACACCCCCTGAAGAGTATCTCTACAGATATCCACATGAGCTTTCAGGTGGACAGAGACAGAGGATTGCCGTGGCAAGAGCCCTTGTGTTGGATCCGGAATTCATAGTGGCTGATGAACCTGTGTCAATGCTTGACGTATCCATTCGCGGTGAGATTCTTAACTTAATGTTGAACTTGTCCCGCGAAAGGGGAGTTACGTTCCTCTATATCACTCATGACTTGGCTACTGCTCGTCATATTTGTGATCGGATAGCAGTGATGTATCTGGGGAAGATGGTTGAGAAGGGTCCCACCGATAATCTGGTTAAGCACCCTCTACATCCATATACCAGGGCTCTGATAGGCGCTGTGTTTGTTCCGGATCCCAAGCGAAAGGGCTTCGGAAAAGTCCTGAAGGGCGAAGTCCCCAGCCCGGTTGACCCTCCGAGCGGGTGCAGACTTCACCCCAGATGTCCTGTTGCGCAGGATATCTGTAAGGAAGTAGAACCTGAACTGGTTGCGGTTGATGATAATCACATGGTAGCATGTCATTTCGCTCTCGGGTGATGCTGAGGTTGAGAGTCTTCGCAGGGTTATTGAATTGACTCCGGCCTGGAAGTGAGCACGTTCACTGTGTTCTCTTATGAGACGGTGAAAAGGCCGTAAACAGGAGGCTCTATGAAAGGGAATAACAAGCGCTTGCGTAGGAATAGCATGATTCTTGTGGTCATGTGTTTCTTGGCTGCCTGCTCAATAGGGTTGACACTGGCGACTGTCAAGAACTACCTTGGGGCGGCGACAGCGGCTGCCAAGTTTCAAAGTACCATATCAGCCGTAACATGTAGGCAGGAAGACTCCGGGTATACTATTGATATATACCTAGACTTCGACAACCAAAGTGAATGGGATTTGTCTATTACGGCTGTGCGGCCTACGGTATATGTTGACGGGCAATATATTTGGGGGCGCAACTACGATTGGCTGGGCAATCCTTTCGAGCTGCCCAAGAAAAGCGAAAGAGGCATAGTTCTTGAGATAGAAGTGCCTGATACCAAGACAGAGGTTGTGGCCGCCGGCAAAGATGCATGGGCTATAAGAGTATCAGGCCTTCTTGACATGCCGCGTTTGGGGACCAAGCTCTTTATCACGAATGCCCAAATACCGGTGGAAAGAGGCAATGAATAATGGACCGGACAAGAACAGTCGCAGGCGTTGCTCTGATGGGAATATTCATGTGCGGGCTTTTCACTTGCCAGGCCCTTCCGCTCCTTGCGCCTTTTGAGGCCGCCCGGGAATACGGTACTGCGCTTCTATTCCTTGGAGCATTGGTTACGGGATTTCTCTTCGGCATGTTGAGCCCTTCAATAGCCAATGGGATATTCGCCGGGTTTGCCAGCATTGTATTAGGCCTTGTTTTGGCCGGGTTTATACTGGCTTTGCCGGCATTACTGGGGATAGCCGGCCAGCTAGGAATGATCTCAGAGGTCGCTATTGAGCGAGCCTTAATCCTTGGGATCATGCTTACCCCGATTTCGGCTGTAGGCACGTTTATAGGAGTTTTGGCGCAGAATCATAGCATTTAGACTGTCTCTTGGTAGTCATATACTATTTTCGATATATGGGCAATTCTGGCAAAACCGTCATCAATATCGGATATGCCCTTAGATAGGACAACCAGGATGTAAGGCTTATCTCGGAAGACTATGCCTACATCGTTGGCGATTCCTGAAACGTCGCCTTCCTTATGGGCCACAAGTACCTTATCCGGCAGATTTCCGGGAATCCCCACGTGATATATGGGATGCGACATGTCGTCTAAGAGTCGCAATCCCAAATCAGGATGGGCTTTGGAAAAGTCTATAACTGCCTCGACGTATGCGCCCATATCCCTGGCGCATGTAATGTTTCTGCCCTCAGGGAATACGATTTTGCCGCCGAGGTCTTCCATGAAATCGACGATGTTTTCCCTACCGAGATGACGTGTGAGCATCCTATAGGCGATGTTGTCGCTTATTGTTATTGCCAGGTTAGCCAACACGCGCAAGGAAAACATATCCCCGTCCCTTGCTGTAAACTGCAGTATCCCGGCGCCATCCTGCCAATCGGTACTGCTGTTGTATGCGACCCTGTCATTCCAATCCAATCTGCCTTCGGCTACGAGAGTATTAAGATATAGCACGACAGGGAGTTTAACGGTGCTGGCAGCAGTAATAGGTTCATCTTCGTTTATGCCGAAAGACTCGCCTGACTCAATATCTTTAAAGAATATGCCGTAAGTCGCGTCGTTCCACTCTTCGAGCGCACTTTCAAGCTCGCCTTTGAGCGCTGCATAATTCGAAGGTGCTTCTCGTGATGCGGCGCTTGCTGTGGCATTGGAAGAACGCAGCCACTGTGTGCTGCCTCTCAAATCCCTACACATAACTTGCGCTGAGGCCAGCGCCAGAATTACCAGGCCTATGAGCACGAATCTCCGCTTCATGCGTGTCACAAGTATTCCTCCCCTCTCTCCCTCTCAAAACGTGACATGTCATTATATATTCCGAGCGCCTGGATTTCCAGGGCAAATACCGGATGCCTATCCAAGGCAACCCAGGGCAGGCCAATGGAATTAGCCGGACAGTCACGAGAATACATGGCTATCTATGTCCTATCGTTGAGCATAATACCTATAGAACGGCAATGTGAAATGACATGACTTTGATTGGGGGCGCATACCGGTGAATGGTAATCGCAGGAAGGTGTTAATGTGGATTGGCGTAGGACTTCTTGCAGTAATTGTCGTGGCTATGGGAATCTCAAGATCAAGACGGGCAGCCCTCGGGAAGGAACCTACTATCAGGGTGTACATTGATGCGGAGAAGCGGGTTCTGGACCTGCCGATGGAGGAGTATGTCGCCGCAGTGGTAGGAGGAGAGATGAAGAACTACTGGCCTCACGAAGCCCTTGCCGCCCAGGCCATCGTGGCAAGGACATTTGCCTTAAAGGCGCTGGAGGAAAAGCCGGGGTCAGGCCCTATGGGCTCTGATATACAGGCCGGGTTCAAGGAGGCCCAAGAATACAAACCGGAAAACGTCAACGAGGCAATAAGGAAAGCGGTCAAAGAGACCCGGGGGAAAGTCCTGACAGAAGGGGGAAAGCTTGTTAATGCATGGTTTCATTCGAACGCAGGTGGGAAGACAGCCTTAGCCAAGGAAGGCCTGAATTTCACCGGTCCGGAGCCTGCGTATACCGTTGTCCGGGACAGTCCCGATGATACGGAAGACGTGCCTCTTTCAGATCGCAGGTGGAAGGCAGAGTTTTCTACCGCGGAAATCGAGGCTGCCCTCGCCAAAGTTGGGCTGCAAGTGAAAGGCATCGGGAATGTGACCATAGTCAAGCGGGGACCCTCAGGGCGTGCGGAGGCGATAGCCATTCACCATTCAGGCGGCGTGACTACAATAGGCGGAAACGATCTCCGGGTCGCTCTGGATCCTATGCGCATGAGATCGAATTTCCTGACAAAGCTCGAGGTCAAAGACGGCAAGGTTGCCATGGAAGGAAAGGGATTCGGACATGGGGTCGGGTTATCTCAATGGGGTGCTCATAATATGGCGAAAATGGGAAAACGGCATGAGCAAATCTGTCAGTACTACTTCAAAAACGTCAAGGTGGAAAAGCGCTGGGCGTGAAAACCACATAAGCAACTGAAATATGAAGGATTTTGCGCGTTTCTAGAGAAAACTAACCTGATGTTGTATGATCGAGACGAGTGTGGGAAGGAGGAATCGTATGCCGTGATCGAGGTACGCAATCTTACTAAGAGATATGGCAAGGCCAGGGGAATCGAGGAACTCACCTTTACCGTTGATAAAGGCGAGATCCTCGGGTTTTTGGGGCCAAACGGCGCAGGGAAAACCACCACCATGCGTATTATCACCGGATACCTTGCCGCCACCTCAGGCACGGTCAAGGTTGACGGTTTTGATGTGTTTGAGGATGCGATGGAAACCAGACGGAGAATCGGGTACCTTCCTGAAAACCCTCCGCTTTACCGGGAGATGACAGTCAGCGGCTACCTGCGGTTTGTGAGTGAACTGAAAGGCATTCCGAAATCGAAGAGGAAGTCTGCAATCAGTTCTGCGGTGGAGGCTGCAGGCATAGACGCTGTCTATAACCGCGTCATTGCTAATCTCTCCCGAGGTTACAGGCAAAGGGTTGGGTTAGCCCAGGCCCTTCTGGGGAATCCCGAGGTTTTGATACTTGATGAACCTACCGTAGGCCTTGATCCGAGACAGATTATAGAAATTCGTAAGCTTATTCACAGTTTGGGAGAGAAACACACAATCATTCTCAGCTCTCACATTCTGCCTGAGGTCAGCATGACCTGTAATCGCGTGGTAATCATTAGTAACGGCCGGTTGGTAGCTTCAGATACTCCTTCAGGGCTTTCCGGAAGGCTTGAAGGGCGAGGACGCATTGCAGTGCGTGTCCGGGGGCCCGAAGATGAAGCCTCAAGACTCATCCGGGGGATTACCGGTGTTGCTTCCGTTTCTGTTGAAACACAGGATTTCGCAGCCAAGAATCGGGAAGTTCTTTTTGTCGTCGAAACAGACTGCTCATCTGACGTGCGGGAAGCCATATTTTTCGCTATGGCAGACCGCGGCTGGCCAATTGTTGAGATGAAGACAATAGACATGAGCTTGGAGGATGTATTCCTGAAGCTCACTACAGAAGAAATACTGGAAGACGAAGCGGAGGTGGCGCCCGGTGCGTAATGTGTGGCCCATTTTCAAGAGGGAGGTCGCCGCCTATTTTCTATCTCCCATGGCATATGTAATGGGGGCAGTGTTTCTTATGCTCTCAGGTTATTTCTTTTCTGTTATTCTGTTAGCGACTCATAGTGCGAGTCTGCAGGGAGTATTAGGAAATATGGCGGTGATTTTCCTCTTTATCGCTCCCGTCCTCACCATGCGATTGCTGGCAGAAGAGCGAAAGCTCGGCACAGATGAGCTTATCATGACGTCACCTGTGAGCATAACTTCGATAGTAGTAGGGAAGTATCTTGCCGCTGTTTTCACATATCTGGCCTATCTTGCCGTAACCATGATCTACCCTGTTATTCTTATTAAGTACGGAAACCCGGATATGGGTCCGATATACTCCGGTTATCTGGGAATGTTTCTTTTTGGGGCCGGGTGCTTGGCTGTAGGGACATTTTCATCATCGCTTACTGACAATCAGATGGTAGCCGGTGTCGTCGGGTTTGGACTGCTCCTCCTTTTCTGGATTCTTGGATGGGCAGGAGCGGTCGTTACAGGGCCTGTAGGAGATGCGCTGTCCAATTTCTCGCTTCTCAAGCGCTTTGACGATTTTCAGAAGGGGATTATAGACTTCTCCGGTGTGTTGTATTACGCAAGCTTCATCTTTATCTTTATCTTCCTTGCCGTTAGGGTCGTAGACTCAAGGAGGTGGAGTTGATGAAGCCTCAAACGTCCAAAACAGGTAAGCTGCGTGCGATCTTGACCGGCCGAAAAATGCGCTATGGATCAAATGCAGTAGTTCTGACCATCGCCGTAGTGGCAATTGTGCTAATGGTAAACGTGCTCGCAGGGCGCCATTCGCGGAAGCTCGACCTAACCAAAGACCGTTTTTACACGCTGTCAGAAGCCACTTGCGAATTCCTCCGCAAATTGGACCAACGAGTGAAGATTACTGCATTTTTTCCCGAGGACGACGCTATGGGGGAAGTAGTCCGAGACCTACTTCGGGAATATACCCGGATTTCCCCGAAGATTCAAGTTGAGTTTGTCGACCCTGATAAGATGCCGTCCGTTGCAAAGCAGTATGATATTACTGCATACGGGACTTCGGTTGTGGAAGTAGGGTTGAAGTCCCGCAAAGTCATGGAGTATGAACTCCTTGATTACGAAACTACCGGTGATATGGCAAACTTCTCAGGGGAGCAGGCATTCACCAGGGCCCTGGTGAGCCTATTTACTGAGGATATGAGGCAAGTCTATTTTACCACCGGCCACGATGAGCGAAACCTCACCGGGAATTACCTTCAGACTAAGACATTTCTGGAAGGCGAAGGATATGTTGCCGCAACTGTGAACCTTGCGACGGAAGGACGAGTCCCGGATGATACGGATGTTCTTGTGATTGCAGGACCTGTGAGAGACTTCACACAGGAAGAAGCTGATGCAGTCGAGACTTATTTAGAAGAGGGAGGCAAGGTAGTTGTTGCCCTGGACCCCTCAGGACAAGAAGGCGATCTTACGAATCTCAAAGAAGTCCTGGGAGCCTGGGGTATAGGTGTCAACGACGACTTGGTGATAGACCCGGGCAGTCATTATTTCCTGGATATGGCCGGCCTGATACCTAAGATAAATCTTCACCCCATAACTGAGAAACTTATTACGAAAGGCCTCGCAACATTTCTGCCAAGGAGCAGGAGTCTGTATTATGTGGGAGAAGGGAAGACTCACGGTATTACTGTAGAGCCTATTCTTGAAACCACTGACAAGGCATGGGGTGAGACGGATTTTACCGATAAGGCTGTATTCGATCCCAAGACTGATATAGAAGGCCCTTTGCCTCTGGCGTATGCCGCTCATATGCAAGACCCTACTGCAGTCCTCCTTGTATTGGGCAATGCCGGTTTTCTCGATAATGATATAGTGACTTTCCAGGGGAACATAGACTTCTTCATGAATGCCATAGGCTGGATGACAGGCAAAGAAGACTCCATATCCATAAGGCCTAAGGCGCCTGGTTTTGAACAAGTGTATCTTTCAGACCTCCAGGCGAAGTCTGTATTCTACGGGACAGTCATGGTGATACCTATGTGCTTTGCGCTTCTTGGCGTCGTTGTATGGGCAAGGAGGCGTAACCTGTGAAGAAATTCCGAACAACTTTCGTCGCGATTGCAATTATGCTGACACTTGCTGCCTACATGGTATTCACAGGACGCCAAAAGCCGGCCACAGGTATGGATGACCCCATGATTTTCGGTGTGAATTCCGACGCTATACGGAGGATTTACATTGCCCATGGTGACAGCGAAGTGAATATTGAGAAGGGCAATGACAGAACCTGGGTTGTCGATGTGCCGGAAACCTATGAAATAAGTCAGGAAGCAGTGAATGCCCTTGTCACGGCAATCTCCGGAGCGAAATTCGAAAAGGAAATTGAAGCTGACCCCGGTGATCTTGAAGCATTCGGACTCTCCTCCCCGGATACCCGCATAGTAGTGGAGGGTGACAGGGGAGGCAAGAAGACCTTGCTAATAGGTTCTTTAACACCTGTCGGGTCAGGATACTATGTGAAATCGGGAGATGATACAAAAGTATGGGTCATCCCTAATACTGTGGCTGACGATCTCATAAAGACCGCTGATGATCTCAGGGAGAAGAAGATAATCAAGGCCTTGTCCGAGTCTGTTGACGGCATCCGGATTGTCAGGCGTATGGAAGATGATATGACAGACGTTATCTGCCAGAAGCAGGGTGAAGACTGGTATCTCGCACGTCCCATTATTGACAAAGCTGACGAGGAAGTAATTGACGGACTCCTTGCGGACATAACCGGGCTTACCGTAGAGAGCTTCGTTGATGATGAAGGTTCCGGCCTGTCCCGTTGGGGGCTTGATCGGCCCAGATCGAGAATAGACCTGACAGTGGCAGGGAGAGGGACAGCTCTCCAGGTATTCGTAGGTGACCCGGGCCCGAATGAAGAAGGTTTCTATATCAAGACCGGAGACTCACCTGCCGTCTATTTGGTTAAACCCTCGGATTTTTCGCCCCTTGAGCTTACACCGCCTGACCTGGTTAAGAGGCAACTGGCCCAATGGGATCACGACAAAGTCGAGACAGCCACTTGGACGCTTGGCGAGAAACTTATCCCGCCTGTATCTTCCGGTTTAGACACGCTCCTTGCTGCGCTGCAAGATATCCGAATTACCGGGGTCGGCGAGAGTCTGGAGTATGATGTTGACCTTGATTCCCTCGGGTTTCGTAATCCTCGTATTTATGTGAAGCTTGATTTCGGGGACGGGAACATATTCGAGGTCAAAGTTGGGAAGGAGATTGAAGAGGGATTCTACGCAATTGCAACAGGCAGAAACTTCGTGTATCTTGTGGCCAAAGACGGTATAAAAGCCTTGGATGAGACTCTAAGAGAGCTATCTCCTTAGTCTTTGGCGACCTTGAAGTAGCCTGCTCATTAAAGAAGTGGAAATCACCCCACTACAAACAGGAGGTGGAGGTTTTGCAGAACCTGCTACAATCAGTTGTAGCAAACATAGATGAATACGTTGAAATACGATATCACAAGCGTATTGAGACAATTATCGATGCACGCAGCGGTGCTCTCAGAAAGGTAGAGAGAAGAACCCTTGCGGGGGCCGGTGTGAGAAGCCTTGTGGACGGGTGTTGGGGATTTGTCTCTACGACAGATGTAAGCAAAGAAGGATTACAGAATGCAGTCAACGAGGCGTTGCAGGCAGCCAAAGCCGGAGCCCCGCTCAGAGATAACAAGGTGAGTCTTGCGCCTGCACGCTTCGGCCATGGCGAATTCACTTACTACGATAGCAGCAAAGAACCTGATATTTCCCAGAAGATACAGTATATCCTTGCCGCGGAAAAGCGTATGCGAGAGGCTTCTCCTCTCGTGGAAGGCAGTATTGTCTATTACCTACAGTATGAAGATGAGAAAATCATTGCTACATCCCACGGCGCATCTGTGCACGTTAAAGACAACAAGCCCAGTTTTCAGGTAACAGCCACAGTTCTGAGAGACGGAAAGCGTGAGACGGCTACGAAATCGTCAGGGGTAACCGGCGGCTGGGATGACCTGATAGCGAAAAGAGACCTCAGTGAGTTGGTTGATACTGCAGTGGAGCTAGCAATAAAGAAACTCGACGCGGACTATGCCAAAGGGGGTCAGTACACGGTTATCTTGGACCCGAAACTTGTAGGTATTCTGTCCCATGAAGCGATAGGACATACCGTGGAAGCTGACTTTGTCCTTAGCGGGTCAATTGTCCGGGACAAGCTCGGCAGGAAGGTGGCGTCAGACCTCGTGACTCTTGTTGACGACGGGTCAGTGGAAGGCGCAGCAGGCATGGTTCTCGTGGATGATGAAGGCGTGCTTGGTGAGGGTACAGTCATCATTGATAAGGGAGTTTTAAAAAGCTATCTCCATAACAGAGAGTCTGCGTCTGTATTTGCGGCAGTTCCTTGCGGGAACGCCAGGGCATTTACTTATCGCGACGAGCCTATCATCAGGATGACCAACACATTCATCATGCCGGGGAAAAGCGACCTGAAAGAAATGATTGCCGGGATTGATAAAGGCTTTCTTCTCATAGATTTGGCTCATGGAGGGCAGGCGGATTCCAGCGCTGAGTTTATGTTCGGGGTCTCCGAAGCCTACAGAATCGAAAACGGCAACCTCAAGGGGCTTGTCAAAGGAGTGACCATCTCAGGTCAAGCGTTCGACGTGCTAATGAGCGTAGATGCTGCATCTTCCGACTTTCAGATGGACACAGGTGCAGGACATTGCGGCAAATGGCAGCCTGCAAAGGTTGACGGAGGCGGTCCATACCTCCGCTGTCAGGTGACTGTCGGAGGACGCCATGAAGAGTAGCGGAGGGATTGGAGTGCAAGGCCAAGAATTGTGTAGTAGTCTGGTGAGCGAGGCAGTGCGGCTGGGAGCTGACGAGGCCGAGGTGTATTATACAAGAAGCCGTAAGCTGGAAGTCGTGTTTGAGAAAAATGACCTGCAGGTGCCAAAAGGTGACAATTACGAAGGCATCGGAATTAGAGTCATCTATCGTGGAAAACAAGGGTTTGCGGCAACTAACATCCTGTCCCCGGACTCTTTAGACGACACGCTGCGATCTGCGCTTTCGATTGCGGATGCTTCCCCTTTTGATCCCAATCATTGGCTGCCTGAGCCTTCTCAGGTTGCGCCCGTTTCGGGCATCTATGACCCGCCGGCAGGGTGCCTGGAACTTCGGGAGGCAGTCTCTAAAGGGAAGCTTCTTATAGAGTCTGCACGTGGTTTCGACCCCCGAGTCACTGTTGACTCCGGAGTCTTCGCAGTGGAAACAGGGACCAGATTCATAGCAAATTCCAAGGGAGTACAACTCGGTGAAGACGCGAGTTACGTTTGGTGTGTTGCCATGGGATTTGCAAGGGAGAAAGAAGATGTCTCGTCTTTTGACGCGGAATATGCTATTTCCTGTAAATTGCAGGATGTGGATCCTTACGCAGTGGGCAGAAAACTTGCTGAAAAAGTCGTCAAATCCCTTGGCGCGACAAGCGTGCCCAGTTTCAGAGGTAGTGTGATTCTCACCCCCTACGCCGGACTCGACCTTTTGATAGAGCCTATTGTGTTTTCTGTCAATGCGGAGAATATCCAAAACGGGCAATCCCAATGGAAGGGTAGATTGAACACCCAGGTTGGCTCGCCTCTGCTTTCCATTACAGACGATCCTACGCTTCCCGGGCGAATCGGGTCTACCGCATTTGATCGCGAAGGTATTCCTGTAAAGCCCCTTCCCATCCTTCGGCAGGGAATACTCAATCATTACCTTTACAACTGCTATACTGCGCGACGCGAAGGGCTGGAATCCAATGGACATGCAGTAGGCAGTGATAGGAGCGTACCCGGGATTGGGGTGACTAATCTGGTTGTAGCACCGGGGAAGGTCTCGCTGGAGGAGATGATTGAAGGGACTTCCAAAGGCCTTGTAGTAAATAGATATTCAGGGAGTGTTGATCCGGTTAGCGGTGATTTCTCAGGTGTTGTGAAAGGAGGTCACTATATCGAATCCGGCAAAGTGATACAGCCGGTTAAGGAAGTCATGATTGCAGGGAACATCTATGAGCTCTTGGGGCAGATTGGAGCTGTCTCGCGAGAGGTTATGACCTTGGGGAACGTTAGTCTGCCCTACGTAGCGATGGACGGGTGTTCGATTACCGGGAAGTAACGACCGGCTTATGCAGGGAACAGGACGTAAGCGTAAAGAGGGGAGGTTGAAACCATGGATAAACCTTGTGTGAGAACAGTGAACGTAAGTGAGGTAATGCAGGCTGTTCGGAAGCTTGCCATGAATACTACGTCAAACGTGCCGAAAGGTGCAATCCATGCCTTGGAAGAGGCATATCTACGAGAGGAGTCTCCTGTAGGTAAGGAAGTAATCAAGCAGATCCTGGAGAACCATAGGATTGCCAGGGATGAGAATGTGCCTGCGTGTCAAGACACAGGAGTCGCCATGCTTTTCCTTGAAGTCGGCCAGGATGTAAGATTTGAAGGCGGTGATCTCTACGAAGCGATTAACGAAGGAGTGAGGCAGGGCTATGTCCAAGGGTACCTTCGAAAATCCATTGTCACGGATCCGCTTTTCGAAAGGGTCAATACAGGAGACAACACACCTGCCGTAATCTACACGGACATAGTTCCCGGCACTGATATCAAGATAATGTTTGCAGCCAAAGGCGGCGGTGCGGAAAACATGAGCGGCCTCATAATGCTACCGCCGGCGGCAGGGGTTGAAGGCGTTCGGAAATTCGTCATCGACCAAGTGAGAAAAGCCGGGCCGAATCCTTGTCCGCCCGTAGTGGTTGGGGTTGGGATTGGCGGAACCTTCGACAGAGTTGCACTTCTGGCAAAGAAAGCAGTCATTCGTGATGTTGGCACAAGTAACCCTCACCCGAAATATGCCCGGTTGGAGAGGGAGCTCCTCGATGAAATCAACAATCTGGGAATTGGGCCGCAAGGGTTCGGCGGACGAACAACTGCGCTGGCTGTCAATATTGAATTTGCTCCATGTCATATCGCCAGTTTGCCCGTGGCCTGCAACCTGAATTGCCATGCAGGGCCCCATGACTCCATCGTGATATAGAAAGAGCGACTAAACGGAGGTGAACAGGTGATGGCCGTTATTAGGATATCTACGCCCCTGACTGATGAGGTTACGGCTTCTCTTAAGGCAGGCGATAACGTAATAATATCGGGCACGCTTTATACGGCAAGAGATGCTGCGCACAAGCGTCTCGTAAGTCTTATCGGGGAAGGAAAGGAGCTTCCCATGGACATCGAGGGCCAGATAATCTACTACGTTGGGCCTGCTCCGGCAAAACCGGGCCAGGCCATAGGTTCCGCAGGTCCCACCACCAGTTATCGTATGGATTCATACGCTCCTATCCTCATGGAACACGGACTCAAAGGTATGATCGGAAAAGGCTCGAGATCACAGATCGTAAGAGATGCCATGGTGAAGTATAAGGCTGTGTACTTTGCAGCTATCGGAGGAGCGGGAGCGCTACTTGCAAAATGCGTGAAGGCATCGGAGATTGTGGCATATGAAGAATTAGGCCCTGAAGCTATCAGAAAACTCACTGTAGAAGACTTCCCTGCAGTCGTAGTCAATGACACTTTCGGTAATGACCTTTATGAGCAAGGCGTTAAGGAATACAGGATTGACGCGTGTAAGTAATCAGAAGGCATGTTAGGCATGTTGCTGCAATCATAACTGAACAGGGTGTCATTCATTCGCCGTGTGCCAACAGCATAAAGAAATTGCTCGATGGAGGCAAAGAGTAGGCTGTTTAGAGAGGCCGTCCCTTTTAACTGATGAAAGGTGTGGCCTCTTTTTTCGGGCCCTTGTCTCAATCCGGTTTGTCTAGTATAATCAAGATAATTTTCACGGAGCGGGAGGTGGTTGGGGAGAGGCCATAATGACTGCGGAGAAGACGACCGAAATTCTGTGAGTGCCATGAGTATGGAGTAGGTCAGATTGTATCAATTCGGTGGCAAATCTCCTATTGAAGGTGAGGTTATGAGAAGTGGAGTACGGATGGTTAACGATAGTCCCGCCTCTTGTTGCTATTACCCTTGCCCTCCTTACTAAGCAAGTAATCCTTTCGCTGCTTATTGGGATACTTTCAGGGTCATTTATTCTTACGAATTTCAGCCCTGTGGGCGCAATTAGCCTTTCAGCGATGACTATGTGGGAGAATATCACGGATCCTTGGAATATGGCGATCCTGGTCTTCCTGGTCACGCTCGGGATACTTACGTACCTCATGGTTATTGCCGGAGGAGCGGCCGCCTATGGGGAATGGGCGGCAAAGCGTATAAAGTCAAGGGCAGGAGCCCAGCTTGCAAGCTTGCTTCTGGGGATAATCATATTCATCGATGACTATTTCAATTGCCTTACAGTAGGCACAGTCATGATCCCCGTCACAGACAGGTTCCGGGTGTCGCGAGCAAAGCTTGCTTATATCATTGATTCGACGGCTGCTCCCGTTTGTGTGCTTGCCCCTGTATCAAGCTGGGTTGTGACTATTATGTCCACTATGGGTGACAAATTCCGAGACGTAGGTATTACCTTGGAGCCTTTTACAGCATTTATCAGGACTCTGCCTATGAACCTCTATGCATGGGCTACACTTGTCATGGTTGCGTTTGTTGCAGTTACCGAGCTTGATTTCGGGCCTATGGGGCGCTTTGAAAGAGAAGCGAAAGTTACAGGAAACATCTACGGGCCCCGGGCTTCAGAGGAAAAAGTGAAGCTTCCAAAAATCAGCACGAAGGGGACTGTTCCGGATTTGGTAGTCCCTGTTGTAGGGCTTATAGGCTTCGCGATTATTATGATGGCTTACACCGGCGGGTATTTCGTGGAAAACATCGGGTTTCTTGATGCTATCAAGAATACTGATGCTGCCACAGCCCTGATGTATGCCGGATTTCTTTCTCTCGCCCTTGCTTTGGTAATGTTCCTTTCGCGGGGAGTGATATCGGTTGGGAGGCTTCCCGAAGCAGCGTGGCAAGGATTCTTATCCATGGTCCCTGCCATACTGATCCTTTGCTTCGCATGGACTATAGGCGGAATCATAAATCAACTGGGGACAGGATTATTTCTGGCGACAAGGGTAGGGCAGGCCCTTAACCCCGCACTATATCCTTTGATAATGTTCATCTTATCCTGCATCATCGCATTCGCAACCGGTACTTCCTGGGGCACGTTTGCAATCATGATCCCAATCGCTGTGGACTTCGCTGTCTTGCTTGCGCCGGATCTGCTAATCGGAATGATCGGGGCAGTCCTTGCAGGCGCGGTTTATGGGGATCACTGTTCACCTATTTCTGACACTACCATCTTGTCATCTACCGGCGCAGGGTGTAACCATATCGACCATGTTTCGACTCAGCTCCCATACGCGACGGTGTCTGCCTTGATGTGCGGGATTGGGTACATAGTGTATGGATTCATGGCTCAATCAGGCGCGAATCCGGCAGTGGCTGTTGCTGTGAGCTTCCTTGTAACCCTGGGACTTTTAGGCCTTGCGCTCAAAGGCCTCAATACTCTGACATTGAGCTCCGAATCCGGGATAGAAACGGGCAGGAGGATTGCGTGATGAAAGGGTGGCCGGCGATTGTTTTGTCAAGGCAACCCGCTTGGGGAGTCGTCCCCTTAGTGCAACACCTGCCTCAGAAAACGTACGTACCGTGCGGGCCCACCCAAGACGATCGGAAAACCGGCGGTAACTAATGAACGAGACCGTTGTTCTCTCCCACATTATGTTAACGCAGCTCGCTTGAATCGCAAAGACCGGTCGCCGTCTTCGGCGAAACTGGCAGCTACTGGAGAAGTTCAACGGTCTCATGGTGATCTACTTAGAGCCGGCCACCCTGCAGAAGTGCATAGACTTGCGTTATCAGAAAGCATGCGCCTGTAGCGATGAGAAGAGGCATCAATGCAGCGAAGAGCGTCCATTTTACGTCGCGGGTCTCATGCCAAATCGTCCACAAGGTCGTGGCGCACGGATAGTGGAGGACTGAGAAAGCAATAAAGCACAGGGCGGTTCGAGAGGTCCACCCACATGACATGAGAAGGCCTCGAAGAGCGTTCAGGCTGTTCATGTCTACCATGACCCCTCCCGATGAGTACCCCATAGTCAAGACGGGAAGGACTATTTCATTTGCCGGGAGCCCCAGAAGAAATGCAGTGAGGATGAAACCGTCAAGGCCGATGGCATTCCCAAGCGGAGTAAGGGCGTCTGCGAGACGGAGAAGGAGGCTCACTCCGTGGAGACGGGTGTTCGCCAAGACCCATGTGACCATCCCTGCAGGAGCTGCCACAGACGCTGCTCTGGTAAGGACAAATACAGTTTTGTCGAGGAATGATCGAACAAGGATCTTCATGATTTGAGGCGGTCTATATGGTGGTAGTTCAATGGCAAATGCAGAAGGCATGCCCCTTAAGATGGTCCTGGATAATGCATGTGACACAATGAATGTCACGATTACTCCGAGGAACACCGAAAACATTAGCCAGACAGTTGTTGCGCCCGCACCGGCCACTGATGAAATACCTGATCTTAAGAACATCGAGGATACCAGAATTATCGCCGGGAACCTTCCGTTACACGGAACAAAAGTGTTGGTGAGAAGCGCGATCAGCCTTTCTCTCGGAGAATCAATGATCCTGCACGCTACTGCCCCCGCTGCATTACATCCGAATCCCATGCACATTGTTAAAGCCTGTTTGCCATGACTTCCTACGCGCTTGAAGAATGTATCCAAGTTAAAGGCTATTCTCGGCAAGTACCCCAGGTCTTCCAGCAAGGCAAAACACGGGAAGAAAATTGCTATCGGCGGGAGCATGACTGATACTACCCATGCAAGACACCTATATGCGCCGAATACTGTTATGCCGATGAACCATTCTTGGGCATTAAAATGCCTGAAAACGCTCACAAAGTAGTCTTCAACTGAAAACAGAAGTCTGAAAAGAAGCGAAGAAGGCCAATTTGCCCCGACGAGAGTAATCCAGAAAACAGCCACAAGCAGTAATAGCATGGACGGGTACCCGGTTATGGGAGACGTAAGTATATCATCCAGCGCCGACGTTAGATCTCTTTCGTATCCGCCATGATTGTGCACGTTTGCCTTGCAGATCTCCTCTGAAGTTCTGCTTAACGATTCCGCAATAACATCAGAGAGCTCGCTATCGGAAAATGATTGGGCTTCCTCGGCTATTCTCATCACGTCTCGTAGTGAAGAAGGCATCGAGCTTCTCATGCGGACATGCCACCCTCTGATACTGCTTTCTCGAGTCTTTCGATAAGCTCTTCGCGAAGCCCCGGGTCTCCGTCGACAAGACGAAGGGCAATCCACCGCGCCGGAAGACTGCATGAATCTCTTTGGATTGCGCTTTCGATCCAAGGCTCAATGAGGCTGACGATTCTCTCTATGCGCTCATCGTACCTGGGCCGCAACGGATCTGTCTCAATACGTCCGTCAGCCACGGCTTGGACTGTGTCCATGAGTTTCTTAAGCCCTCTGCCAAGCCTGGCTACTGTAGGAATTACCGGCACTCCGAGAGAGGAGGAGAGCCCTGAGATATCGATGGAGATTCTCTTTCGACAGGCTTCGTCCACGAGGTTGAGGGCAACTACCACACGGGAGGTGACTTCCAGTATTTCCAGGACCACATCAAGGTTTCTCTCAAGGCATGTCGCGTCAGTCACTACCACAGTGACATCAGGAGCGCCGAAGCATATAAAGTCTCTTGCGACTTCCTCCTCCTTTGAGCTTGTCAGCAAGGAATATGTGCCGGGCAGATCTATGAGTCGGAACCATGCGCCTTCATGCACGGAGAGGCCCTCAGCTACTGCAACTGTCTTGCCGGGCCAGTTACCCGTGTGCTGATTTAGGCCTGTGAGGGCATTGAATAAGGCGCTCTTTCCCGTATTGGGGTTGCCTGCCAAAGCCACTGTATATTTGGGAGTGGGATTTCCTCTGATTCGCATAGTACCCGGTACGGTATAGGCAAGACGTGTTCGTGCGCGACGGGCCAGGGTATCGAAATTATCCGGTGTCATCAGGCCCGTCGGCACCTGGCTATGACAACAAAGCTTGTGCGCGTTGACGGGGCTATCATAAGATTTGCTGTCAGGAGAAGGCGGGACATCCGGGGCCACTATGATTTCGTCAGCTTGTTCTCGTCTTAGCGCGACCATAGCGCCTCGTACGGAATATGCAGTAGGATCGCCTGCCGGACTTCGTCGGATGGGGGTGACTTGCGCTCCGGGAGCAAACCCGATATGCAGAAGGCGTCGCCTGGCCTGATCCTTCAGAGCGAGCCGGCATATTCTGCAGGTCACGTAGAGCGGTACTGCTGAAAGAGGAACTCCTTCTCCTGTATTGGCGCTGCGAAATCCCATGATTTCACCTCATCCGCATGAAACACGTCTTTACATACTATGACTGAAAGACAGCAAGGGGTCACTTCAATACAATGTCAATAGAGTTAAATGCCAATAGAGTAATTGATTGACCGTTCGGGAAATGGTAAGATATAGATGTTCCACAATTGAATCCAAGACCTGACAGGTGCCCTTTCAGGGAGAATAGGGAAGAGGAAGCAGGATATAACCTGTAATCCCGCGGTTCCCGCCACTGTATCCGGCGAGCGTCCTTTCATCTTGCCACTCAATATGGGGAAGGCTTAAGGACTTGCAATGACCCGGAAGCCAGGAGACCTGCCTGTCCAAGTTTGCTTGTTACGCCTTCGGTGAAAGGGGGTTGCAAGCCAAAAGTTTGTTTTGGCGATGTGCCCCGGTGGAAGGCCGGGGTACTTCTTTTTCAAGGAAGCCCAGGAGGAAAGCTCAAAGCTTGTCGCAAACCGGCGGCCACTCGCCGGCTGACAGCACGATTGGAGGTTATGACGTGGATGTAAACCGATGTGTAGGCGGTTCCGATTACCGGAGGAGGCCTTCCCCCTTTTCGGAAAGGCTGGCCCTCGTCGTTACTATTTCGGTACTTGGCATCTTGATAATGGGAGGTCGTGCCAACGCTGTAACGCGTGACGAAGTCACCGTTATTGACGCGCTTGGCAGGGAGGTCAAAGTGGGATTGCCGGTTGAGGCCATTGTGTCAATTGCCCCGAGCAACACTGAGATTCTGTTTGCTTTGGGTCTCGGCGCGAAAGTGGTAGGTGTTACAGAGGCGTGTGATTATCCTCCGGATGCCAAATCAAAACCGAAAGTCGGTCAAGTGGAGATGAACATAGAAAAGATAGCAGAGATGTCACCTGACCTTGTGGTAGCAGTTGCAAGCATGCAATTGCCGGTTATTGAAACCCTTTCCAATCTGGGCATACCTGTCTTGGCCCTGGACCCAAAGAACCTTTCGGATGTCCTGGATAGCATAACTATAGTGGGCACAGCCACAGGGGCGGAGGAAGCCTCAAGATTGCTTGTCACGGGACTTGCCGGCCGGATTCAAGATATTCAACGAAAGGCACTTAAAGCCATAGCAGAAGAAGGCAGGCCCAGGGTTTTTGTGGAGATATGGGACGACCCGTTGATGACCGCAGGGCCGGGCACTTTCATTGACGAGCTCATTAGGATTGCAGGCGGAGAGAATATAGCAGGTGACGCAGGTATGGAATGGCCTGAGTTCAGCGTGGAGGTTGTCGTTGAGAGGGATCCCGACGTGATAATCACGGTATGGACGGAACCGGAAGACGTGCTTGCGAGACCTGCTTGGAACCGGATATCCGCTTGTAAGAAAGGCAGGATTCGAAAAGTGAATCCTGACATCCTGACTCGTCCCGGGCCCAGATTGGTTGAGGGCTTAGCCGAGCTCCTGGAGATTATGCACCCGGGTTCAATCGACTAAGAAGATCACCATAAGTGATCGCCGGTTTTAGAGAGTGTTTGTACCGTGCGGGGCCACCCAAGCCAATCGGAAAACCGGCGAAAACTAATGAGCTCATACTTAGCATTCCTATGGAATGTGCCTTCCGGTACGGCACACCAACGAGAGGAGATCCGAAGACCCATGAAACGGGAGCCTGCGGCCTACTTTACTTACAGGGATAGACGGAAGAAGTATCTTGTAATATTAACCTTGCTCCTTCTGGCAGCCATTGTTGTTGCAGCCGGGGTCGGCGCTGTACCGATACCCATACGTAAGGTTTCGTCCATCCTCTTGCGGGGCATTCCCTTGGCAAGTCGATGGATACCGGACATAGGCAGTGAGGATGCACATGCGACTATAATACTCGAGGTAAGGTTACCCCGAATTCTGCTCGCTGTAATAATCGGCGGCTCATTGGCAGGAGCAGGCGCCACGCTCCAGGGCCTGTTCGGCAATCCTTTGGCAGACCCGTACATAATGGGGATATCTTCCGGCGCTGCTTTGGGAGCGACTATCGCCATTTCGTCCAGGTTGCCGTCTCTTGTCCCCGGACTGAGTCCTGTGCCTGTTGCTGCATTTATCGCCTCTATTGCCACTATGATGATGGTATACTACCTCGCAGGAGTCCCAGGCAGGGTATCTATGGATACGTTTCTTCTATCAGGTGTAGTTGTGAGTTCATTCCTCTGGGCGGTCATGTCCTTTATCATGATGATGTCCGGCGATTCACTTAGGGAAATCATGATGTGGCTTATGGGAAGCCTTTCAAACAAAGGCTATGCCCATGTGAAAATGGCTTCTCCTTATGCCATATTCGGGGTTTTCGTTCTCGTAATCATGGCACGGGACCTGAACCTCATTTGCCTTGGCGATGATGAAGCGAGGCACTTAGGTGTTGACCCTGAGCGTGCAAAGACGATTACTATGTTCGCTTCTTCCCTGGTGACTGCAGCTTCCGTCTCCGTAGGGGGAATAATCGGTTTTGTCGGGCTTATCGTCCCGCACATAATGCGAATCATGCTCGGGCCTGACCACAGGCTATTGTTGCCTGCTTCCATTATTGCAGGCGGCATATTCCTTGTGCTGGCAGACACCGTTGCCCGCACCTTAATTGCACCTGCGGAAATCCCTGTCGGCGTTATCACTGCGCTTGTAGGCGCACCCTTTTTCTTCTACGTACTAAGACGTCGCAAGGCGCCTGGGAAATGATTTCAGAGTCAGGGCCGGATGGGGTTTTTGGGCCTGGACAACTGAAACATGAAAGAGAGCGAGATGGACAGATCATGAGGCTTGATGCGTTTTCCATATGTCATAAGTACGGTATAATAATAGCCATAGACGACGTATCATTGTCTTTGGAAAGCGGAGAATTCGTCGGTATTCTGGGCCCCAACGGTTCAGGAAAGACTACTCTCCTCCGAGTGCTGGCAGGAGCTATAAAGCCATCCGGAGGAAACGTCCTTCTCGATGGAGAAGACATTCATAAGATGCGCCCTAAGTCGGTTGCAGGGAAGATTGCCGTAGTACCGCAAAACGGACACATGCCCTTTCCTTTTTCTGTTTTCGAGATGGTAATGATGGGCCGCGAGCCTCACATGACGAGGTTTTCCAGGGAGAGCCCGAGAGACGTGGAGATTGTCTCACAGGCTATGGCAGCCACAGGTGTAGCCCATCTTGCAGGCAGGTCAGTGCTTGAGTTGTCTTACGGTGAGAGGCAGAGGGTTGTTGTTGCAAGAGCCCTTGCCCAGGAACCCGGAATACTGTTGTTAGATGAGCCTACTTCTCACCTTGACCCTGGTTACCGTATGGAGATCATGGATGTCTTCAAGTCCTTGTCGAGTCGCAGGAATATCGGAGTGCTGGCTGTTTTGCATGATGTCAATTTGGCTTCTCAGTACGCAGACAGGTTGATCATGCTGAAACAAGGCAGAAAAGTGGCAGACGGGATCCCCCGGGAAGTTGTTACGAAAGAGATATTGGAAAGCGTCTACAGGGTGGACGCCATAGTCCGGGCTCACCCGGTAGTCGGTTGCCCCCAAATGATCCTGGTGCCGGGCTTCAGGGAGGGCCAGGGTGAGGACAATTCCCCGGAAAACTGAAGGTGATGAAATGAGATGTCAAGATGAGGCCGTGCCCGGCCTTGTCCAGGTCTACACAGGGGATGGCAAAGGGAAGACCACTGCAGCTTTAGGCCTTGCCTTGAGAGCAGGCGGCCATAGATTTTCTGTGACAATCATCCAATTTGCCAAAGGCGTCAGCTACACAGGAGAGCTGTTTTCCATCCAGCGGTTGTATCCTGAAATCCGGTTATACCAGTTTGGACGGGATTGCAGGCGCTCCTCTGCGATAAGACAGGGCCTCGAGGGTTGCAAGGGGTGCGGTGAGTGCATGCTCAGGCGCGGAGAGATAACAGATGAGGATCGCCGGTTGGCGAAGACAGGGCTCAGTCTCGCACTTGCCATCGCCACGGGGAATGAAGCTGACATTCTGATCCTTGATGAAATAGCTCTTGCCGTAAATTTCGGTTTGCTTGCCGTAGACGACGTGGTTGCCCTAATCGAGAGAAAGTCTAATCATATAGAGCTTGTTCTCACCGGCAGAGGCATGCCCCGGGAGATACTGGCATGTGCGGATCTCATTACGGAAATGCGCGAGATAAGGCATCCTTATGCCCAGGGCATACCGGCTCGCAGGGGAATTGAGTACTAAACCGTTATTCTGGAGGGGGCTGTAATGAATTTCCCCGGATACTATCGAAGCCGACGCGGATCGTTTATCGGTTATTTCTTGGTAGGCCTTGCAGGGGCTCTCATAGGCGGCCTGGTTGTCGGATCCGTCTTTTTGGAGCAGGTGGACAGGCGTATTGCCGCAATACCTAAAAGCGTACCTGACTTAGGTGAACCCGGCAAGGTTGATACGCCGAGGACAGACTACTTGGCTCCGAGCGGGCAAGGGCTTGGTGTAGCAGGTATAGCCAGGGAAGTAGGCCCTGCTGTAGTCAAGATATCCACTCTCAAGGAGCGAGTTTACTACACTTTCTTCTTCGAGCGCATGGTTCAAGAAGAGCAGGGGTTAGGCTCAGGTGTCATATTCGACAGAAGAGGGTTTGTGCTCACGAATTATCACGTGATTGAACAGGCCAAGGAAATCGGAGTCGTGCTTTCCGACGGACGCGAATTTCGAGCTGCCGTGGTCGGGGGTGATTACTACACCGATCTGGCAGTGCTGAAAATAGACGGAGAGAACTTACCTTGCGCTACATTGGGGGACTCCGATATTGTGCAAGTAGGCGAGGCTGCAGTTGCGATAGGCAACCCATTTGGATTTGACAATACGGTCACTGCAGGCGTGGTCAGCGCTTTGGGAAGAGCAGTCCCTCTTGACGCTGAACAAGGGCTTTATCTTGAGAACCTAATCCAGACAGACGCTCCTATTAACCCGGGAAACAGCGGAGGCGCGCTTGCTGATGAGCGTGGCACTGTTGTTGGAATCAATACCGCTATCTATGCGGAAGCTCAAGGTATCGGGTTTGCGATCCCGATAAACACCGCGAGGGAAATAGCCAAGGAGCTCGTGGAATTCGGGAAAGTAAGGCGTCCGTGGATTGGGATCACTCAGGTTTGGGTAATCACTCCCAAGGTCGCTCGTGACTATCGTCTCGGCATTGACCATGGCCTGGCCATCGCAGGCTATGTGAGGCAGAGCCCGGTAAGTTCAGCAGGCCTTCGTCGCGGCGACATTATTACGTCAGCCGGAGGGAAAGCTACGAAGTCAGTGGCTGACTTGAGAAACGCCGTAAACGCTGTGGGTATAGGAGGCAGGCTCGAGCTCACAGTCTACCGCGACGGAAGGACGTTTACTGTATCACTCAGTGTAAATGAAGCCCCGTGACACACGAAGATCAGAGCCCTGTGGGAGCCTGAACAAATACTGTGGGAAGCCCCAATTTGGCCTCTATGTGTCTTCCCAGAGCCTTGGGCCCCAGTGTTTCAGTGGCGTAATGGCCTGCAAATATGATACTTGTTTCGGCGTCCCGTGCGAGAGCCACTGCCTCATGGGACGCTTCTCCTGTAAGATAAAGATCCGCGCCTGCTTCTATCGCTTGATCCAGGTCCCCTCCTCCTCCTCCGCTGCAGATGGCAACAGAGGTGATTTTGCGCCTCGAGAACGGAAACACTTGGATACCGCTGCCAATCTGATTCTCTAAGAGTCTTGCCACCTCATGGATATTCACGGCCTCTATGTCCCCGATAAGGCCGATCAAGGAGCCCTTATACCTTAGAAAGGGCCTGGCATTCTTTATGCCCAGTATTCTCGCAAGTTCCGCATTGTTCCCCACTTCTTCGTGCATGTCTAAAGGAAGATGTGCAGCATAAAGACCTATACGGTTCTCAATAAGATATCGGACGCGTCGATAAAGGGGCCCTCTGATCGGCACCTTGTCCCAAAACAGTCCGTGGTGCGCAATAACGAGTTCCGCCTGGTGTTTCTTGGCTTGCTCAAATGTTTCCAAGGTTGCATCCACTGCCATGGCGACTTTGATGATATCCCGATCCGTCTCTACCTGTAATCCGTTGAGCGAGGAATCGGGAATGTGAGGAACCATAAGAAAACAATCAAGGTACTCAACAATCTCTGAGAGTTTCATCGAAATTCACCGCCTCTCGAAACGCCTCTTGTCTTTCCTTTTCGGCATGAATCGATCATACCACAACTCCTGGCGATACGTGCAGCGTTTGTCTCTGAATAGCAAACACTCGAGGCGGCATAATAAGTCCAGGTTTGAACACAGCCGGAGGTGAAAGCCGTGCCGGACGGAGTTGGGAAGTTCGTGTTTGCAATTACCATTCTTGTAGTAGTAGTCACGGTTTTGTGGCATGTCCAATCCGGAGGAGTCTTCGGCAACAGGGCAGCGTATCGTCGAGAGAACGAAGACAGACTTCCTTACATGGCTGAAGTTGACTTGGCAGATCCGGGCCAGAGCTACAGCTACAATGTGGAACTGATGGCAAGAGTAATCTCTGCGGAAGCAGAAGGTGAGCCATACCTCGGTCAGGTTGCAGTCGGGGCTGTTATCCTAAACAGATTAGACCATCCTCATTTCCCCAAGACTATTCCAGGAGTCATTTTTGAGCCTGATGCTTTTACTGCAGTCACCACAGGGCATGTATGGTATCCTCCTGTCTCTTCCTCTTATCGGGCTGCACAGGACGCTTTGGCAGGCTGGGATCCTTCAGGCGGCGCAATCTACTACTATAACCCGGCCAAGGCCACAAATTGGTGGGTTGCCACCAGGAGCTACATTATTCAGATAGGAAGACACATATTTCTTAGGTAATCGTCTGCGAGGTGGTAAATATGAGGCGAAGATGGGGATGGGCGGCTTTAGGCTTGGCCGTTGTCATATTAGGCCTCATAGGGCTCAGAGAGTACTCATTGAGAAAGGAAGTGGAACTTAAGACAGAAAACCAGTATCAACGTGCATTCCAGGAAGTCGTCTATCATGTGGACTCGCTTGCCGATGAACTAACAAAGGCGGCAGTGTCAGGTTCTTATCCCATGACTCAGAAAGCCCTTGCAGACGCATGGAGACACACTGAATCCGCCAGGTCCGGCCTGGGGCAACTGCCTATAGGCACAATTGAGCTTTCCACGACTGAAGACTTCTTGTCACAGGTGGCTTCGTTTACTTACACTCTGTCGCAAAGAGGCGAATCCGGAAGCGGACTCTCAGACAGAGAATGGGCAATCCTCGGAGATCTCCGCCGGGAAGCGACTTTTGCAGCCGAGGAACTCACAAATCTAGGCGGGGCAATTGCCTCCCGACGGCTCAGATGGATAGATGTTCAGCGCGAAAGTATGGCTACTGCAGCTATGCGCCCTGAACGAGAGAAGACGCAAGGCGCGCCTTCTAACCAAGTGACAAAAGGGCTCAAGATGCTGGAAGACGGAATGACAAGGTTCCCAACGCCTGACTTTGAGGGGGTGATCCCGCCTCCCAGGAAGAAGCTGCCCGGTATTCCCGGCCCTGAAATAAGCACAGATGACGCTATACTGATAGCTATGAAGTTTGCCGGATACTCGATTCAAGAAGGCGCAAGAGGCGAGGTCATAGCCAAGATAGCTTCAGAGCCTGAAAGCTACAGAGTAGAGATAACTCCTCCTCGAGGCCCGGTTTCCAAGGCGTGGGCAGACGTGTCCGTGAGGGGCGGCAGAGTGCTGTGGATGTACAGGGATTCGCCTATAGGTCCTGAGACCATTACACCTGCCATAGCTGTCGATGCGGCTAAGGCATTTCTGGCATCTCATGGTTTTCAAGACATGCGAGAGATTTCCAGACGTGATTATCAGGGAGTGTCCTCCATAGGGTTTGCTTACGAGCAAAACGGCGTCGTAATATATCCCGACTACGTTGTGGTAAGGGTGGCGTTGGATGACGGCCTCATAGATGGATTTGAGGGCACGAATTACCAGATATTTCATAGAGTAAGGCCGCTGAAAGAGCCCGGGCTTTCTGAGGCTGAAGCAAGGGAGAGGTTAAATCCCAGATTGACTGTGATAGGTTCAAGGTTGGCCGTCATACTTGATGATTTCTATCAGGAGAAGTTGGTATACGAGTTTCGATGTAAGCTTGAGAAGGATACGTACTTGGTTTACGTAAATGCGGAAACAGGCGAGGAGGAGGAAGTGAAAAAGGCCGGAACCGGAGGTTTCGAGCTAGTGTAACAGGTTGACTCTGATTTCTTCAGATGCTCTTGCAATGAATAGGGAGTTGGTCGGCACTCGCTCAGCATCCAAGTCTGAAAAGGCGCCGAAGAGTTTCTTCAACCGGATAGGATCTCCTTCTTTCCAGGTCTTGCGGATTGCGTACCTGATGGCAGCCTCCACCACTGGACGTGTAGTCTCGTGCCGTTCTGCGATTTTCCTATAGAGGTCCGCGGCGATCGGTGCGTACATATGGACGTCTTCAAGTACCATGCAAATAGCGTCTTTGAGATAGGAGTACCCTTTAAAATAAGCAGGCATGCGCAACTCGAAAAGGAGCTTGGCTACATGTACCTCTATGTCGTTTCCGAATTCGTGGGGTGCTGAGTCTTGGTTTCTGTGGGTTTGGACAGGCTTGAGTCCTGCAGTCTGTTTAATCCTGTTGATGAGTGTTGCAGCATCAATCGGTTTGAGGAGATAGTAGTCAACTCCCAGTTTTGAAAGGGCCCTAATAGTGTCCTGTTCCGCAACAGCACTTAGTATTATTATCCTCGGCTTCTCTTCGGGGCACATTGTAATCAATTGCTCAACAAAAGCGACTCCGTCAAGGCGCGGCATGATAATGTCTAAGAGGATTACATCAGGCTTCAAGCTGCTGATTGTTTCAAGAGCCAAAACGCCGTCTTTCGCACAACCCACCCATTCCAAATCAGGATCGCTCTTTATGACTGCTTCCAGCATCTCGCATACATCTATGTTGTTATCTATCACCATTACCCTTATTCTCTTCCTCATGTCCTTCGGCCCCCTCGGCCATTTCCTTGACCAGGTGAGTACATTGGCCTTATTCGCTACTTGTCTCAAATGTCCTTTTGCGTCATATATTTCCATGAATTCCTTTGAACAGAATGTCGAATTAATCGAGTTGTCTCAACGTTACCACACCCACGTGTCGGCTTTTCCATCACACATTGCAGAGCCGCGTTGGAAAGTAGGACACGGTTCTCCGGCGACCGCATGGAAGCCCTCAAATTCATCGGAATGGCTCTCTAGGCGGGCGGGCCATTCGACTGGGATACCCTTTAGGGGGGTAAGGAGGTCTATACGCTCTTTCATAGATGGGCGAAGCTCTCATCCAATCTAATAGCTACAAATAGCATGTGAGCTGGGACGCAGATCCGGTGAAAATAACGCTTGCAGAATTCCTGGAAAGAAGGGGCAAGGACTTGACATATGCGGGGAATCCGCATAAATATGGTGCGCCTAGCAGGACTTGAACCTGCGCACCCGGCTCCGGAGGCCGGTGCTCTATCCCCTGAGCTATAGGCGCACTACCTGTGTACATCATAGCAAGTCAGACCATGAGTGTCAAACAAAAATCCTTGGGGCCCTGTTTATGTTCTGGCAGAACCGGCAGGGCTTCGGTTTCCCTGCTTGGTGGAAAACCTCTCGTATATGCGAATGCAGCTCCAGATGGCAATAACGCCTCCTAGGGCTGTAGTTCCGAGCCTGCCGCCAATTCCCCCGAGGGAAGGTGCCCCCCATACCAAGACGAGCCCTGCAACGATACCTGCCAATGCCATAAACCATTCGTTAGGGATTCGTGCCCTGGTGGACATACCTGCATAAGACCCACAGGCACAGGCGGCTGCTAAAGTCGCGCCAACCTCAGGAAATAGGGCTGGCAGGATCAGCCCACCTACAACGCTTACGATACCGCTTCCCATAATCGGACCGTGTTTGAACCTGGTGCTGACAATATATGCGGCTTCCGCAGAAACAACCGCCACCGGCACGACGTATTTACCTACAGACCAATCCGGCACCGAAGCTGTAAGCATCTTGTTACCTGCTATCAATGCTGCTATGGTGCAACCTGCTGCTGCCATGGCACCGAGTTTCCCGCCGAGACCGTTCATGGTTTCTTTTGCAAGCACGAATACAATTCCGGCTATTGCTGAAGCCAGTATCAGGTACGGCACGCCCGGTAGGACCTTCATGGATACCATGCCGCAAAAGCTTCCGCAAGTGATAGCTGCGCCAAAGGCGGGCATAATCAGCGCAGCCAGAACTGTAACCAGGCCTGCACCTAATACCGCTCCAAGACCTAGGGTTACGTTCAACCAATGGCTGGCCAGAGCCCCTCCAATAACTGCAACAACGAGTTGTAGGTCGGAAGCGCTAAGGGGCGGGTTCTTGGCGTTTTGAGCTGTAGGCCACTCAAACCAGTATCCTACCAGGAGGGTAAGCACTGCAAGCGCCAGTGGCACTGCAGCAGGTGAAGTAAGGACTACACTTTGCATAAAGCCTGTTATGTACAGATAACCGCTTATTGCCACCAGTACGACGAACCCTATCATTGACCTTTTCATTGTGACGCTCCTCTCCACAAGGTATTTTCAGTTGTTAGGCGATTTAGCGATCGTGCTTTGGGTTACGCTTTAGAGTCAAAGCTCAATCCATTGAGGCAGGACGCTGCTGCGTAGCAGGTAAAACCAGCGCCTGCCGGATCCCAACATCATGTTTAGCCAGGTTTAGTATGTTTTCGGCCGGCAGGGTCTATGCCTGCCACCCGTTCCGAATTCGAATACACCGTCATGCGCCGGTCTCTGACAAACCCTATTATGGTCACTCCTGTCTTTTGAGCAGTTTTTACTGCCACATCCGTTGGAGGCGCTTTTGACGCTACTATAGGTATTTCGGCGGAAACCATCTTGTCCACGATTTCTGCGTTAATCCTACCGGTTAGAGCGACCATCTTATTGTCCAGAGGAATTCTTTCAAGAAACGCATGGCCTATCACTTTATCTACAGCGTTGTGGCGGCCTATATCTTCGTGCCACAGCAAGATTCCTTTATTGTCACACAATGCTGCAGCGTGAGAGGCGCCTGTCATTTCAAAAAGTGAGGAGCGCTTCAGCAGGTCATCGAATATCTCACACATGGTTCCCGGGTCAAATATGGGATATGGCTCTGAAACAGGTGGGGTCTGTTCCAGGTGGCAGCCTGAGCCTGCTTCCGGCAATTCTGCCGGTTTCGGTGCATCTTCCGGGGCCGTTTGCTCTGTCTCCACGTAGATTACATTCTTTTCAGGGAGGCACCTCAGTTCCACCACCCGGTCAGCATATCTAAGCAATCCTCCGGTTAAGAGGTGTCCCAGGGCAAGATACTTCATACCGGACGGAGAACATGACGGAATATTCACTGAAATAGTACGGTAAAGCACAGTCAAGCTTGACTCAACTATGACCGTGTCCCGTGCTTCGCTGACTGTTTCGCCATTTGTCCCTATTGCAGAAAACCGTTTTATGGGGACTTCTGCATAGTCCGGACAATCTGAAGTATGGCCCACTCTCAACCCCTCTTTTAGTGTCCCTACATGCTTGAACGCCTTCGAATAGGACTATAAGCGCGCTTACCGTAAACTATGCTGTAAATTACACATGAACTTACACAAATCCTCTTTCGTATTTATGTTCACGAAAGACCGCAGTTCAGGGTCAATGGCCCGGATGTCAGTTTCATCCGCATAGCCTATGTTGACCTTGGAGAATACGCTTCTTACGCGGTAGTCTCCTTTTGCCAGGCTATCTCTGATCGGCGCCATGCATTTTCTGGAGTATAGTGCAAATAGCGGTTCGAGGTAAGAACCGAGCCTCGGGATAAAAATATCATAGCCGTCGCAACCTGTGACCATCCACCTTATCAGGTTGGAGTCAGCACACGGCATGTCGCAAGCAATAACGAAACAATAAGGGGTTTTGCACACTGACAGGGCACTGTAAATCCCAACCAGGGGTCCGTTTCCCTCTATACAATCGCCAATCGTCCGAACCCCGGGCACATGAAAGTCATCTGCATTCTTGGCTACAATAAGGATGTCTGAAAAGGCCTCTCTAAGTGCGTCAACAACATACATGATCATCTGCCTGCCATCAACGACTATGGAGGGCTTGTCCAAGCCCATCCTTCTACTTTTCCCCCCGGCGAGCACTGCACCGGTGATATGGTCGTTTCTCATTTTTGCAGCATAATTACGATTTACCGCATATTTGAGCCCGAATCCCCGGATGCATAAGCTAAATTGCAGCAACCGGAGAAGCCAATTCCTGGTCGGGCGGTATCGGCCGGTCTTCTCCAGTAGGGTTTACCTGTACCTTTCCTTTGGCTTCATCAGGAAGGCGGTCTATTCGTACAGCACATACTTTAAACTCAGGGATTTTTGCCTTTGGATCCAAAGCCGGATTAGTCAGCACGTTGGCTGCCGCTTCAGCGAAGTGGAACGGCATAAATACCACACCGGGAGCAGGCCACGAAGTAACCATGGCCTTAACTTTGACTTCGCCTCTGCGGGAAGACACCAGAACCATCTCTCCGTCAGCGATACCCAGGTCTTTAGCAGTTTCCGGCGAGATTTCAATATACCCTTCAGGCCTATGGGCGTTGAGTGCCTTGGCCCTTCTGGTCATTGAGCCCGTATGGTAGTGATACAGCATCCGTCCTGTTGTAAGAGTTAACGGGTATTCTTCATCAGGGAGCTCTGCCGCGGGAATATATTCAACAGCAGTGAACAGTCCCAGGCCGCGGGAGAATTTGCCTTTATGCAAGTATGGCGTACCAGGGTGGTCCTCTGCAGGGCATGGCCACTGGAGCCCGTCGCCGGCTAACCGGCTATTAACTATTCCTCCGTAGATTGGCGTAAGCGAAGCGATCTCATCCAGTACTTCAGCAGGTGAGGAGTAGTTCATCGGATAACCCATCCGGTTTGATATCTCAGTGATGATTTCCCAGTCAGTCCTTGCTTCACCCGGAGGGTTTACTGCTTTTCTCACAAGCTGGACCCGTCTTTCCGTGCTGGTGAAAGTCCCCTCTTGTTCTGCGAAACAAGCGGAAGGAAGCACTACGTCTGCCAGTCTGGCTGTCTCCGTAAGAAAAATATCTTGCACGACCAGGAAGTCAAGATTCCTGAGTGCAGTTTCCACATGGTTGATGTCCGGGTCAGACACCATTGGGTTTTCACCCATAATGTAGAGGCCTTTGAGATTGCCATCGTAGGCGGCATTGATAGCTTCAGTTACCGCAAGGCCTGGATTGGGTGGTAGTTCACATCCCCATGCCTTTTCGAATTTACCTCGAATGGCAGGGTCAGTGACTGCCTGATAACCCGGGAAAAGGTTGGGGAGTGCGCCCATGTCGCAGGCTCCTTGAACGTTATTCTGCCCGCGAAGGGGGTTGACTCCGACGCTTTCCTTACCCAGATTACCTGTGAGCATGGCCAAGTTTGCAGTTGAAAGCACGTTGTCGGTTCCGGTGGAATGCTGGGTTATGCCCATTGAGTAGATTAGGCTGGCCGTATCCGCTGTCGCGTAGGCTATTGCAGCTTCGATTATGTCGTCGGCTGGAACGCCGGTTATTTCTGATACGTGCTCAGGGGTATATTTACTTACAGAGTCCTTAAGAGCCTCAAAATTCTCAGTCCTTGTTTCGATGAAGTCCTTGTCGTGGAGGCCTTTGTCTATAATTACGTTCATCATACCGTTCAGAAGCGCAACGTCGGTACCGGGGCGATGCTGCAGGTAAATGTGTGCTTTTTGAGCCAGTTCAACTCTTCTGGGGTCTGCAACGATAAGTTTGGCGCCTCTTCTGAGTGCTTCTTTTACCTGAATACCGATTACAGGATGGTTTTCAGTAGTATTTGAACCAATGATGAACACTGCCTTGGCGTCTGCTATTTCGTGGATGGAGTTTGTCATAGCACCACTGCCGAAACTTGCGGCAAGTCCCGCAACGGTTGAAGCGTGACATAACCTGGCACAATGGTCAACGTTGTTAGTGCCTATAGTAGCTCTGGCAAGTTTTTGCATGAGATAGTTCGCTTCGTTTGTGCATTTGGCAGAGGAGAAAAATGCTACCGCATCAGGGCTGTGGCTATGTGCCAATTCGCCGAGTTTGGAACTCACGAGTTCAAGGGCTTCATCCCAGGAGGCCTCCCTAAACCCATCGCCTTCCCTGATTAACGGTACCCTAAGCCGGTCCGGGTGATGGATAAAGTCAAGTCCGAACCTACCCTTAACGCAAGTGAATCCTTTGTTCACAGGGCCGTCCGCACCCGAAGCACCTACTACCTTGCCGTTTTTAACGTGCAGGTAAATGAGGCATCCTGTGCCACAGTACGGACACGTGGTTTCCACTTTCGCGATCTCCCAAAAGCGGCCCTGCCCAATGCTTTGCTTTGGAATGAGGGCCCCTACAGGACAAACTTGCACGCAGTTGCCACAAAATACGCATGGGGAGTTTTCTAACGGTTCTCCCCATGCAGGTGCCACTACAGTTTCATAGCCCCTGCCCACTGGGCTAATAGCATCCTGTCCTTGGATGTCACTGCAAACAGCGACACATCGTCCGCATAAAATGCATTTACTTAAGTCTCTGATAAAGAAGGGGTTGGTATCGTCCAGTTCGGGAGCAGTTCTGTCTGAAGGGAATCTTCGCTCTTCCAGGCCGTACTCGTATGCGTACTCCTGAAGTTTGCAATCTCCGTTTTTTTCACAAGTCATACAATCCGTACGGTGGTTTGACAAGATGAGTTCCAGCACATTGCGTCTTGCTTGGCGCACAAATTCGGTATTAGTTTTGACTACCATGTTATTGACTACTGGAGTCACGCACGAAGCCACAAGCGTCTTGGCCCTTTCAACTTCCACCAGGCATACTCTGCATCTGCCGGTTTCGTTTATATCCTTGAGATAACACAATGACGGTATCTCAATTCCGGCAGTTTTAGCAGCCTCCAAGATTGACGTTCCCTCTTCAACTTGAACCTGCGCACCGTCAATTGTCAGCGTTACCGAAGGCATGACGACACCTCTCTTCGTTCAGTGTATTCCGTGCTGTTCAAGATTATTGAATTCAGTTGCAATTCGCTAATATAATAACAAAAAACATAAAATAAGGCAACGCCGGTCCACAAAAGCCAGGAATTCCCCAAGCGCCACGTTCCCCGCGTCTTCCTTTATGTATGTTGATCTATTGGGCTTAGGGCGCGGGGACTCTCTCTTCTCCGCAGTATTCGCGCAGGTTTGCCACATGTTGCGCTCTATGCCTTGCGGAATGCATGCACAAAAGCTGTCTACTCCGTGCAAGCGCATAGCACAAAACCCGAAGCTGTTACTTAGTATAGACATGTAAGGGGAGGAATGTCTTCTCCTTTGGAAGGGGGTGGAATGCATGAGATGGCTGAAGGTTCTCTGGAACGTGATAACCAGTGAGTCAGTGATGGAGCCGCTAATCATAATCCTTGTAGGTTATGCGCTGCAAGTATATCAGAGGAACCGCAAATACCAGATTATTGCGGATACTACTGTAGACATAGTGGACTATATTGAAGAGCACTATAAAGAATGGGGCATAAAAGGCGATCAGAAAATGGAGAAATTCATCGAGCTCTTCATTGAGGAATACAAGAAAGCTACCGGGAGAGTTCCAAAGGGAGAAGATCTCCAGACCGCAAGACTCAGGGCTGAAGCCCATGTTCAGCGTGGGCGGCGAGGGGACATGATTAACTTGCGGAATCGTAGAGTCGCGTGAGAAGAATCTGTTGTTGGAAGCCATGCGCCTCTTGATATGTGGGCCGGCAGTGATATAATTCCGTTGCCCCTAAGGGATTGTCCCGAGTATCGGAGGAGTTGGATTGGCTGCCGAGGCGCAAAGGCCGGTGTCAGGGAACCGGCGGAAGTTCTCGGGAAGGTTTAGCAGGTTAAGCCCGCAGCAAGTTCTTGTAATAGGCTTCGCTGCTCTCATAGTTCCAGGTGGCGTGCTCCTCAGCCTCCCGGTAGCTTCTCGCAGTGGTGGCAGGCTTCCTTTTGAAGATGCGCTTTTTACATCTACATCGGCTGTGTGCGTAACCGGACTTGTAGTTGACTATGTTCAGCGGCCGTTTAGGCCCGCTTTACAGTAGCTGCTGCAATTGCTCAGAAACAGCATGTTGTGCAAGTGCGTTATCCCGAAGAAAAAGTCATGGTCGGATAAAAATCAGCATTCCGGCTTGGCGCGAGTCATCATAGTATATAAGCGATTCCGAATCTAGTCAGTGGGAGGGGGCAAGAGAATGCTGCCGACTCCACGGAGATTCACGTTGGTTGCAGGAAGCGCAGAAGGGGATACGCAACTTACAGCATTCGATAAGGCGTTGCTTGTGGCGGGCGTTGGTAATTTGAACCTTGTCAGGGTTTCCAGTATTCTTCCCCCCGGTGCTGAGTATTCGCAGCAAATTGATATTCCACCCGGATTTCTCACGCCGATTGCATATGGGACTATCAGCAGCGAAGTTCCCGGCCTTGTTATCTCTGCTGCTATCGGCGTAGGCGTCATAACCGGAAGCTTCGGCGTGATCATGGAATTTACCGGGATATGCAGGAAAGCCGAGGCAGAGAAGAGGGTTGAGAAGATGGTGCGCGAAGCCCTGGCCATCCGTAATGCCCATCCTGAGAGAATAATGGTGAAGGCCACGGAACACGTGGTAGAGAAAGTGGGGTGTTCATTTGCCGGCGCCGTCCTATGGTACTGAGTATGGGTTCATTAGTTTTCGCCGGTTTTCCGATTGTCTTGGGTGGCCTCGCACGGTACGTACGTTTCTCAGAGCTAGCGATTACTTGTGGCGAAGACCGTTCGACTTCTCCAGTAATCGCCAGTTTCGCCGAAGACGTCGGCCAGTTCTTGCGATTCGGGCGGGCTGTGTTAACATAATATGGGAGAGAACAACGGTCTCATGGCGATCTACTTAGATGCAACACCGGAGGAAACACCGGAGGAAATTGGTTGTCATTAGACATCGGTCACAGTTATAATGTATGATGGTAACCCGGGGCGTTCGGTAATGCCCGGCTGCAACAGAGTATTTGGAGCTGCAATTTATGAGACGGAAATTTCAGGTGTTAGATGACTTTTTTGCGCGACATCGGTATAGGTATGTCATAGGGGTGCTGTTCTTTCTCGCTGTTGATGTTCTTCAACTGCTGGTTCCACGGCTGCTCGGTAATATGACTGATGAGTTTCGAGAAGGCGTCTTGACAATGCAAGGACTCCTTCGTTACGTATTTCTTATTATCGGCATAGCCGTCCTTGTGGCAGTGGGAAGGTACTTCTGGCGCATCTACCTGTTTGGAACGGCAAGACTCCTTGACTATGCTCTGAGGAACAAGTTCTTTGCCCACCTTGAGACGCTATCCGCGGATTTCTTCAACAGGCACAAGACAGGCGAACTGATGGCACATGCTACCAATGATATCCATGCAGTCCGCCATGCATTCGGACAAGGCATAATGTTATCGATAGACGCAGTATTTCTCACTATCGCCACTGTCTCGATTATGCTGACTACTATTGATACTCGCCTTGTACTCCTGGGCCTTCTGCCGTTACCCTTCGTTGCCCTGGTCGTCACCGGGTTTTCCAGAGTGATACATTCGAGGTTTCTCAGAGTCCAAGAAGCTTTCGCCGGCCTTACTGACTTTGTTCAGGAGAATCTCAGCGGTATCCGAGTGGTCAAGGCTTTTGTCCAGGAAGAAGCTGAATTGGCAAGGTTCATGCATTCAAATGAGACGCTTGTTGCCACTAACATGCATTTAGTCAAGGTGTGGGGCCTTTTCTGGCCTCTTGTGCAGTATTTGGCCGGACTTAGCTTTGTGGTGGTACTGGGTTACGGTGGACGGTTGGTTGTCTTAGGTGACATAAGCCTCGGTGATTTCGTGGCATTTACGGGATATCTCGGAATAGCGATATGGCCTATGATGGCAATAGGCTGGGTAGTCAACACTCTTCAACGAGGCATGGCGTCCATGGATAGGCTTAATCTGATATTCCGGGTACAGCCGAAAATCACTGATCACGAGGATGCGGTGGATACTTCGGAGATTGAAGGGGAGATTGAATTTCGGGCTTTGACATTTGAGTATCCTGATGCGATTTCACCGGTGCTTCACGGAATCACCCTCCAAATCCCTCAAGGCATGACTCTGGGCATTCTTGGTCGTACAGGCAGTGGAAAAAGCACTCTTACAGATCTCCTCCTCAGAGTCTACGATCCTTCCCCCGGCGAGCTCCTCATTGATGGGATAGATATTACAAAGATCCCCTTGGCGATATTGAGGAGAGATATCGGCTATGTGCCGCAGGACGACTTCTTGTTTTCAGCATCAATAGGGGAAAACATCGGATT
This sequence comes from Bacillota bacterium, assembly GCA_033809295.1. GTDB lineage: Bacteria > Bacillota > SHA-98 > UBA4971 > UBA4971 > UBA4971. The sequence continues at coordinate 48,680 of JAPXLY010000001.1, forward strand.
TGCAAGTTCGGAGTTTTCTCGTGAAGAGGTGGAACACGCTGCTGAACTTGCAGGGGTCAAAGATGATATCCAGGGATTTCCCAAAGGGTTTGATACTCTTGTGGGCGAGCGGGGAGTTACCCTTTCCGGCGGGCAAAAACAGAGGGTTGCAATAGCGAGAGCGCTCGTTAAGGATCCCAGAATACTAATTCTCGATGACTGCTTCTCGGCAGTGGATACCGGAACAGAGGAGAGGATCCTCGAGTCACTGCGGGATGTAAGGCGGGGGAGGACGACTATCTTAATCTCCCATAGAATCTCCACTCTGAAGGAAGCGGATGAAATCATAGTCTTAGACGAGGGGCAAGTAGTCGAGAGGGGAGATCATGAGTCTCTTGTGGCTGCAGGGGGACTATATGCAGAGATTCATAGGCGACAATTGCTGGAAGCTGAACTCAGCTCTGATGAGGAGACATAAATCATGGCCATCCATCATGAAGATGAAGTACTGGGAAAAGCATACGACCGGAAGCTCATGAAAAGGCTGCTTAAGTACGCCTTGCCCTATCGATGGTTTCTTGTGGGATGTATAGCGCTTTTGCTGCTCATTACAGGACTGGATCTAGTGCAGCCTTATCTCATAAAGATCGCAATAGACAATCATATGAATGCCCTCACCGAACCTATGCTGGCGTTTGCTCCAGGGGACGAACCGTGCCCGGGCATCGCATTTGACGAATACGTATTTGTCCGAGAGAGGGAACTTACAGGTAAGTCCGCGCCAGGTTACGAAAGTTCCCCGGAACCTATAAAGGCCAGGATTGAACAGGTGGGGGACAAGTATTACCTGCTAATGGAGTCTCCGGGCGATGTTATTCTAAGGCGAGAGCTGACAGGTGCCGAGTTGCGCGTATTCAAAGAGTATGATATTCGCGCTGTGACAAGGTTGGGCTTTATTCTACTCGGTGCTTTGACTCTTGCATTTCTTCTCAATTACATACAGGTTTATGCTCTTCAGTACACAGGCTTGAAGATTGTCTCAAGCATGAGGCTTGAGGTTTTCCGGCATTTGCAGCGCTTGTCATTGTCTTTCTTCGACAAGAACCCTATAGGCCGGCTTGTCACCAGAGTAACCAATGACATGGACGCACTGAATGAGATGTACACTGCGGTTTTGGTGAACTTGTTCAAAGATGTTTTCCTTCTTGCCGGAATCATCATAGTGATGTTGAAGATGAATGTTAGGCTTGCACTGGTCAGTTTCGCTATGCTGCCTGTAATATTCACGGTTACGGCGATATTTCGCAAGAAGGCCAGGGACGCGTATAGGGCAGTCAGGGTAAGGCTCGCCAGGATCAATGCCGCTATGGCTGAGAATATCTCGGGAATGCGCATAATTCAGATTTTCGGCAGGGAAAAAAAGAAATTCGAGGAGTTTGACCGGGTCAATCACGACTACTTCCGTGCCGGTATGCAAGAACTCAGAGTATACGCGATTTTCAGGCCTGCCATGGATCTTATCTCGTCTCTTGCTCTTGCGCTTCTAATTTGGTTTGGCGGAAGGCATGTAATGTGGGGCACACTGGAATTCGGTGTGCTTTTCGCGTTCACCAATTACCTGCAGCAATTCTTCCGCCCTATTAATGATCTTACTGAGAAATACAATATTATGCAGGCTGCCATGGCTTCGGCAGAACGAATCTTCATGCTTCTTGACGCTTGCGAAGTTGAGCCTGATCCTCCGGAACCCGTAGCCTTCCGAAGACCAAAAGGAGAGATTGAATTTCAGAATGTATGGTTTGCATACAACGAAAACGACTGGGTATTAAGGGATGTCAGCTTTCGCATTGAGCCGGGTGAAACCTGCGCTTTTGTAGGCGCGACAGGGGCGGGAAAGACCTCAATCATCAGCCTGATAGGACGGATGTATGAGATATCCCGTGGGCGAATACTCATCGACGGGGTGGATATCAGAGATATACCCAGGCATGAGTTGCGACGTCACATAGGCGTAGTACAGCAGGATGTATTCTTGTTTACGGGGGACGTTAAAAGCAACATAAGGTTGGGTGACAGTGGCATCACCGATGACCAAGTGCGGGAAGCTGCCGCTTTCGTAAACGCTGACAAGTTTATAGGCAGACTCCATGGAGGGTATGACGCGCCTGTCAGGGAGAGAGGCGTTACGTTATCAGCCGGTGAGAGGCAGCTCTTGGCGTTTGCACGGGCATTGGCGAGAGATCCTGCCATACTCGTCTTAGATGAAGCTACCGCAAGTATTGACACTGAGACTGAAGCCCTTATCCAGGACGCTCTGACAAAGCTGATTCGTGGAAGGACTACTCTTGTTGTGGCCCATAGACTGTCAACGATTCAGAATGCAGATAAGATTATCGTAATCCACAAAGGAAGGATTAGAGAGATCGGAACTCACCAGGAGCTGCTGGCAAAGCACGGCATTTACCATCAACTTTATCTTCTTCAGTACAGAGAGCAGACAGAAGTATCGTAGGCTGCATTCGGGAGTACTTTGCCGTATCCGATATCCCATTGTATAATGTGTTGTGTGGGGGGGAGTAGGTTGCCGGGATTTGTCTTTGTCGATGACGATAAGTGTAATAGGTGTGGCGTGTGTATTCCGAACTGCCCTGTTGACGCCATATCCTCTGTGAGAGATAGAATCATCGTGGATCCGCAAAGATGCGACGGATGCGGCGCATGCTTCAAGGTGTGCCCTGAAACCGCGTTCAGGCTTTCAGACGATCTTAAGGCAGTTTTGTGGGTATTGGCTTCAGGCGGGCAGGTGTCAAAAGAGCTTGATCAAACCTTTGCCGAAGCTCTTCCAGGTGTCGATAAAGATCGCATTACCAAAGCTGCCGGGCTTCTCCTGTCCTGGGAATCTCAGGATGCTAAGAAGTCCCGTGATTCCGCGGGAAACCCTATCATTGCATACAGCGTGGAAATGGGCAAAGTGTTGCAGGTAGCGACTAAGGTAGCACACGTGACCACGACTATTCTCATCCTGGGCGAATCAGGAGTCGGAAAAGAAGTGATCGCGCGATTCATCCATAATGCAAGCCTTCGCAAGAGTGGCCCCTTTGTCACCATAAACTGCGGAGCAATCCCTCCGAATCTTCTTGAATCCGAGTTATTCGGGTACGAGGCCGGCGCATTCACCGGTGCAAAACGCGAAGGCAAACCCGGGATGATAGAAGTCGCGTCTTCCGGCACACTCTTTCTTGACGAGATATCTGATCTCCCTCTTGATCTTCAAGTGAAACTACTTCAAGTTATTCAGGAACGTCGTCTTACGCGGGTCGGCGGGATTCATCCTATTGAGGTTGATATCAGGATAATTGCCGCCACCAACAGGGACCTGGCAAAAATGGTGGAAAGAGGGGAGTTTCGTGCTGATCTCTTCTACAGACTGAATGTGGTCCCAATAGTCATCCCACCCCTGCGCAGCAGACGGGATGATATCATTCCCTTGATTTATCATTTCTTAGCGAAACATAACAATACTCACCGGTACAACAAAACGATTTCCCGGGAGACAAGGGAAGTATTAACCCAGTACTCATGGCCCGGTAACGTCAGGGAGCTTGAAAACCTTATAGAACGGCTTGTGGTCACAGTAGAAGGAGACGAAATCGGTGTAGAGGACTTGCCTCAGTATGTTAAGGAACGGGGTGTCAATTCCAATTCCAAGGTGACAGTGGAAGGAGTAATACCACTCCGTGAGGCTGTGGAAGAGGTTGAAAGGCAGTTAATCAAGCAGGCCAAGGAAGAGCATGAGACTACTTATGAAATAGCTGAGGCCCTCGGGGTGAACCAATCCACCGTTGTCAGGAAGCTAAAGAAATATGCACATTAATGCACGTGTGCATTATGCGATGCTTGTTTGCATTTACTGCTGAATTCCCCGGTTTCGCCCGGCCTTTAAGGAATCAAGGAGACAATGCAAACGTCATTCCCCAGCTTGCAACTGTTAATAGCTCCGTGCAATTGAGATCCGTGTCATAAATAAACTTTCCAAAGAACGTGAAAATGAAGCAGAGCACGCCCGAATCCGTGCCGGTAATGCACCGGCGCATTAATTCCGGCGGATTTTGTCATTGCTTGTCTGTTCGCCGATTGACTTTGTGACGCCTTTCACAAGGCTTTAGCGGAAATATGCCTGATCCGGTGTGGACTGGCACGATCCTTGCACTACAATAGACTGTGGTTCCCGTTTCGGCAGGTATGGCAGTGCCCGTTTGCGGCTCTGGATCGGTAAGGAGGAATAGGTATGGCCTGTGAGACGTGTACATGTATTAGCGAGATTACTGATGAACAAAGGGAGAAAGTCAGGGAGATAATCAAACACTACAAAGGGAAACCGGGTGTCCTGATTCAAACTCTACACGAAGCCCAGCAAGTGGTGGGTTATCTTCCCAGGGAAATCCAGGTTATGATTGCTGAGGGGCTGGATATTCCTCTCAGCGAGGTTTACAGCGTTGTAACGTTTTACGCGTTATTTTCGCTGAAGCCTAAGGGTAGGAATGTTATCAGTGTTTGCAAGGGAACGGCATGTTATGTTAAGGGCGTGGACGCCATAATGGAGAAACTCGAAGAAGACTTGGGGATCAAAGGGGAAGACACCACTGATGACGGAAGGTTCTCGGTGGAGATTGTCAGGTGTATGGGAGCTTGCGGCCTTGGACCCGTGGTCAGAGTGAACGAGGATATATACGCGAGGGTCAAGCCGGATCAAATGAAGGAAGTATTGGCTAAGTATGAGTGATGTCATGACGTTTCCGGCTTGTTTTGAGCGTCGGTCTAAATTTGTGTGGTTGTTCCAGGATAAGGAGGCTTGGTAACATGGGTTCCTACAGGACACATGTTCTGGTTTGCGGCGGGGCGGGTTGTGCCTCGTCAGGATGCAAAGATGTTGAACAGGCGCTTAATGATGAAATCACCAAGCAAGGCCTCGCCGACGAAATCAGGGTTATCGTTACAGGATGTATGGGTCCTTGCGAATTGGGCCCCATCATTATTGTCTATCCGGAAGGGGTCCTTTATAGAAATCTCAAACCCGACGACGCCCGTTTAATAGTCAAGGAGCATCTTTTGAAAGGGAGAATAGTTGACAGACTTCTTTACGTAACCCCGGACACAATGCAAAAAGTCCCTACGTATTCTGACATGGTTTTCTTCAACAGACAGCTTCGGATTGCACTTCGAAACACAGGCAAGATCGATCCTCTGGAAATAGAGGAGTACATAGCTGAAAACGGATATGCAGCCCTTGCAAAGGTCCTCTCCGAGATGACTCCGGAAGACGTGATAAACGTTCTGAAGAGTTCAGGCCTTCGAGGGAGAGGAGGGGCAGGGTTCCCCACCGGTTTGAAATGGGACTTTACACGGAGAGCCAAGGGGGACCAGAAGTACGTAGTATGTAATGCTGACGAAGGCGACCCCGGTGCGTTCATGGACAGAAGCATTATCGAAGGGGATCCCCATGCGATAATTGAGGCCATGTCAATCGCAGGCTACACTGTCGGGGCGAATCAGGGATATGTGTACGTCAGAGCCGAATATCCCCTGGCAGTTGCCCATCTTACACACGCTATCAACCAGGCCAGAGAGTATGGGCTCTTGGGCAAGGATATTCTCGGCAAAGGCTTCGATTTCGATTTGGATATAAGGGTTGGAGCAGGCGCTTTTGTATGCGGAGAAGAGACGGCTCTTCTTGCTTCAGTCGAGGGTAGGCGCGGAGAACCAAGGCCCAGGCCGCCTTTCCCTGCCAGTAAAGGGTTGTTCGGAAAACCGACTCTTCTCAATAACGTAGAGACTTACGCGAATGTTCCTCCGATAATCCTCCGGGGCCCTGAGTGGTTTGCAGGCATCGGAACGGAAAAGAGCAAAGGCACGAAAGTGTTTGCCCTCGCAGGCAAAATCAACAATACAGGCCTTGTTGAGGTCCCCATGGGTACGCCCTTGGGAGAAGTCGTCTTTGATATCGGAGGAGGGATCCCCGACGGCAAAAAGTTTAAGGCAGCGCAGACCGGAGGGCCTTCAGGCGGATGCGTCCCAGCGGAATTCCTCAATACGCCCATGGACTATGAGTCCTTAACCAAGCTTGGGACGATCATGGGCTCAGGCGGCCTCGTGGTAATGGACGAAGACACATGTATGGTAGACTTGGCCAGGTTCTTCTTAGAGTTTACGCAGGATGAATCCTGTGGGAAGTGTGCTCCGTGCCGTATAGGTACAAAGAGGATGCTGGAGATTCTGACCAGAATCACCCGAGGCGAAGGACGCGAAGGAGACATCGAGCGTCTGATTAAACTGGGAACATGGATAAAAGAGACAGCCCTCTGCGGTTTGGGGCAGACTGCCCCGTCTCCGGTTCTCACTACTATACGTTACTTCAGAGACGAATACGAAGCTCACATAAGAGACAAGAAATGTCCGGCTTCAGTATGTGCTTCCTTGTTTGAATCACCGTGTCAGAACGCGTGTCCTGCTGATGTTGATGTGCCAAGGTACATCAATCTCATCAGACAGAAGAGATATCAGGAAGCTGTGAAGCTGATAAAGGAGAAAAACCCGTTCCCTGCGGTGTGCGGCCGGGTTTGCACTCATCCGTGTGAAGGCAAATGCAGAAGAGCCCAACTTGACCAGGCGCTTGCCATTTGCGAGCTAAAGCGGTTCGCTGCTGACTATGAGCTCGAGAATCCAATCCCTGTGGAGAAGCCTGAGGTTCAGAAAGGTACTAAAGTGGCAATTGTCGGGGCCGGCCCTGCAGGCCTTACCGCAGCTTACTACCTGGCTCAACTGGGACACGAAGTGACGGTGTTCGAAGCCTTACCGAAACCGGGTGGCATGTTACTTGTGGGAATCCCCGAGTACAGACTGCCCAAGGACATCCTCGGCGCGGAGATCGACTACATTGAGAGAATGGGAGTCCGGATACGCACAGGAGAAAAGGTAGGTAAGGACGTAACCATTGATGACCTGAAGGCTGACGGGTACAAGGCAATACTCATCACAGTCGGTGCCAACGTTAGCCAGAGGCTTGGAGTGCCAGGGGAAGACCTGGACGGCGTAATCGGCGCTGTTGAGTTCCTCCAAGACGTCAATTTGGGCAGAAATCCAAAGGTTGGCAAGAAGGTTGCAGTAATAGGAGGAGGTAACGCCGCTATAGACGCTGCCAGAACTGCTCTTCGTCTGGGGGCATCTGAGGTTCACATTATATACAGGCGCCAGCGAGAAGACATGCCTGCAGACAAAGCGGAAATAGCTGAGGCTGAACGCGAAGGGATCAAGATACACTTCCTGACTGTGCCGGTGAAAATGATAGGTAGAGAGGGCAAGCTCACTAACATGGAGTGTGTCAGAATGTCCTTGGGCGAATTCGACCGCAGCGGACGAAGGCGTCCTGTTGAGATAGAGGGGTCGAATTTCATTGTTGATGTGGACATGGTTATCCCTGCCATAAGCCAGAGGCCCGATATGTCTGTCTTGCCCGGTAGATCCGGAATTGAGACCACGAGATGGTCTACGATAGTTGCAGACACAAGGACTCTTGCCACAGGCGAACCCGGAATATTCGCAGGTGGTGACTGTGTACACGGGCCTGATACTGTAATTCAGGCGATTGCAGACGGTAGACGCGCTGCAATGGAGATTGATAAGTACCTTGGCGGAACCGGGGAGATTCCTGTAAGCCCTGACCTTGGTCGGGAGCAGATCGGCGAAATCCACGAGGAACAGATGCCAAGGCAACATCCAGGTGTGCTACCCGTTGAGCGGAGATACGCCAACTTCAACGAAGTCGTTGATAAGTTCACTGAGGCTCAAGCACTCTTTGAAGCTTCGCGCTGTCTCCGGTGCGACGTGAAGGACTAAAGAATGGAGAGTGAACCAGGATGGATATGCTTACTGTGACTATAGACGGCAATAAGGTTCAAGTGCCCGCAGGATCAACGATTCTCGATGCGGCGCATGTAGCTGGGGTAGACATACCTACTCTCTGTTACTTGGAAGATATCAACGTTGTGGGAGTCTGTCGTATTTGCGTGGTTGAGGTTGAAGGTGCAAAATCCTTGCAAGCCTCGTGTGTCACTCCTGCTTCAGATGGTATGGTAGTCAGGACTAATACTCCTGCCGTACGTGAAGCTCGAAGGACTGTTCTCGAGCTTATCATATCAAACCACCCTTACGAGTGTCTGACTTGTGAGCGATCCGGAAACTGCGAGCTTCAAGCGATGGCGGATAGGTTCAACATACGTGACATCGGGTATGAAGGAGAGAAAAGCGAATTTCCGAAAGACTCTTCAAGCCCGTCAATTGTCCGGGATCCTAACAAGTGCATCCTTTGCAGGCGATGTGTAAGCGTTTGCCAGGAAGTCCAATCTGTGTGCGCGCTTGCGCCCAATGACAGAGGGTTCGACACAATGGTCGGCCCGGCATTTGCCGATGATCTCATGCAAGCAGTCTGCACCATGTGCGGCCAATGTGTTCTTGTGTGTCCTGTCGGGGCCTTGACGGAACATGACGCTACGGAAGATGTCTGGGCTGCGCTGGCGGATCCCACGAAGCATGTGGTAGTTCAGACTGCGCCTGCAGTGAGAGCCAGCATCGGGGAAGAACTGGGTATGCCTGCAGGCTCCAGAGTTACAGGTCAAATGGTGGCAGCCCTCCGAAGGCTGGGATTTGACAGAGTGTTCGACACGGACTTCACCGCTGACCTTACGATCATAGAAGAAGGACACGAACTGCTGGAGCGGCTCAACACCGGAGGGGCATTGCCACTCATTACTTCGTGCAGTCCGGGCTGGATCAAGTTCATTGAGCACTTCTTCCCAAGCTTGTTGCCGCATGTGTCTACATGCAAGTCTCCTCAGCAGATGTTCGGGGCTCTTGCCAAGACTTACTATGCCGAGAAGGCAGGCATTGACCCTAAGGACATCTTTGTCGTGTCAGTGATGCCGTGTACTGCCAAGAAGTTCGAGGCACAGAGGCCTGAGATGACATCAAGCGGCTATCCTGATGTAGACGTCGTCCTGACCACGAGAGAGCTGGGGAGGATGATACGGGAGGCAGGGATTGACTTCCAGTCGCTGCCTGCTGAAGACTATGATGACCCGCTGGGTATATCCACAGGCGCAGCAGTTATCTTCGGGGCGTCAGGCGGAGTAATGGAAGCCGCCTTGAGGACTGTGTACGAAGTAGTCACTGACAGTGAGTTGGAGAACATCGACTTTAAGGATGTACGAGGCATTGAAGGCTGTAAGGAAGCCCAGGTTGACATCAATGGCACCGTTGTCAATGTAGCGGTGACCAACGGGCTGAAGAACGCAAGGAAGCTTCTGGAAAGGATAGCAAAAGGTGAAGCGGATTATCACTTTGTTGAAATCATGGCATGTCCCGGTGGGTGCATAGGCGGAGGCGGACAGCCGATTCCTACTAACACAGAAACCAGGTTGAAAAGGATCAGTGCAATATATGAGGAAGACAGGAACATGCCGATTCGTAAGTCTCACCTAAATCCTCAAATCCAGGAGCTGTATAAGGAATTCCTTGGGAAACCTCTCGGAGAGAAATCCCATGAACTCCTCCATACTCACTATACTCCCAGACTCAAGGTGTAGTACAGGACTTATGCATGCAAGCCGGTTAGCGCGAATCCCGCTTACATGCAAGTGATTGATAAGGAATCGTCAGCGCCATGGCATTCCACATGGCGCTGGCTTTTTCTTGATACTTCTATTATCATCATCTATGATAAGCAGGAATACCTCTTTGACTGAAAGTACTGTATAATCTATAAGCATAACGGTATAAGCATAATGGGTACCGGAACGAGGATCCCGCACATAGATGGGGCCACCCGCTAAAAGGGGGCATATTCGTGGATCTTGTGACGTATTTGAAAAACTCCAAATTGAGGCGAAATAATACGCAATCAAGAATGAAATTTATGCTATTGGTGGGTTTATCCTTAATCCTGTGTGTTGCTCTGCAAGATGTGCCTATGTTAATGTGCAGTGTCTCGGCGGAGAATTCGTCTGATGAGGTAGTTCTGGAGTTTGATACCCTATCAGATAAGACCCATACGTATCAGGTTTTGATAAGTGAGACTGTATACTCAGAGGGGCAGAGACTGACAAATCTCTATAGAGAAGATTTTAAGATACAGGAGACTGCTGTCGCAAACGGCAAGGTCTTACGGGCTGTTGTGTGTGTAGGCAGCGTCGCTCCTGTAGGCGGGGAAATCAGGAAGCTGGATCCTTCGGACTACTACTTGACTGTTGACAAGACCGGCCGAATTATTGAGGTACGAGGCCTCAAACCTTGGGACGGGCGTCGTTTGGAAACTATCTGGCTGGCCCAGGCGCTTCTCCCTGAGCATCCTGTTCGCCCAGGAGATACGTGGACGGTAAATGATGCCTTTTTCTCTATGACTTCAGCCGGGAAGACGCCGGAGAAACGTGCCTACCGGTTCCTGGGAACAGAGGACCTGGGTACTGCCACTGCATATAAGATTGGATATGAAATTGTCGGTAAGGGACAAGATGGCTTGCAAGACTACACTTATGTCTCTACCGGCTCCTTCTATCTGGCGTCCGGAACCCTTGTGAAGCTGGATGCATCTGAAATGCTGACTTACGCCGGTAGTTCCGAGGACTCCAAAATCATTACGATGGTACAGGTAAACATTGTAAATTAGTGGGATAAACATAGGCAACAGAGTGTTAGCCAAGGGCTTGGTGTGTCTTGAGATACTCCTTGGGCATATACTGTTTCGTGTAGACATTTCATGTGTCGAAGGGGGTATCTCCCATGATTCAATGTCCAAATTGCGGGGCTCAAAATTCCGATTCGGCGAATGAGTGTGAGAAGTGCAGGCAGCCGCTGATGCCAGGCAAGACTGAGGTCATAATCCATGAGACTCCTAAACTGCCGTTTATTAAAAGAGCCCCTTTCAGAAAGGGGTAGGCCTCTTCTTGACCGGGTTCTTGCGCTATGCTAAACTGAATGCACGAGTGGGAATGCTATACGTATTAGTGTGGTAAATTAGATATGCTATGGAGACGATGACAGGGACGAGTAGGTTGCATCCCGGAGTTTCAGCGAACCGAGGGAGGTGTAAGTCGGGGCTCAGGAGCGCCGAAAATCACCCTGGAGTAGCCACGCGAAATCAGAGACGGTACTTTGTGCCGGACGACGAGAGTAGACGTGGCCGGGCCCTCCCGATACAGAGGTATGGCATTTTGGACGCAGCATGGCTTAGGCTGGGTTTAATGTGTCTATGAGTGGGTTGCCAGAGGCAGCCAATTTGGGTGGTACCGCGAGAGTTGAGTCTCCCGTCCCGATTTCGGGGCGGGAGATTTTTGTACGTTAATGTCCTGTAGTTTGAGGAGGATGTGCCATGTTCAGGAAAGTCGAACCAGGAAGGAACATGCCTCATATGGAGGAGGAAATCCTGGAATTCTGGAAGAAGCAGGGGATTTTTCAAAAAACGCTGCAGAAAACCAAAGACGGGCCGAGATTTATATTCTATGAAGGCCCGCCGACTGCAAATGCAATGCCCCACCCAGGGCATGTGCTTACTCGTGTCATGAAGGATCTCATTCCCAGGCATCGGACAATGTGCGGCTACCATGTGCCGAGAAAAGGCGGATGGGACACTCATGGGCTTCCTGTGGAACTGGAGATAGAAAAGGAATTAGGCATAAGCGGGAAGCCTCAGATAGAGGAGTACGGTGTCGAGAATTTCATCGAGAAGTGCAAGGAAAGCGTATTCCGCTACAAGAGAGAGTGGGAACGCATGACAGAGCGCGTAGGTTTTTGGATTGACTTGGACAACGCCTACGTGACGTATGAGGACTACTACATTGAGTCTGTATGGTGGGCTCTGAAAAAGATATGGGATAAAGGCCTCCTGTATAAAGGGCATAAGGTGGTCCCGTATTGTCCAAGGTGTGGGACAGCCTTGTCAAGTCATGAGGTTGCCCAGGGCTATCAAGAGGTTGAAGACCCGTCTGTTTATGTCAAATTCTCGCTAAAGGGTGAAGATGATACAGCGTTTCTTGTATGGACCACAACTCCGTGGACTCTTCCGTCTAACGTAGCCCTGGCAGTACATGCGGACGCTATCTACGTGAAAATTGGACTGACCGGCACAGGCAGCAAATTAATTCTGGCAAAGGAACTTCTGAGTTCTGCAATCCCTGATGATGAAGGCTACGAGGTCATAGATGAATTCAAAGGCGAATCTTTGGTCGGAGCAGAGTATGAGCCCTTGTTCCGGTATACCGTGCCACGTAAGAAAGCTTGGTATGTGGTGAGCCAGGACTTTGTCACTCTTTCAGACGGCACAGGTATAGTCCATTTGGCCCCTGCGTTCGGCGAAGATGACATGAATGCGTCCTTGCAGCATGATCTGCCTGTAATCCAACTGGTAGACGAGGAAGGAAGGTTCACCGAGGAAGTGACGGAGTGGAAAGGGATGCCTGTCAAAGAAGCCGATCCTTTGATCATAGAAGACCTCAAGTCCCGCGGCAGTCTTTACAGAAGCCAGGAATACGCTCACACCTATCCATTCTGTTGGAGATGTGACACTCCGCTTCTCTATTACGCTCGGACTTCGTGGTTTATTAAGACTACTGCCGTAAAGGACGCCTTGCTGCGTAACAACAACGCAGTATCTTGGTATCCGCAATACATCAAAGATGGGCGCATGGGAAACTTCCTGGAAAACGTCATTGATTGGGCAGTCAGCAGAGAACGTTACTGGGGCACTCCTCTCCCTATCTGGATATGTGATGATTGTGGCGAAACCCATTGTGTAGGGAGTATTGAGGAGCTTAAGGAAATGGCATTTGAGCTTCCTGAAAAGCTGGAACTCCACAGGCCTTATATAGACAAGGCACGTCTTCGTTGCCCGAAGTGCGGAGGCTCCATGGGAAGAACCAAAGAGGTTATAGACGCGTGGTTTGACTCAGGGTCTATGCCATTTGCCCAGTGGCACTATCCTGTGGAAAACGATGATGAATTCAAGCGCAATTTCCCGGCGGACTTCATCAGTGAGGCTATAGATCAGACCCGTGGATGGTTCTACACCTTGCTTGTTATCTCAACTCTGCTTTTCGACAAGCCTCCGTTTGAGAGTGTCCTCGTGCTGGGGCATGTACTTGACGCGGAAGGGATGAAAATGAGCAAGAGCAAGGGGAATGTGGTGGACACGTGGGAAGTGTTCAACACATACGGGGCTGACGCATTTCGTTGGTACCTCTATACCGTCAATCCTCCCTGGAACCCGACACGTTTTTACCTTGAAGCGATAGGCGAATCGCAGCGGAGATTCTTGTCGACTTTATGGAACGTGTATTCCTTCTATGTTCTTTATGCGAACGTAGACGGGTTTGATCCCGGTGCGTATCAACTACCGGTGGAAGAGAGAGGGATTCTTGACAGGTGGATTATCTCACGGTTCAACAGGCTCGCAGAGACCGTGCAGACTGAGCTTGAAGCCTACAGCATTACACCTGCAGCCAGGGCTATAGAAGAATTTACAGATGACTTGAGCAACTGGTACGTAAGGCGATCAAGGCGCCGCTACTGGGGCGCTGAGATGACTCAGGACAAAATTGCGGCATATCTTACGTTGCACGAGATGCTTGTAGGCCTCTCGAAGTTGCTTGCCCCGTTTACTCCCTTTATATCAGAGGAGATATATAGGAATCTCGAAGGAGAAAGGAGAAACGGAGCCCCTGAAAGCGTCCACCTTTGCGAGTACCCTGTCTGTAGTCAGAATCTGATGGATCCTGAATTGGAGCAAAACATGGCAGTTGCAAGGAAACTGGTAACCTTAGGCAGGTCTGCCAGAAGCAAGGTTAACATCAAGATTAGGCAGCCTCTCAGTGAAATGGTGGCTGTTCTTCAGGATCCCAGGGGTCAAAAGGCTGTTTGCGAGCTGGCGACGATAATTAAAGAGGAACTGAATGTTAAATCCATCCGGGTGGCAGAGGATGTCAGCGAGTTTGTGGCCTATAGAGTAAAACCCAGGTTTGACCTCCTGGGTCCGAAATACGGCAAGCTTATGAGACATATTGTGGCCGGGCTGGAGGGCCTAAATCCCAGAGACATAGTGGCTGAGCTTGAAGATAAGGGACGTGTTGACATTCCTTGCGGGGAAGAGGCCGTATCTGTCCTCGCTGAGGAGCTGATTGTTGACACTGTGGAGCAGGAAGACTTTGCCATTGAAAGTGAGGGAGAGGTAACCTGCGCTCTTCGCACGGCTTTGTCTCGTGAGTTAGTCATGGAGGGTCTTGCCAGAGAGATGGTAAACAAGATCCAGACAATGCGGAAGGAAGCTGACTTCAATGTTGAGGACAGAATCGTTACAGTGTTCTGGTCTGACAGCGAAGTAGAAGAAGCGTGTATGCTCCACAAGGATTACATCATGGAAGAGACTCTTTCCAGGGATTTCGTATATGGTGGTGAGGCCGGACTCGCGAAGCCTGTAGGGGAGCATTATCGAGAGTGGGATCTAAATGGCCACCTTACCGCAATCAGCGTAAGTCGTAAAGAGGTGGACGAACTTGGACAGAGAGGTTCAGAAGCATGAGGTCAGCGCAGGTATAGTAGTGTTTGCCAATGACAGGGTGCTCGTGATCCGAAACCGGTTCGGTGAATGGGTCTTACCTAAAGGCAAAGTGGAGCCTGAGGAGACTCCTCCCGAAGCTGCTTTGAGGGAGGTGTTTGAGGAGACCGGGGTCAGAGCGGAGCTCATGTGCTCATTAGGCACGACTGATTACACATACGTGTCAGATGCCACAGGTGAGCTTATAGACAAGACTGTGTATTGGTATGCAGGAGCACCTATTGAAAATGACAACGGAGTGTACCCGCATACAGAACCTCAAAGGGAAGAAGGAATCTCTTATGCCGGATTTGTCCCCTGGCGGTCTGCGCGAGACATGTTGACTTACAAAGACAGCAGAAACCTAGTGAGCCTGGTAGTGAGCCTGGCACATGAGCGCTTGTCGAAGACAGAGCCGTTTTAAACGTGGTAATC
This sequence comes from Bacillota bacterium, assembly GCA_033809295.1. Lineage (GTDB taxonomy): Bacteria > Bacillota > SHA-98 > UBA4971 > UBA4971 > UBA4971. The sequence goes on from JAPXLY010000001.1 coordinate 63,729, forward strand.
GGCCTTGAGCAGGATATTACGAGTCTACGGCGAATTGGTATTTATTCATGGTAAATGGCGGGTAATGCAAAAGGAGGCAACCCAATGTACCGAAAGCTTTACCGGGAGGCGTTGATCCGCGTACTTCTCGTGTCAGTCCTTATCGGGGCGGCTTGCTGTGCAACAACTGTTGCAGCAGATTTCGGCTCAAAGGCCGAACCCCCCAGAGTCGTACAGGTCTATCCGTCTAATGGCATGGAGCATGTGCCTATAGACACTTCCATACATATTATTTTCAGCGGACCTATGGATGAGGCATCAGCAATTCAGGCGATTGCCATATCTCCCACCCCCGAGTTGTCATCGACGAGTTGGCAGTTTCTCCACGACAATTCGGTTCTGGTGATTACTCCTGCTCGTCCCCTGAAGTATTCCACTATCTATAGAGTGACGGTAAAAGGGAGCGCGATGAATTCCCGCAACACCCAACTGGGGAAGGATCACGACTGGTCATTCACTACTGTCGAAAGCCCGGCGTCCCCTGTTGAGTTGCCGAAGAACGGCGGATTCGCGGAAGGAGACATCACAGGTTGGAAATGGTCTCATACAGAAGAGCGAGGATCGAGAGCCGCTCAGTGGGGCGTGGTACCGGACAAAGATAGGGAACACGTTCTTCGCGTATCTCGCCCGCCGACTTTTGAGATGGGCTCCTGTAGCTTGGAGCAGGCTATTAATGCTGAAGTTCCTCTGTCGGGTTTAGTGTTTCTATCGTTTGATGTGTTAATCGGTGACTACACGCTCAAGCAGTATGACCCGAAGGATACATATCCTCTGAAAGTCACCGTTACCTACCTGGATAGGGACGGAAAAGAACGGTCTTTCGTCAGGGCGTACTATTACTATATGCCTGTTGAAGGTGGGATTGCCCGCTTTTCTGAATTCGTCGAGATAGGGAAGTGGGCTCAAAAGTCATATAACTTGAGCGCCGAGATTCCAAGGCCTTCCTACATCAAGTCGATCAAGCTTGAATTCCAGGGTTGGGCATGGCTTTGCATGGTGGACAACATAAGGTTCGTGTGGTAGCTTTCAGGACAGCGAGCATCGAGTTCAGGACCTCGGGGCGCCGACGAGCACAGGACCTCGGGATACCGCCGAGTCCACCGTCTTAGGGCGCTGACGAGTTCAGAGCCCCAGGACTGAGAGCCATCCAAGTGAGTTTGGCGGCCCCCTGCCGGCCGAGTGGCTTTCCCTCAGAGCCACTTAAGCCAATCTCGCAGCGGGCCGGTGAGCAAGTGGCTCTTCCCGAGAGCCACTCAAAGGGATCTTGGGGCCTTTCGGTAGTCGAGTGGCCTACCCAGTGAGCCATTCACCGGTATGCCGAGGCTTTCGCGCGGTCGGATGGCCCACCCAGTGAGCCATCCAGGGAGGCGAATTAGGTTAGAATACCCTGATCCCAGGTGAAGGCTATTGTGCGCTTATGTTTGGCGGCTGCTTATGGCAGGTATGATTTATGTCCGCATGATTTATGGAAGGCATGATAAAAAATTCGACGGGCTCTTACAGGGGAATTCGCAGCTCGTCGAATAGTGGGGAAAGAATATAAGAGTTTCTATCTTCTTAGGGTTGTGTTCACCGTGCACGTTCAACTTTTCCCGCGCGAAGACATCTTGTGCAGACCTTAATTCGCTTTGTCTTGCCGTTCACATACGCCCTTACGCGGCGGATATTTGGAAGCCATCTCCGAGAAGATACCTTATGAGAGTGGCTTATCTGCCTGCCTACTTGCGGTTCTTTTCCACATATGTCGCATCGACTTGCCATGCCTATTAGCACCCCCCGTCTTGAAAACACCTCGCGCGTATTGTATCATAGCAGCGCGGGCTGCGCAAGAAGCCTTTGTCTTCCGGGGACGTGTTTCTAAAGGCACAAGGGATATGAATAGCATTACAGAAAAGGAATTCCTCGAGTTTCGGAGAAATAAAAGGAAAGTCTTTGCTGCCGAATGGCTGAGGCAGGGGGTAGCTAGTTAAATGGGAAGAGAGGTCAGCACCGAACTGGGCCAGATTACCATCTCTGATGACGTGATAGCCCTCATTAGTGGGATGGCGGCAACTGAGTGTTATGGCCTTGTCGGGATGGCGTCAAGAAACATTCAAGACGGAATAGCTGAGCTCCTCGGCATGGATAACATGGGCCGGGGTGTGGAAGTGAGGCTTGCCGGGGATGAGGTTGTGGTGGGCCTCTACATCATAGTTGAGTATGGAACAAAGATTACTGAAGTAGCACATAATGTTATGGACAAGGTTAGGTATGTCGTGGAAAGCATGACAGGCCTTAAGGTTTCAAGAGTAAATATTACGGTACAAGGTGTGAGGGTGACACATGCCCGAGAGGATGAGAGCAAGTGACCGGCGACAGGGGGTTAGCCCGTTGGGGCGGAATTTACTTGACGCAGAAGATTTCGCACGTGCGATTGCTGCTGGGACAGAATGGCTAGGCGCAAATAAAGAACTTGTGAATGAGCTGAACGTATTTCCGGTCCCTGATGGAGATACAGGTACGAATATGCACCTGACACTTCTCGCCGCTGTGCGGGAGATCGGCAATGTCCAAGGTAAGGCGCTGTCTGATCTGGCTGAAGCGGTGGCGCTAGGCTCCCTAATGGGAGCAAGGGGGAATTCAGGTGTCATACTTTCGCAGCTCCTTCGAGGGTTTGCAAAGGGTGTTGAAGGCAAAACAACCCTCGATGTAGCAGGACTTGCGCGAGGGTTGCAAGTAGCAGCATCCATGGCGTATAAAGCAGTGATGAAACCGGTTGAAGGCACTATGCTTACAGTGGCCCGTGCGGCTGCTCGTTCTGCCGCAGAATGCAGGCGGGACAACTTGGATATCGTGTCCGCGGTAGAGAAAATCCTAGGAGATGCCCGGGACACCCTGGAGAAGACCCCTGAGATGCTTCCCACACTCAAAGAGGCCGGTGTTGTGGATGCCGGCGGACAGGGGCTCGTGTTCTTCTGGGAGGGACTTGTAAAGTCAATTCGAGGAGAGGCGGTATTCGCCAGGAGGGAACCACTGATCGTGGTTCCTCAGAAAGCAGACGCAGGACCTGCTGTAAGAAAAGGTAAAGAGATCGCAGAAGCGGATCTGGTGTTCAAATACTGCACGGAATTCCTTGTTAAGGGCAAGAATCTACCTCTTGATATGCTCAGGCAGGACCTGGCTCGGTTCGGTGATTGTGTCCTTGTTGTAGGCACCAGCGATGTGGCGAAAGTGCATATTCATACTAACCATCCCGGGCAAGTGCTGGAGCACTGCATTCGCCTGGGCGAGCTGCATGAGATGAAGATAGACAATATGGCTTACCAGCACAATGAATTTGAGGAAGCAAGGATAAGGCGTAACAGTGCTGTTCCTGCCGGTCATGATGATGAGGAAGAGGATTTCGAGGATAATGTGGGTTCGGGAGAGGCGGCTAATCCTAAAGAACGCAAGATAGAGAAGCCTGTAGGGGTTGTAGCCGTAGCTATCGGAGAGGGACTCTCAGCTATCTTGAGAAGCCTGGGCGCTGACGTTGTTGTTGAAGGCGGACAGACAATGAACCCAAGTATTGAGGAGCTGAGAGACGCTGTTTACGAGGTGTCGGCAAAGAGCGTCATTATTCTGCCGAACAACGGCAATGTAATTCTTACGGCAAATAAGGTGAAGGAGCTTGCTCCTGACATAAATACCGTAGTAGTCCCGACAAAAACCATTCCCCAAGGGGTTGCGGCTCTTGTCACTTATAATCCTCTGGCAGACGCTGAATCTAACCGAGAATCAATGCAAGGCATGATACCACAGGTAAGCACAGGGGAGGTTACCTATGCAGTTCGTGCTTCCAACGTAAACGGATTTTCCATTGATGAGAAGGACTTCATCGGGATAAAAGACGGTGAGCTATGCTCAACAGGGAAAGATCGCAATGAAGTGGCTATGAATCTCGTAAGTCAGATGGTAGACGCTGATACGTCCCTCATAACCATATACCACGGCGAGGATGTTCACTCTGACGACGCTAACGGGCTGGCGGAACGGCTTGCCGATATCTATCCGTATCTGGAGGTCGAAGTTCACTATGGCGGGCAGCCTGTTTACTATTACATCATTTCCACTGAGTAAGGCGGGCAAGGACAGTCTTGTCATGGGTAAACATAAGACGACGGTCTTACGACCGTCATCCCGTGGGAGAGGAGAAACCGGAGGAAGAGCTTATGGGGGAGGGTTTTGGAACCCCGGCACCGCCCAGGTACCGTTATCCTCGGCTCTTCTTTCGATTGTAGTTTGTGCGGGGTTAGGTGTTCTATACAAGGAATCTCATGGTAAATGATGCCATTGGAGGTGTTTGTTTCATTGAGGGTTATCGGGGGGGTTGCCAAGGGACGTCGTCTAACCGGAGCAGGCGGCGGAAGAACACGTCCTATTCCCGATAATGTCAAGAAATCCTTGTTTGATATCTTGACTCCTTATGTCCCTGACTCCAGATGTCTTGATCTATTTGCCGGGACAGGTGCAATTGGGATTGAGTCGTTGAGCAGAGGAGCCCAGTGGGTGACTTTTGTTGAGTGTTCACCTGGAATGGCCAAGGTGATTCAGAGCAATCTGGATGCCACAGGTTTTGCATCTTCGGCAAAGGTAATCCTAGGTGACGTAAGGAGGCTTGTGCCTGCTCTCTGCCGGCAGCATGAAGTGTTTCACATAATCTTTGCGGATCCGCCTTATGGCCATGGCCTGGCGCCTGTAACCCTGGACATTCTTTCTGCGCATAGATTATTGGATTCAAACGGAATCATTGTCACGCGTCACGAGAGCAGACAAGAAATGCCGGAGGTCTTGGAAGATCTTGAATTAACAAGACAGGAGAAATACGGCGATACGATAATATCTTTCTATATGTTTCAACGGTAAGGCTTATGTCAGGCCTTTCCCACAGCTTCGTATGGAGGCCGCCAGAATGAAGATAGCAGTATATCCAGGTAGTTTTGACCCGGTTACCAATGGACACATAGACATTGCAGAACGTGGCGCAGGGCTATTTGATAAGCTTATTGTAGCAGTGGCCAAGAATCCGGCTAAGGAGCCGCTTTTTACGCTTGACGAACGTATCGCAATGCTGGAGGAATCTCTTAGCCATCTTCGAAACGTGGAGATTTCATGTTTTAGAGGGCTGCTTGTGGATTTTGCCCGTCTTCAGCAAGCCACTGCTATCTTGAAAGGACTACGGGCCTTATCGGATTTTGAATATGAATTTCAGATGGCGTCAGTAAACAGAAAAATTGGCGATATAGAGACTGTCTTCATGATGACCAGCAATGAGTACGCCTACTTAAGCTCCAGCGCTGTAAAAGAAGTGGCAAGCCTCGGAGCGTGCGTGAAGGGTTTCGTTCCTCCGCATGTGGGGGAGATGCTCATTGAGAAGTATAAGCGGAAGAAGACAGACTCTCGGGAATGAGGGGGAAGAGCCAGGGTGGGGAAGATGGGACTGATTGAACTCCTGGACAGGCTGGAAGGAATAATTGAGGACAGCAGGAAAATGCCGCTCACGAACAAGGTGGTGGTAGACGCTTACGACGTCTTGGAGCTTCTTGACAAGATACGGATTTCTCTCCCGGATGAAGTGAAGAAAGCAGAAGAATTGCTTAAGGAACGGGACAAGATTGTCGCTGAGGCCGCTCGGGAAGCTGAAAACCTGAGAGGGTCGGCAAGTGAGTACTTGAAGTCTATGGTTTCTGAAGAAGAGGTAGTTAAAGCTGCTGAAATAGAGTCAGGGAGGATTATCGACGAGGCTAAGCGGGAAGCTGAAAGCATTCGAAAAGGAGCATCTCAATATGCGGCTGAAATGCTCATGAAACTTGATGAGAACCTTGATCGAGCCTTGCAAGTGGTGAGGCGCGGAGTCGAGGAGCTCGAGAAGACTTCTACTTCACACCCCTGATCCGTATGAACACCAGTTGTACTCGTCGGAAGAACCATACAGTGATGGAAATCCCTAGCATTATGGCCACTATCGTGAGAAGTCTTGTAAATGATGTAAGAAGCTTAAGATAAAACGGCGCCTGGATTTCTGCCTGCCTGAGCGCGAACACAGGTGCTACCAGTTTTGCCAGGCTTTGTCCGTAAGGGCTCATAATCATTGCGGTGATAACGGCTGCAACTGTTGCGTGGATGAGCCGGGCTATGAAGTAAGGCGCCATCCTTATGTCTGTCCCTGATACCATTGCAGATACTTGCCCGAATACTGATAACCCGGACCATGCGATTACCGCATTTGCCACCATAAGTCTGTCCAGTAACGGCGCTGCTGCTTTACTTGCAAGCTCTGTCCCAAGGGTGATTTCGAATAAGCCGCTGATCACAGGCGAAATCAAGGTGTCTTTTATCTTAAGCGGACCCATGATGAGGGTGAGGGGCGCCTCGATCAGTTTCAGCGCTCCTGAGACGGTGAGTACGTCAATGATTACAGAGAACATCATGATGAAACCCCCGACCAGCAGCAGGCTGCCTACTGAATCACGGACAGAATCTCCAAATATCTGTCCTATAGGCCTGCCGTCTGCCTGACGCGCCTTATATAGTTCATGAAAAGCCCTTCTGAAGATATTCCCTTTGCCGGTGAGGCCGGTCTCGGGAACCTTGCGCCTCTGGGAGCCTCCATGCAGTCTCAGCAGCACTCCGAGTATGATAGCGGAGATGTAGTGTACACCGCATATTGATCCCGCGAGATCCGGTGCATGAAACATTCCAACGGCTACTGCCCCTGACATGAAAAGGGGATCTGCGGTATTTGTGAAAGCCGCCAGGCGCTCTCCTTCTATCTGGTTGCACAGGCCCCTTCTTCTGAGGTTTGCGGTGATTTTCGCTCCGATGGGATATCCGCCGGTAATACCCATGGCCAGAGCGAAGGCGCCTACTCCCGGCACGTCAAAAACAGGTCTCATGAAAGGTTCCAGGAGAACGCCTAAAAAATGTACTACGCCGAGGGCCATTAGGATTTCCGCTGCCACGAAAAACGGAAGTAAGGCCGGAAACACAATTTCCCACCACACGCGCAGACCTTCTACGGAGGCCTGAAAGGCGACACTCGGGTATAGTACGATTACTATGGTAATAAAGAGAGCGCAACCTGCCACAAGATACGCGCTCCTTCGACTGAGAGGCGCCCTGCTAATCATGGCGTGGAATCCTCCTTACGTTGCTCTTGCTGTCCGCATTTCTAATCAAGTATATTTGAATTAACTTAGGGATATGCTTTCGCCCCTCTACCCGGCGGCGAATATCATAAGTCGGGGCAAAGTAGAATAGATAAAAGAATCGACGAATACGTAAGGCAATGCCGGAGGGAAATAGGTTCATGAGAAAGAGAAACAGATGGCTGGAAGTAGGAGCGGTGCTTATCATAGTTGCCGGCATCCAGGGCTATCTTGCACGGAATTACCTGATTATCGGTCCGGGCCCGGTTCAGAAGCTTGAGGAAATGGTGACTGTTGAGACCGGCAGCAAGGATGCTCAAGGAGCGTTCTTGCTAACCGCTGTGACCAGCACCCCTGCGAGCATCCCTTCATGGATTGCAGCTCTCGCATCTCCTGACATTGATATTGCGAAGAGGGCACAAGAAATTCCCAAAGGCATGGATCTTGAGAGATATATCAGCATCATGGAAAGCCTGATGCGGGAGAGCCAGGTAGTCGCAGGGGCCGTGGCCTTGGAAAGACTGGGTTTTCCTGTCAGAGTGGAGACTGTGGTGAGAGTTGAGGCTGTGCTCGCCAGTAGTCCGGCCAAGGGAATACTTCAGCAAGGAGACATTATTCTGGCTGTTGATGGCAAGCGAGTAGCCACTGCAGATGAGGCAGTGAAAATCATTGGCCGAAGGGCACCGGGTGAGAAAACGTTGCTTACTGTCTCCAGGCAAGGGAAAGCTCAGAGGCTCCAAGTAGGTACCGGCCCCCATCCTGAGGACCGGGCGCGGGCGGCTATAGGAATTCTTGTCAGCTCCAGCCTCACATATGATCTTCCGATTAGTATTGAAATTGATTCCCGTAATGTCAAAGGTTCATCCGGAGGCCTAATGTTTACGCTTGAGATCCTTAACCAGTTAGATCCGGCTGATTTGACGGGGGGCCACGTCATTGCGGGAACCGGGACTATTGGACTTGATGGTGTTATCGGCCCTATTGCCGGGGTTAAGCAGAAAGTAGTATCTGCCGAGCGGGGAGGAGCTGCATACTTCCTGGTTCCTATGGAGAACCTTGATTCCGCGTCGAAGATTGCGAGGAACCTCAGATCCATCGAGGTTATCGGGGTCAGTGACATAAATGATGCGCTTGCAAGATTGGATGGCATTTCCAGGAGGAATAACGGCACGTCTGGAGAATAATAGAGAGACAAGAAATGAATTCCGGGTTTCGGGGGGCGATTTGTTTTGGCGCTCTGCGTTTGGAGAGCCAGACCGCAAGGGACAGTCATTGCTCTCGTTTTGCTTTTGCTTTTGCTTTGTACATGCTTGCCTGTAGCCGCAAGTTATCAAGGTGTCTTGAAAAAGGGAATGCAGGGCGATGCTGTTCGGGAACTCCAGGATGTCCTTATCGGCCTTGGGTTCTTGGAAGGACAGAGTGACGGATTATTCGGGGATAAAACACTGGATGCCGTAACTGCTTTTCAAAGAGCAAACAATCTCAACGTTGACGGTGTGGTGGGCGCTAATACATGGAATCTCCTTGAGACCGAGATTGCCCGCACGAGAATGAAGACCTACATAGTCAGCCGGGGAGATACCCTTTATGACCTTGCCAGACGACTTGACGTGACCGTTGCCGAGCTTGCAGCCATCAACAACATATCTGATCCTGCGTTGATCAAGGTCGGACAGGAACTCTTGGTTCCTGCTCCGGGCAGTGTCGTGTCCAGGGGAGAGCGTGGATCTTGTGAAATGCTGCACTGGGATTCAGTGAATCGTATTTTCAAGGTAGGCAGTATAGCTACGGTAATCGATGTTAGGACAGGCCTGGCATTTTGTGTAAGGAGAAGGGGAGGAAGCCTCCACGCTGACGTAGAGCCCCACACAAAAGAGGATACGGCTATCATGAAAAGGATCTGTGGAGGAAGCTGGACCTGGGATAGAAGGCCCATCATAGTCCAGATAGGTGGGCGCAGGATAGCAGCTTCCATGAATGGAATGCCCCACGGAGGCCAGAGCCTTGGCAACAACAACTTCAAAGGCCACTTCTGCCTGCATTTCGCCGGCAGCAAGCTTCATAACTCTCGCAAGTCTTGCCCTCTTCACCAAAAGTGCGTAAGGGAGGCTGCCACAAGCTAACTGCACGGCCCGTCTTTTTTCTTGACTCAAGCTAATCCCTGTTCTATAATTCAGTAGGTTTTACTTAGGGAGTGCTCTTATGATAATAGACATATCCACGGTAAAGGATATAAAAGGCGCAAGCATTGAGGTGGAGTTGGAAGGCCCTCCGGATCCTATGGCAATAGCGGCTGTAAGCCTTACGCCGGTGACGCCGGTACATGTTGCTGCGAAAGCAACCTCCACAGGGCATAGCGCTATCCTTGTCGAGGGGAAGGCCAGGGCGGAGTTTAGGGCTGAATGCCACAGATGCCTTAGGGAATTCATATTCGGCGTTGAGACGGAGTTTCAAGAGCAATACTATAAGGCGTCCCACAGGCCTTCTCTGATGTCAGACAGCGAAAAGGATGAGGTTTTGACTTATAATGGAGATTTTGTTGATATTTCCAAGGAAGTCAACTCCCATTTGGCGTTGTCGCTCCCCATTCGACTTATTTGTTCCAGCGAGTGCAAAGGCTTGTGCCCTGTCTGCGGCAAGGACCTAAATGAAGGTGAGTGCGCGTGTTCCGAGGAAGAAGGGGATATTCGTCTTGCACCCCTTGCGCAGCTCTACCCGAGTCAAACTAAAGACGAGTTCTAGTGACTGGAGTGAGAGTTAAGTGGCAAATCCTACAGGGAAATTCGGCAAGTCGAGGACACGGAAACGTCGTGCAAATTGGAAGATTGAAGCGCCGACACTCATTGAGTGCGAAAAGTGCCATGCTCTGAGGAGGCCACACAGGGTGTGCGCTGAGTGTGGCTACTATGACGGACGGCAGGTCATCGTTGCCGAGGGGAAGAAGAAAAAGAGAGCGTAGATACACGTAGCTGTTGTTTCTCGCTAAATACTTTGTTCTCGTGTCTCTCAAAGGCCGGCAGCACCTCGCGCGGCCTTTTGTCATTTCAACCCCTAATATTTCATTTGTCCTTGCAAGTAGCAATAGAACCGATATATACTAAGTTTAGTATCTGCTATTAAGACTTGGTCATAATGCTTGTTCTTCTCTTACTATGTTTGGCACTGAGAGTTGATTAGATGTGAAGCCCAGACTCCAAAAGACAGATCGCCTTCGCCGCCTCGCGCAGGTCATAGAAGATGACCCGTTCATAACAGACAGAGAACTGGCAGGCGTGTTCGGGGTCAGTATCCAGACTGTCCGTCTGGACAGGCTTGAACTTGGAATTCCGGAATCACGAGAGCGTACCAGGCGTTTGGCTGAAGAAGCCACGAACCAAGTGCGCTCAGTGGAAACGGGGGAAGTCATCGGTGAACTAATCCATGTGAAGCTGGGGCAAGAAGGCATATCTGTGCTGGAAACCGACAAAGACATGGCATTCCGGCGTACTTCGATTGTTCGGGGGCATCACATTTTTGCCCAGGCAAACTCATTAGCAGTGTCGCTTGTAGATGCTGAAGTTGCGCTTACCGGGACTGCGGCCGTGAAATACCTGAGGCCGGTCAAGGCAGGGGAAAGACTGGTTGCAAAGGCTGAGATTCTGAGCCGAAGCGGTAGGCGGCATGTAGTGAAAGTCACAACGAAAGTAGGCCATGAAGACGTTTTTGCCGGGGAATTTACCGTGTTTGCCGTTGAAGAGCCTGAAGGGTCCGTAAGGACGCAAGGAGGGGTTTTAATTGAGGATTGCCCTTGATACGATGGGGGGAGACTTTGCGCCTTCGGAGACTGTGAGAGGCGCGCTTCTTGCCGTGGAGGAACTGGGTATTGAAGTAATCCTGGTGGGAGACTCAAAAGAGATTGAAAGCGAGCTTTGCAAAGACGGCACAGGGAATCGTCGTCTTTCTATTGTACACGCAGGACAGGTAATTCCAATGAATGAGCCCCACCCTGTAGACGCCATAAGGAAAATGCGCGACTCTTCCATATTGACCGCATGTGACCTGGTGGCACAGGGGGATGCGGATGCGGTGGTGTCTGCCGGCAATACAGGCGCCACGATGATAAGCGCAATCTCGAAGCTGAGAAGGTTGGAAGGTTCGGACAGGCCCGCTATTGCCACAGTGTTTCCTACAACGACCGGCTACTGTCTGATAGTGGATGCAGGCGCGAATTCTGAGTGCAGACCTCACCACATGCTGAGCTTTGCTCTTATGGGGGATGCCTATGCCAGACAGGTAATGTCTGCGGAAAATCCCCGGCTCGGCCTTCTCAACGTGGGAGAGGAGTCTACCAAAGGCACTAAATTGACAATCGCATCTTATGAGCTGATCAAGAGCACCAACTGCAATTTCATAGGGAATATCGAAGCGAAAGATATTCCGCTGGGACGGGCGGACGTGGTTGTCACTGATGGTTTCACCGGGAACGTCGTGTTGAAGCTGGCTGAGGGCCTAGGAGAGGCTATGATGAGGATCCTTGCGGAATCTATGGGGGAAAGCCCTGTCTCGGGGACAGGGCTAAGTTCAGCGCACCCTGCTTTGCAGTCTCTTGCCCACAGAATGGACTATTCGGAGTACGGAGGTGCACTGCTTCTTGGTGTAAGAGGAGTCACGGTCATTGCTCATGGACGATCCCGCGCCAAAGCGATTAAGAACGCTATAGGAACTGCCAAAGCTGCCGTTGAAGGCAATGTCACAGAGGCCATTTCTGATCGTCTTGGGACAGGCGGTTCCGAGAGGAGAGATAAGCTTGAAAGCTAGGACACCCAATCTAAGGGGGGCGACTATAGCAGGAACCGGAAGCGCCGTCCCTGAACGGATTCTAACCAACTTTGACTTAGAGAAAATGGTGGATACCAGCGATGAGTGGATTGTGGAACGCACAGGTATCCGAGAGCGTCGAATAGCAGCCGAAGGAACGGTGACGTCTGATCTGGCAAAGGAGGCAGCTTTGAAGGCGCTGGATGACGCAGGCATGACCGCTTCCGAACTTGATATCATTATCGTCGCTACGGTCACGCCTGACACAATATTCCCGTCATGCGCATGCGTGGTTCAAGGAGAAATCGGAGCCGATAATGCTGCCGCTTTCGATATCAGCGCTGGATGCACAGGGTTTGTCTATGCTCTTTCCGTTGCACGGGATCTCGTGGCTTCAGGCCGGTACGACAATGTCCTTGTAATCGGCGCTGAGATGCTCTCTAAGATCGTGGACTGGGAAGACAGAAACACTTGCGTGTTGTTTGGCGATGGAGCAGGGGCTGCCGTTATCCGGCCTTGCGCCTTGGGCGAAGGCATCATCGAATGTGTCCTGAGATCCGATGGCGCCCGCGGTGACGTGCTGGTTCTTCCTGCGGGAGGATCCAGAATGCCTGCGTCTCGCAAGACCGTGGAATCCAGGCTCCATTACATCCAAATGAAGGGCAATCTGGTGTATAGATTTGCCGTAAGGGTAATGGTGGATGCTGCCCGTGAGGTCCTTGATAAGGCAAATTTAAGCGAAGAGGACATAGACTATGTCATTCCCCATCAGGCAAATCAAAGGTTGGTAGAGCTTGCAGGTGAGAGGCTGGGCATTCCGGATAAAATCTACTCGAATATTGCAAGGCTTGGCAATACGTCTGCTGCCTCTATCCCCATAGCTCTTGACGAGGCAGCCGGATCCGGGATACTGAAAAACGGTGACATGGTTTTACTCGTCGGGTTTGGCGCAGGCCTTACTTGGGGTTCGGCAATACTTAAGTGGAGTAAAGAACAGAAGGACAGCGGAGGCATGTAAGGGCAGCGGAAGCATGTGAAGTTGTGCCATTCAGGGCGGTGGCAGGTATTGGGTAATGGCGGCAAAAAGCTGGCATTTGTCTTCCCGGGGCAAGGATGCCAAAGGGTCGGCATGGGGAAGAGTCTTGCGGATGACTATAAAGAGGCCAGGCAGGTTTTTGAGGAGGCAGACGAAGCTCTCGGGTTCCCTCTGTCAGAATTATGCTTCTACGGGCCCGAAGATGAGCTAACCTTAACAAGAAATGCTCAGCCGGGGATTGTCGCAACATCCGTTGCAGTCTTTGCTGTTATGAGATCCCAGGGAATCATCGCGGACATAGTAAGCGGCCACAGTGTAGGCGAGTATTCTGCGCTCGTGGCCTCAGATGTGCTCTCGCTGGGGGACGCCGTGAGACTGGTGAGTATCCGCGGTCAGCTTATGGAAAAAGCTTGTCCTCCCGGTGCAGGCGGAATGTCCGCTGTTTTGGGATTGGCGAGAGACAGTGTTATCAGGGCGTGCCAGGAGGCTTGCTCTATTGGGTGGGTTGAGCCCGCAAACTACAACTCTCCCGGACAGATTGTCATATCAGGGGATCAGGCCGGCCTTGAGAAGGCAAGAGAACTATGTCTTGCCCAAGGCGCACGGAGAGTGATTCCGCTCAAAGTCAGCGGGCCGTTCCATTCAAAGATAATGGAGCCTGCAAGGCTCGCGTTAGAACGGGAACTGGAAAAGGAGAATTTCCGGACGCCTTCCATCCCGCAAGTCATGAATGTTGACGGTAAGGTATCCCGGTCCGGGGCAGAAATCAAAGAGTCTCTTGCGAGGCAGGTTTCCGGTCCCATCCTGTGGGAGGATTGCGTGAGGGAAATGTGGAAATCCGGTGCCCGCGTTTTTCTCCAAGCAGGCCCTGGGCGAGCTCTGACAGGACTTATCCGAGAAATTCAGCCCGAAGCTGAGACTCTCGCGTTTGACGGTAACACTCGCGTCGACGATGTGCTGAGATTTGTCGAGGAGGTTCTGCGGTATGAGAATGAAGGATAAGGTTACGATTGTCACCGGCGCTTCAGGCGGGCTTGGTTCGAAGATAGCCAAGGCTTTCGGACGAGAAGGCGCGCATGTTATAGCGTTTGCCGGACGATCCCTTGAAGTTGCAGAGGAAGTTGCAAAGGAGATTGCTGCGCGCGGAGGCAGCGCCATGGCAATGAGTGTAGATGTTTCTTCGCCTGCCTCTGTTGAGGAGGCTGTCCGCGAAACCTGCGAGAAATTCGGGCGTATAGATATTCTCATTAATAATGCAGGTGTGAGACGGGACAACTTCCTTATCAGAATGACGGATGAAGAATGGGAAGAAGTCATTAACGTCAACCTCAGCGGGGTGTTTCACTTCATGAGGTCAGTGGGTAAAAGGATGTTCAGGCAGCGGTCCGGTAGAATAGTAAATATCTCATCCGTGGCAGGCGTTCTGGGTAATCCCGGCCAGTGTAATTACTCCGCGTCAAAAGCAGGTGTTATCGGCCTTACGAAGGCTGCCGCCAGGGAGCTTGCCATGCGCGATGTTACTGTAAACGCTATTGCCCCTGGTTTCATTGATGCAGGCATGACAGGTAAGTTGAGTCATGAGATCCGGGACAAACTGATACAAGGCGTGCCTCTTGGAAGGGCGGGTTGTGCCGGTGATGTGGCAGAAGCTTGCTTGTTCCTGGCCTCTGATGCAGCGTGTTACATAACAGGCCAGGTGTTGTGCGTAGACGGGGGATTTGCAATGTAGATTATCCGGCGAAATAATACGCGGAAGTTCAGTTTGAGGGAGGTGAACAAAATGGCAGGTAATAAAGGGAAGGCAGAGGAAGTCTTTGCTAAGGTAAAAGAGATAATAATCAGAGAAGCCAGGGTGGATGAGGCGTCCGTAACGCCTGACGCTACCATGAATGACCTTTATGCTGACTCTGCTACGAGAATGAGCATTGGCGATGAGCTGGACAGAGAGTTCGATCTGGGGATTCTTGATGTTGATCTTGCTGAAGATACTACAGTGCAGGACATTATTGACTTCATCTTGGAGCAACTGGGAGAATCCGAATAGAAGACAATCAGTCCGAAATCATAGGAAAGGCGCACGAAACAGTGTGGGGTGAGGATATGAGACCACGGGTGGTGGTGACCGGTATTGGAGCGGTCACCCCCATTGGCATAGGAAAAGAGGCTTTCTTTGAAGGCCTCCGAACCTCGAGAAATGGTATAGCGCGCGTCTCGGCTTTTGAGCCGGACGCTTATAGGACTCAGATGGCAGGTGAAGTTCGGGATTTTGCGGTTGAAGATTTCATGTCCGAGCGGGAAGCCCACCGGTTGGCCAGGTTTGCTCAGTTCTCGGTAGCCTGTGCCAAAATGGCCCTGGAAGACGCCGGCCTTGATGTTTCGGAGAACATCCGGGACAGGACAGGCGTTATTATGGGTTGTGGCATCGGTGGGCTCGACGTAACTGAGGCCCAGGTGAAGCTTGTGCATTCCCACGGCCCAAGAAGGATCAGCCCCTTCTTCATTCCCATGATGATCCCTAACATGGCTTCAGGACAGATCGCCATTTTTACAGGCGCAAGAGGGCCTAATCTCACTGTCACAACAGCGTGCGCCGCTTCTATGCATGCCGTCGGAGAAGCATTCCGGACCATTCAAAGAGGTGATGCTGACGTAATGTTGGCAGGGGGTACTGAAGCAAGCATTTCTCCTGCGGGCTTCGGGGGGTTTTGCGCTCTCAGGGCTATGTCGCAGAGGAATGACCAACCGCATGCAGCCAGTCGTCCTTTTGATAAGGGAAGAGACGGGTTTGTCATGGGTGAAGGCGCATTTGTCCTGATCCTTGAGACACCGGAACATGCGCTTGCAAGAGGGGCACGCCCGTATGCTGAGATTGCCGGATATGGAGCAAGCGATGACGCCCATCATATTGTGGAGCCGGACCCTGAAGGTAAAGGCGCTGTTCTGGCCATGCAGAGAGCCTTGGATGATGCGGGACTTAGTCCATTTGACGTGGATTATGTCAACGCTCACGGGACGTCAACTCCTCTGAATGACAGATGTGAAACAATGGCAATAAAAGAGGTGTTCGGTGCCCACGCTTATCAGTTGATGGTGAGCTCCACCAAGTCCATGACAGGTCATCTATTAGGCGCTGCAGGAGCCTGCGGTGTTGTAGTTTGCACATTTGCTCATGAGGCCGGGATTGTCCCTGCTACGATAAACTATGAAGAGCCTGACCCTGATTGTGACTTGGATTACGTGCCCAACACTGCAAGGTATGCCAATGTCGATGTTGCCATGAGTAATGCGTTTGGATTCGGAGGACACAACGGCGTTATTGTAACAAAGAGATTTCAAGAGTAAGCAAGGAGTCGCAAGATGGCAGGACAAAGAGAAGGAGGTTCTCTGCGTGAGCTCAAGGCTCTGCTTGGAGTGTCGTTTCATGACTGTAGCTTGCTGCGGAAGGCTATTACCCATAGTTCTTTCGAAGGCGGAGGGCCTGCCGCAGGGAACGAAAGGTTGGAGTTTCTCGGGGATGCCGTTCTCAAACTGACTTGCGCTTGGTATTTCTACGAGAAGCATCCGATCTTGGCTGAAGGCGAACTCTCGGTAATAGTCGGACAGGTTGTCAGTGAGAGGTCTTTGGCATCGGCAGCAGTCCGTCTCGGCCTGTCGCGGTTCCTTATGGTCAGCCACAGTCTTGAAGTGACAGGTGGGAGAGAGTTGCCGTCCCTGCTTGCAGATGCGTTTGAAGCGATTATCGGCGCTGTCTTCCTGGATCAAGGGCTTAACGTGGCGCGAGACCTTATTGTAGATAAGCTTCAGCTTGACGCGATTGATACACGATCCTGTTTGAAAGGGATGAGTTTTCGAAACTGCAAAGCAGATTTGCAGGAACTCTTCCAGAAAAGAGGGAAATCACTTCCTCAATATAGAGTGGTGAACGAACAAGGCCCGGACCATGACAAGACTTTTATGGTTTCCGTGTATTCCGGGGAAACGGCTATGGGCAGAGGAGTCGGCAAAACCAAGAAAGAGGCGGAACAGGCTGCAGCAGAGGATGCCCTAAATCACATCACATTCGACTAATCCCCTGAGAGAATCGAGAAATTTCGCACAACAAAGGATCTTTCAGGATGATGTTGAATATTGATATAAGAGATGCGGCTTATGGTCCAAAACCTGGGAACTGGAGGTAGAAGGCGTGGAGGTACTAAAGGTGTCAGCGCAGTCTAAGCCCAAATCGGTGGCGGGCGCCCTGGCTGCCGTACTCAGGGAGAGGGGGTCTGCTGAAGTTCAGGCAGTTGGAGCCGGAGCTGTGAACCAAGCTGTTAAGGCGATAGCAATTACACGAGGATTTGTTGCGCCAAACGGAATAGACCTCATAGCCATTCCGGCTTTTGCTGAGATTCTCATCGACGGGGAGGAGAGGACTGCAATAAAGTTCATTGTTGAGCCCAGGTAAAGCTAAGTAGAGTATTCGTGAACATTAGCCGTCTTTTGAGTCGCTGTTAGCTTCCGCATAAATTGGGACCGGTTTTGGACCTGCAGCCTGTTTTCCCAGGAGCCTCGCTTCAACGGGAGCAGGCTGTGCCACTAATAAAGGTTGCGTGTCCAATTTTGGAAGAATATTATCCCTTGGCCGATAGTATACATTTAGCGAACTCGGTAAAATCGGCCAAGGGGGACTCCACATGTCCGTTGCCAATCAGGAGCTGGATCTCGAGTTGCTATGGCGGGCTAGGCAAGGACAAGAGCCGGCCAAAGACGAACTGGTACGGAAATACTTGCCTATGGTACGACACATTGTCCAAACCACAACTCTCGGAATCCATGGTATGGAATTTGAGGATCTCACTCAAGAGGGCCTGTTCGGCCTCATTGACGCCATTCGGCAGTATGATGTTGAGCGGCCCGGGGTTAAGTTCAGTTCCTTCGCGTACCTCTGCATCATCCGCAAGGTCTATAACAGCCTCCGTAGTCAGAGCAGTGGAAAACACAGACTGTTAAACCAGGCGTTATCTTTGTATTCAGTTATGGATAGAGAGGGTTGTCGTCCAATTCTGGATTTTCTTCAAGGGGATTCTGTCAACCCTGAGACTGTTGTGGAAGACAAGTGGACGGGCATGAGGGTGGAGCAAGTTTTAAGAGACTATCTTTCGGTCTTGGAATATGTTGTAACCGTCCTCTTACGTCAGGGATATACGACCAGTGAGATTAGCCGTGCCATGGGCCTTGACCTTAAAGTAGTGGATAACGCGCGTACCCGTGTCAAGGCTAAGCTAAAACGGATTCTCGGCAAATATGGCTCGCTGACTCATCCCGGGATTCCTCGAAAAATAAGAAAACGTGAGGATCTGTATCTGAAGGTCAAGGTGAGCCTTTGACACTCCCCATCCGTTCAGTCCTCTCGCAACCTATGCCTTGGGCCGCAAGTGGCGAGGAACATTCTCTTTTGGTTTACGCTATGATACAATACCATTGTACTTTGGAAAAATTGGTTAAGAATTCAAATAACTTGTGCGTCATCCGCAGCCCGATACCATAAGAATGCA
>JAPXLY010000002.1:0-58337 GCA_033809295.1 Bacillota bacterium
AATGGTGACGTCAGTCTATGGCGCTGTCAGGTTCTTCGGAGTAGCACTGGGTCCTCCGGCCTTTGGGTGGCTAATGGAACACGGGCGTTTTGTTGTCTTTGTTCCCCCTGCGGTGCTGGCTGCTGGATCGGCGATATTCGTCATGCTCGCGCTCCAACTCGAGTTGTTGAAACCGCCTGGGGCGGGAGGCGGTGATCCGGCTGCGAAAAACGCTGAAGCGCAGAGCAGCTCCGATCCTGGAGGCCCTCACAATTCTGGAGGCCCTCACAATTGACGAGCCGAATTGCCTAAGTCTTGGTGGGCGCTAAGGCTGACAGTAATCCGTTTTGATTTTCCGGAGGCAAGAATCAAAAAGCGTCATAAGAAGGCGCCTAATAGAAAAGCTTAATAAAAAGCACGAGCGATCTTGCCCTCAGGCATTGGATATGCTATATTATCAAGTGCCGGGGCGAAACCTGGGAACGGGTTTCAGTTCAGCGAAAACAAATAAGTTGACCTAAGCGGAGAGATACCCAAGCTGGCTGAAGGGGAAGGTTTGCTAAACCTTTAGGCGGTGCAACAAACCGCGCGGGGGTTCGAATCCCCCTCTCTCCGCCATTGCTTTTCCCTCAATCCCACAGGATTAGGAGTCTCTCGTGAAGAATCACACTTGGATTCTAGGCCGGCATCTTTTTTCGAGTTTTCCTAACAAATCGTGGGGATTTTTTACTTTACTTAAGAACATCATGGCTGCAATAATATAGGGTTTGAAACTTGCCTGCTTATATAAAGGAATCCTGTACCGATCAAACACAGAAGCTTCGACTTCACCCTCTTTACAGCTCACACCGGAAATATCCGCAGGCAAGCAATGCAAATAAAGTGCTTTACCATCTTCTGTAGTCCTCATCAATTCCTCTGTGCATTCCCAGTCTTTATGATTGGCATTCTGGGCTAAAAGCTCTTTTTCCAGGACTTTTATCCCATCAAAATCATTTTTCTCATAGAGTACAGTCCGTTTTTTCATAGCTGAGAAAGGCGCCCAGCTCTTTGGATACACAATATCAGCATTCTTAAATGCCTCTGCCATATTATTAGTCTTTGTGAATGTTCCACCTGATTCTTTGGCATTCCGGATGGCAATATCTTCGACTTCACTCATTACTTCGTAACCTTCCGGATGAGCTAATACCACTTCCATGCCCATTCTAGTCATTAGACCTATGACGCCTTGTGGAACGGAAAGGGGTTTACCGTAAGAAGGCGAATATGCCCAAGTCATCGCTAGTTTCTTGCCCTTCAAGTTTTCTACGCCACCAAAATAGTGTATGACGTGCAGCATATCTGCCATTGTCTGAGTGGGATGATCAATATCACACTGTAAATTCACCAGGGTAGGCCTTTGCTCCAGCACCCCCTCTTTATGTCCTTGCTGCACAGCTTCTGATACTTCACGCATGTAGGCATTGCCTTTTCCGATATACATATCATCCCGAATGCCTATAACATCTGCCATAAATGAAACCATATTTGCAGTCTCTCTGACTGTCTCACCATGCGCAATTTGGGACTTTCCCTCATCTAGATCCTGTACTTCAAGGCCTAACATATTGCATGCAGACGCAAAACTAAAACGCGTGCGGGTGGAAAAATCGCGGAATATAGATACCCCTAAGCCACTGTCAAATATCCTAGCGGAAATATTATTTTCTCTTAAATAGCGCAAAGCGTCTGCTACAATGAAAACCGCGCCCAGCTCGTCTCTGGTTTTCTCCCAAGTTAGCAAAAAATCATTATTGTAGAGTCCTTCAAAATCAAGTTGCTCCAGCTTTTTCATGTAATCGTTTAATACCATCAATATTCTCCTTTTCATTGTATTTTTACTATTGTTACACACCAACACCTTTTCACAATTAAAGTCAAAGATGGCATTTTTCCCCTTATGATTATACGCTATCATCATTTTAAGAGCAAGACAGTGGGTCAGTTACAGGCCTTTTTGAGCAGAGAGTATACTTCGCTATTCTTAACGCGCGGGTTTTCTTCCGCATAATCAAAGGCAGTTTTGCCCTCGTTCGACTTGAGCTTGCCATCAGCCCCGGCATCGAGCAGCACCTCGACAACCTCAGGGTTATAACTGCATCTTGCCGCATTCATCAGTGGTGTCAAACCGCCTTCGCCGGTTGTGCCGGATTTCATGCTCTTCGCTATCTCTGCCTTGACCTTTTCAAGAGTCAGAAGGTGCATCATGGGATAAACATACATATTCCATTTGCATTCGTGCCTAGCGTTGACATCAGCGCCGGCTGCTATCAATGCCTTGATAACATCGGGGTCTTGGTTAAATGCTGCAGCACCCATCAGCGGTGTCCAACTGTTATCGTCTCTCGCATTGACTTCAGCGCGTGCTGCCACAAGCGTCTCAATAATCTCGGCGTTACGGGCAAGTATCGCAGCTATCATCAAAGGTGTCATACCTAGTTCGTTTCTTGAATTGACTTTGGCGCCACCGGCGATCAACGCCTCGACAACCGCGGGGGAATCGGAATATGTCACTCCATGATCCAGCGGTGTCCAGCCGTTATTGTCTCTTGCATTCACTTCTGCTTCTGCTGTTATCAACGTTGTTATGATCTCGGGGCAGTTATTGGATTTTGCAGCGATCATCAGGGGTGTCGTACCTTCTGAATCTCTCGCATTTACTTTAGCACCTGCTCCTACCAGTAAATTGATAATCTCCGGGTTATTAGTGTATAGTGCAGCCATCCTTAGCGGTGCCAGGCCGCGTTCGTCTTTCGCATTCACTTCGGCGCCTGCCTCTATTAATATCTTGATGACCTCAAGGTTTGCAAAAGGTGATGCCACTGCGTCTATTAGTGGTGTAAAACCTTCTCTGCTTTCCGCATTGACATCAGCGCCTGCTGCTATTAGGGCGCGTACCTCGGCTGCGGTCCACCAAGGATTGAAAGGCAGCAAAGAAGGGGCAGCCTCGGCAATCAAACAGGGGAATAGAGCAAGAGCCAACACGCTTAGAACGAAGATTCTTTTCATAATCATGTCTCCTTCTCATATAGTGGGATATCTCTTCTTGCTTCTCTGCGATTTCCTGCTGGATTAGATATGTGTCTGTGAAATTCGATATGGTCTGTCAATTGATTCCATAGAAACGGCAGGATTCCTTCTTGTTTAAAGGCCACAAAGACAGGTCGTTTCGCTTCAACGTTTCTGTTTCACAACGATTGAGGTACATATTTACAGATTGAAATGGGATAGTTCCCGTTCGAGGCATGAATCCAGGGCGAATTCTTTAATGTGAGGTGTCCTATTCTCGACCACCAAAGGCCCGATGGGTGGTGGAAAACAGGGCAAATCTCTTATGAATTGATCGCTACATCGCAGCCAGGGTTAATTGAGCGTAAAGCCTTTGAGGCATTGACAGAACCCTGAAGCTCGATTAGAATCAAGTTGCCAAGCGCGCCCGTAGCTCAGTGGATAGAGCGTCTGACTTCGGATCAGAAAGCCGGGGGTTCAAATCCCTCCGGGCGCGCCATGTTTTAGCTGGGGTTCTATAGGGTTCCCGGTTTACCCGGAGCCCTATTTTGACTGAGAAGGATGTCTTTAATCTGCACTTCTTCCTACAAAGCTGATAAGGTATTGTCTATTCGTCAAAAGAATATGGTTATATCTATGGTTCCTCAAACAGGGTAGGTTGGGGATTGATCAAGGTTACACACTCACCCCGCATGATAAGGTCGTAGATTTCCGATGCATGAGCCAAGTCCCTATGATAGAACCGAAAAGCTGACGTAGCAACATAGTTCAACTCAAGCTCCATTGCAATCCACCTTCTGCCAAGGCTCTCTGCCGCCTCACCGGTGGTATTTGATCCAGCAAAAAAGTCCAGGACTAGGTCGCCCGGGTCAGTAAGAAACTTGATAAAGAATTCCGGGAGTTCCACTGGGAACCTTGCCGGATGTGCCTTGATTCCAAGTTCTCTGCAACATCGAATATACTGCGAGTTGCTGTCAGAATTGGAAATGGTCAAAAGATTCGACGGGATAGCTCCACCCTTGTCTACACCAAAATTCAGCGAAATGCTATGACCGGAAGGTCGTTCTTTGGGCTTATAGAATTTGTCTGGATCGCGTAAGAGTTTCTTCATTCGATCGGAATATGGTACTAGAACTCTTCTTACGTCTGCCTTGGGAAAGTGACTCTTGCTAAACCACCACACGTGGTTCACGGCATCTTTCGCCCGAATCTTGCGTTTATTGACCCATTCTATTGGTGACGGGAGCTTTGACGGGTTGTACCAAAAGAATTCCTCCGCTAAATGATAACCCAAATCTTCGCAGAATCGGATGAGAACCTTATAGGGGTAAAGAGATCGAACAGGCTTTCCTCTCTGGTACGCACCCCCAATATCCAGTACGAAGCTACCGTCCTCCGTCAATTTGCTTTTCACCTTAGATGCAAAAACAGAAAGCCAGTCTACGTATTCCGATTGAGGTCTATTACCATATTCTTTCTGGCGCTGAAGAGCAAAAGGAGGAGAGGTTATTGCTAGCTGCACCGATGAGTCTGGCAGCATCTCGATAAGCTCCAGGGAGTTTCCACAATATGCCTTCCCGAGCTCTGTAAGATAGTTGGGTTGGTTCACCGTGCTCCCGACCTTCTATGCCTGAAATGTGGACAGCGAATAGAATCTCGAGCAAAGTCCAGACTGCAGATTACTATGTCTGATACGCCCTTAGACCATCTTCTCACTCATACCGCAAGGCCTCCACAGGATTTAACCTTGCCGCCCTGCTCGCTGGGTATATACCGAAAAAGAGCCCGACGGCCACGGCAAAGGCAAAAGGAATAAGCACCGAGACCGCAGAGATGGCGCTGGGCCATCCCGCAACCCGGGCTGCGATTTTCGAACCGGCAATTCCTACGATGATTCCTATCGCCCCTCCTAAGACACTTAGGACAATGGATTCGATAAGAAATTGCAGTAGAATATCGATGATCCGTGCGCCTACAGATTTTCGCAGTCCGATCTCCCTTGTTCGTTCGGTTACAGACACAAGCATTATGTTCATAACCCCGATCCCGCCGACGAGAAGCGAGACACCGGCAATTCCGGCAAGGAGCACGGTGAATACGCGAGTGACATCTTGAGCTGCCTCTAATACATCAGCTTGGTTGCTTACGGAGAAGGCTTCAGCCTTGCCTAATCGGGTAGTCAAGACTGATACTATTTCATCATTTGCCAAGCTCATGGATTTTGCATTTCGTGCCTGGGCGTATATTGTCCGCACGTACTTCGTTCCCAGGATGCGCTTTTGGGCAGTTGTTATCGGAACATAGACGGTATCATCTATGTTCATCATCGCGCTTTGGCCTTTCGTTTCCATGATGCCTATGACCGAAAGACGAGTCTCACCGATTCTGATTTCTTTTCCTATCAGGCTTTCCTCGGGCGAAAGTTCATCTACAATACCCTGGCCTACAACGGCTACTTTGCTTGCGGAGTGCACATCCACATTGGCGAAAAACGCGCCTGCGCTAACGTTGAACGCCCTTACTGACAGATACTCAGGTGTCGTAGCGACAAGCTGGGTTTGCATGCTGCCTGTCCCGTACTTCACTTGTACACGGCTTGAGATTTCCGGAGCGACTGCGAGAACAGAGGGACATTCATCGCGGATGGCTTCTACATCGTCCAGGGTGAGAACATCCATGCTTCCGAATGCGCCCATGGTTCGCACACCGGGTTCTCTCATTCTGCCGGGCGTAACAACGAGAAGGTTAGAACCGAGCCTCTGAATCTGCGATGAAACCTGGAGATTGGCGCCTTCTCCGATTGCCACCATGATGACAACTGCAGCAACTCCTATGATTACACCCAACATAGTGAGGCCGGACCGCATCTTATTGGTTCTAACGCTTATCAGTGCCACGCTGACGCATTCCAGTAAACTCATCCTGCTTTCACCTCTCCGGAGACCTCTTCTCGGAGACCTGCGATTAGGCTGTCCAGTGATTCGTCTCTGTCTGCTATTGTCCTGACGGATATAGCCTCGTCCGATACAATGAGTCCGTCCAGGAATCTGACAATTCTCTTGGAGTAATTGGCAATATCAGCGTTATGGGTGACTATGACCACAGTAATTCCACTGTCATTCAATGCCTGAAAAATAGCCATTATTTCTCTGCCGGCTTTCGTGTCAAGATTACCGGTAGGCTCGTCTGCAAGGATAATCTTAGGGTGTGTGACGAGACTCCTTGCTATGGCGACTCGCTGTTGCTGGCCTCCTGAAAGCTCCTGAGGTTTATGCATGAGCCTTTCTCCGAGCCCTACTGCTTCCAGCGCACTTGCAGCAATAGACCTTCTGTGGCGCCTCGGCACACCTCTGTATATTAACGGCAACTCCACATTGGCAATGGCATTAAGCCTCGGCAACAGGTTGAAAGTCTGAAAGACAAACCCAACCAGTTGATTTCGTATGCGGGCAAGCGCTCTATCGCCCATTTCGCTGACTACAATACCGTCCAGGGAGTATGAGCCTTCAGTTGGTTGGTCAAGGCAACCCAGCATGTTCATGAGGGTGGTCTTGCCTGAGCCTGAGGGGCCCATGACAGCAACAAATTCACCTTTGTCAATATAGAGAGACACTCCTCGTAGGGCAGGAATCTCAATGTCGCCGATTCTGTAGATTTTCGTTAAGCCATCCACTTCGATCATGTTTAAGTCACCCCGCCGAGATGCTGCTTTCCAAGTCTATCTTCCACCTGAGAACCCGCTTCTGCCTGACCCAATCGTACGTTGCATCGCTCCGCCGGGCATGAATTGCATCATTGGGTTTCGCTCTCCTTCTCGGATGCGGGCAGGGACAGTGCCTGCCGTGCCTGTGCCGGAACTGGGTATTGCCACCATTTCACCTGCTTCAAGCCCGGAAATGACTTCTGTGAACGTCCCGTCAGATATTCCAAGTTGTACCCGTTTGAAGGAAGGTTCCTTGTTTTCGTCAAGGACGCGAGCCATGACGAGGCCCCTGAAGCTTTCCAGCGCTGCGTTGGGAATGACGAGCACATTGGATCGTTCATCGACGATAATATCCACATCTGCGGTCATGCCTGATTTCAAGGCCCCACTGTCATCGGTGACTTTGACCGTCACTTCAAAGTACACTACGCCGCTGATTACTTTGCCCTGTTCAGCGACACTTTCAACAACGCCTCTGAACACCGTTCCCGGAATGGACTCCACCATAACATCTGCCACCTGTCCTGCTTTGATGCTATGGACATCTGTTTCATCAACGTTTGCCAAAATGTTCAGGTGTTTCAGATCTGTGACGACCGCAAGGGCGTTGGACTGCCCTGCCGTCTGTCCCGGTTGAGCGGAGACTTCGGTTATCGTTCCGTCTATAGGCGATACGACGTTGGCAAGACTCACGTTGCGTTCTGCTGAGCTGACGGAGTTTCTCGCTTGAGCCACCTGTGCCCGGGCTGTGAGGAGCTGCTGTTCGATATTGGTGGATTTTTCATTTGCCTCTGCTACTTTCAGATTTGTCCTTGCCTGGGCTACTGACGCTTCAGCCGCAGCCAGCTCCACCGGGTCAGGGTCTGCCAGCAGAAGGTCCAGCTTCTGCTCTGCAGCTTTAAGAGATTCAACTGAGGTCAGGAATTTGCTTTCCGCGCTTTCCAGTTGCTGGCGGGTTACCGCTCCTTGCTCAAATAGGGTTTTATACCGATTATATTCGTTTTCTGCATTATCACAGTTAAGCTGCGCTTGTCTGACTTGTATCTTAGCCTGGTCTATGTCTTGAGACTTCGCTCCCTCCTTAAGCTGAGCCAACTTGGCTTCTGCGTTCAGAAGGCTGACTTTTGCCTGCTCTACCTGAAGCTTGGCCTGGGTCGGCGCGAGGCCGGCTTGATTCTCTACCTCTTGGAGTTTAGCTTCGGCAATGGCAAGGTTATCTCCGGCTTCTTGAAGGCGTTCCAATACGTCTTGTTTGTCAAGAGCAACCAGCAGTTGCCCCTTTGTTACAACGTCCCCCGTCTTCACAAAGACATGGGTTATTGTCGAGCTAAGCTTAGGCGTAATCTGGTATACTGCCCCTGGCTTTACTGTACCGGAAGACGTAATCTTCAGCGTGATGGCGCCGTTTCTCACGGGAACAAGCTGGTACAGGTCACCTGATTCCACGGTTTTTCGGCGTTCTGTGTTATTCCTGTACCACGCATATCCCGCCACCGATACCGCGCACAGGACAAGGATGACAAGAGGTGTGCGCCACCGTCCCGTTTTGCGCTTGGTATTTACCGTGCCTTTGCCTTTCATTTCTTCCACCCCTCAGTGCCAAGCAGGCCAATGGCCTTTCCGAGGCGCGCTTGGGCCAGATAGTAATCGAATGAGGCTTCAACTACCCCGGACTCCGAAGAAGCCAGGGACTGGGCAGCGTCGATAACCTCAGTTGCCACGCCTGCGCCTTTTGCAAACCGGGCTTCTGTTATGCGGAAGGATTCTTCCGCCTCAAGAACCGCTTGCCCAGCGAGCTGCAGTCTGATGCGGGCTTGCTTCAAAACAGTCGAGGCTGCATATACATCTTCTACTATCGCTTGTTTTTGACGCTCTCTGGAAGCTTCCTGCATTTTGAGGCTCATCTCTGCCTGCGTGAGTTTCTCCTTTGCCGTTCCTCCGTCCCAGAGGGCAAACGATACGTTAATGCCCACGGTGGACGTGGATTTCGGTGATAATCCTTTGTCAGGAGTCTTCTCAGTTGGCGTCTGGTTATCTAATGAGGCCTTCCAAGCGGCATCACCTGATGCAAGGTCGAGGGAGGCGGACGCGGAAAAGGAAGTCGTGTCTTGATGTGAATAGTTTGCGAAAAGGTTTACAGAAGGCTTCATAGACCTCTTTGTGGTTTCCAGTGAGGCTTCCACCTTTAGATACGACAAATCGGCTTGCTTCATTTCAATACGGTTTTCTAAGGCTATTGCTATGAGTTCCTCAAGTTCGTATTCATCGTGTTCCATCCGAAATACTCCTGACACATCAAAGGAATCAGTGATCTGGAATTGAGTTTCAGGAGGCAACCCTAACATGATGGCTAAAGAACGCATTGCACTGCGCGAATCATCTTCGGCTCTCTGTACACTGAATGCGGCTTGATCGAGCTGATTTTGTGCTTTCAAAAGATCTAGTTGAGTGGCCACACCTAAGGCTAACTTTCTCTCTACCTCGCCGAGAAGGCGGGCAGCTTTCTCATGAGCGCCATCACTTAGGTTTTTCAACTGCTGCGCTTTGAGCACGTTGAGGTATGCCGCGATTGTATCCAGCACAACTTTCTGCCTGGTTTTGGCGAGGTCAAGTTCTGCTTCCTGTAAGCTGATCTCACTGAGCTCCACAGGCGAAAGCCCGACGCTGAACGGTTCCCGCATGACACCTGGCAGAGACTGACTCACGGTGACTGTCAGAGATGAACCACCCGCCAACGTATAAGTCGCTGTAGGCAAGGTGGTCAAAGTCCCATGGCCTGACCCTTGGAGGGAGATCTTCGGCTTCGTGTTTCCCCGGCTTTCTCTTAGTCTGGAACTTGTGAGTTCCAATGCTTGTTTGGTGGCTGCAATCTCAGGGTTTTGGAAAGCAGCGAGGTCAAGAGCGTCGGCAAGGGTCAGTGTGGGAATTTCAATGCCGTTGAATGCTTCGAGCGCATGTTGCCATGGGAAGGCCAGGATAAGCATGCCTAAAAGGACCAGGGCTCTGATGAGTGTCATGACCTGCGATCTGCACATCATTTGTGATCTACTCATGATTTGTGACCTATTCGTAATTTCCGATTTGCTCATAATGTGATTCTTGCTCGCAACGTGTGGTTTCCTCATGGCGTAGGGACACCTCCGGTAAGGCCGGCCGTATCACCTATAGCGCG
The DNA here is from genome assembly GCA_033809295.1 of Bacillota bacterium. Classification (GTDB taxonomy): domain Bacteria; phylum Bacillota; class SHA-98; order UBA4971; family UBA4971; genus UBA4971. The sequence continues at coordinate 9,906 of JAPXLY010000002.1, forward strand.
CTTAAACTGCGATCTTGTCATGTTATAGTCGTATATGGCCTGAACCGAATCTATCTGACTCTGAGTATACTGGTTTTGCGCAGACAGGACTTCCACGTTCGTAGCCATGTCTGCTTCAAATAGAAGCTGGGTTATGCGAAGATTCTCCCGTGCTTCGTTGACTTTGGATTCGGTAAGCTCCACCTTGGCTTCTGCTTGCTTTAGCGCTACATAAGCCTGGCGGACTGCGAGAGCTATCTTGTTTTGCTGCTCTTTCAACTTGATCCTGGCATCTTCGGCTGCGAGTCTGGCGCGTTCATATGTAAGTCTCGGCGTAAAACTGTTGTCCGCCAGTTTCACATTCATATCAGCGATTTCCACTGCTGATTGCGCTTGAGAAATCTCAACCCGTTTGGCAAGCGCGAACTCTATTGAGGCGTCAAGACCCAGGTCTTCTGTCTTCTCATAGAAGAACTCATCGCGCAGAGAGAGAATTGTCTCCGGGGCGAATCCGATAGCCTGATTCAGTGAGACCGTTGCAAGGTCCTTGCTGAGAAGGGCACTTGCCAAGCTGTTGCGGGCTGAAGCAGTCTGATTTTCGGCTCTCATGATGTCCAGCTTTGTGGCCATACCGACGCTTTCCTTAGCCAAAGCTATCTCAAATTGCCTTTCGGAAAGGTCAAGGGCCTGTCCGGAGATGGATACCAGGTGTTCTGCTCTAAGGAGCGAGTAGTACAACTGATCAGTGCCAAGGACTACGTCCTGCTTAGTTATCTCTAAGTTCTTCCTGGCGGACTCAAGGCTCATCCGAGATTGGTAAAGTGATGTAGGGGACGGTTTTGTGAGGCTTGTAGCTTCTGTTTGTTCCAATGCCAGCCTGGCGTCGAGCACGGCGTTTTCGGCCAGAAGCACGCTTGCACTGTGTTCCAGCGCCAAACTGCGACATTCCTCAAGGCTCACTTCCACTACTTGTGGCCCTGACTTCATGCCGCTTGCCGACGCGGAAGCCGGAAACACTGCTACAATGGGAAATGCTGTCATGATTGACAGCACAAATGCCGTCATTATCCTGCGTAACCACAGAAAAGTCGGACGTTTCGGCGATGACATCCTGAGGGATCCCTCCTTCTTCCAAAATGCAACACCCCTAATCAGCGTGGGCTTAATCGTGCGCAAATCTACCGGCGAAGATGTGCGCGGTTAGTCTCCTCGTTTTAGTCACACTGTTATATATTAACGAAAAGATTGTCAAGAACTTGTGTGGATCAAGTTAGCATTTTGTAAAGGTTTTGGAAGAACGGAAGATTCCGCAGACGGTTCTTGGCTAAAGCGCCACCTCCCGGATGTCGAATCTCTTGCCTGTGATGCCTTGGTACCTGTCTATGTGACAGGTAAGGATCACGATCTGCAGCGTCTCTGACGCAGTCTCGAGTAGGCGCAGGATCCGTTGCAGCCTGACAGAATCAGTGTTCACAAGAGGATCGTCCAGCACTACGAGCTGCCGTTCTACTTGCCCGAGTAGGCGTCCCAGCGCTAATCTGACGGACATCATGAGTTGTTCTTGCGTGCCTATGGAGAATTCTCCCGGAGCGCCAATGGTCTCAGAGTCTTCCTCACCAACCCGAATACCTGCAAGCGACAGGTTGGATTCGAGTTCGATGGACCGCCCGGGGGAATCCGTGACTTGCCGAAATATCCTGGTCGCCTCGTCCCGGATGGGTTCAGTCAGAGCATCAAGCAACTGCTTCTTCCGAGCATGACCCAGGTGGTGGAGAAGTCTTATTGCTTTTGCTTTCTTAAAGGCCAGTCCGTATTCTCTTCTGGCAATTTCCAGAGCTTCTTCACACTGGACTGCCTCAGTGTACAATCCACGATTACCGGCATCGTCCAATTTCCCTCTGAGGACAGCCCTCTTCTCACGAACCTCCGGTATCGTCACCGCGTCAAGTTTCTTTATTTCCCGGTCGAGTTTAGCGGCATCCCGCTCCAGTTCAGCAGCGTTTGTCGGGATCAGCTTTTCCAGGCGCGCCAACTCGTTCTCCTTTTGGGTTTTCTCTTTCTCTTTGTCTGCCAAAACCGATTTCAGTTTGTCTTCGTCATCGCCATAAGGTTCAAGGCGCCTCTTGAGCTCACCTGAGGAGGCCTCATTCGAAGCCCTGAGCATACCGGTTTCCTGATTCAGTTTGGTGACTTGTTTGGAGAGGTTTCGTTCAAGCTTATCCAGCTCAGATATTTCTTTGTCCAATTCAACTCGTTGCGTATTCAGGCTGTCGAGACCGCTTTTCAGGATGTCAACGTCAGGCGCTTCTGCCTTAGCCAGTTCTTCTTGGGCTATACCAAGCTTTCGGCACTGTTCTTGTAGAGCTTCTTCTTCCTTCTTGAGCCGGGATTCGAGAAGCCTCAGAGTATTCCCTGAGCCCAAGGTGGTTTTGAGATTCTCCCGCAAGGTGTTTAGGTGCGAGTTCTGTTTAAGGCTCCAGTCGTATCGCTCCTTAAGCTCAGATAGAGTGGCTACCCCATACCTGTCAAGGATTTCTTTGAGCGCTTCTTTTGCCTCCGCAATCTGCCGAAGGAGTTGCTTCACATCAGCAGAGCCTGACCTGATCTCAATTCGTCCGAGGCCACGGATGTCCAGGGCCATCCTGTCAGCAGATATCAGGGACAAGGGTTCGCCGGGGCGGATTGCGTAAGTCTTCTCTTCATCAGACGTGCTTGCGGCTATTTCCAAGTCTTTGTAGGCTGTAACATCTATTGTGAGGCCTTGCGCGCGCGCCTCAGCCTCTCTTGCGTCTATGCGGGACTTTGAAGTCTCAGCCGATTTCACATCTGCAACACCGGGACAAGGTTGTTTGCTTAGTTCTTTCTCGAGATCCCCGATTTTTGTCGTCAGTTCGTGGGCTGACTTGATCTGTGCTGTTAGGCTTGCCATGGACTCAAGACGGGTCTTGGCTTGTTGCAGCTCACTGGCATTCTGAAATTCCTGGTTGGTCTTCTTAATGTCCTTTTCCAGATCCTTCTCAGCACCACGACAGGAAGCGAGCTCCTTGGATGCCTTGTCAAGGTCAGCTTTCAGCGGTTCCAGGGCTTTTTCATTCAGCACAATCTTTGCTTCTGCATTAGCTATGCCTTTCTTGAGTTCCTCAACTTGCCGACATTCGTTCTTTACTGTCTCCCACGCTTGGACAGTAGTTTTCAACTCAGCCTTCATTGTATTGCGCTGGGATTCGAGTTCCCGGATACGGTCAATTTGTGTTGCCAGGCTCTTTCTTTCCTGCTTTAGCTTAGCAGAGTCAGCTTCGAGCTGGGCGAGGCGGGAGTTCTGCAACTTAAGGTCAGCTTCTGCCTCGCGCATTGCTTCCAAGTCACGGACAACACTGTCCAGTCGATCCTCAGTAGCCTTAACTCTCTGCTCGGCAATATTCACATCTGAATTCGCCTTTAGACTTCCTGTTTTCGGAGTGAAGAGGTCCGCATATTTCTTGCTAATTGAATCCAATAACTTGTCGTCTTTCTTGCTAAAGAGTGTAGCCCCCATCGCTTTGCGGAAATAGTCCTGTATGCCCGGCTCGGCAAGAGACAGGTTGCTGAAACGATCTGCGCCTTGCGGCATCCAAAGGAGGTGTGCCAGGCCCCATTGCGTGTTCTTGGACAACCCCCTTGCTGAAAACTCTGCCTGCATCATCCCGCGAACCTTATCATCAGATTTTTTCCCCTCGTCAAGACGTTGGTAGGAGCGGCCGTCCCATTCAGAGAGAACGCTCTTTGCATTGTCCAGGAAGCCTTTTTCCAAGCAATACAGCTTGCCCCCACTGGCAAATTCAGCACGAATAACCGGGCTGAGAGAAGTCCCCCAAGGACGGAACACCTCTATGGCATCACCGGTCATATCATGGCGATTCAAGAATGCCAATGCCAACCCCATGATGAGAGTCGATTTCCCGGACTCGTTCGGTCCGTGGATGATGTTTATGCCCTCACTGAAGTCCCTAAGTTCTATAGGGTTTCTAAAGCAGCGCAGCCCGGAAAGAGAAAGTGAGTGCAGAATCATGACATCACCTCCTCAGCTATGGAGGCCAGTGTTCTGAGGGCTTCCTCTACATCCTCAGCTTCAATCTCCCACCGGTCGAGGCTATCTTGGAGTGCATCATCTATTGCTGACGAACCTGAACCTCTGGCGCTTATCAGGTCTTCAGGCAAATCCTCTATTGGGTGTCCCAGAGCGCAAGCGATGTCTGCCAGATCAGATATTATTGACTGCAAGAACGGATTACCGGCTGCAAGCTTCTGCAGCCTTCGCCCGACAGGACGTGTGACAAAGCGAGTTTTGTCCATTTCAACGTACAGCAAACATGCTCTGAGCCAGACCTCAAGATCCTCCAGCCACTTCAAATCGTCAGACTGGGCATGGCCTTTGAGCACCACGCGAAGCAGGGTTGCGGACGGGTCCTGCACCTTGCTTACTTCGTGTTTTATGCTGCTGACTACGTGGTCCGGGCCGCCGTCCACGCCAAGCTCAAGAGTCTGCCAAGAGAGAGCGCCTGTGTCGACTCTTTCGATGTCCGGCAATGATCCTGGGGCACGGATTGTAACATGGGCCAGAGCTGCACTGCTTTGGTCATCGAAGCCTGTCGGTTCATGGGTCCCCGGATATACGGTCCTCATGTCATTATGCACATAGAAAGAGTGCCAGTGCCCTAACGCGAGGTAATCAAGGTCGAGTCTTTTCGCGGCATCCAACGGTATGGGAAAATCATTCTCCTGGAACTTGCCTGGTATACGCAGTGAGCCGTGGGCTATTCCGATTACGATGGAATCCCCTTGCATCTCTTCAGGTATCTGAAACTGCTGAGTGGGGTCATCATACGACTCCTTGGACATAACCGGGGCAGGCAGGAGCACTACCCCCGGTACCGGCACGACAGGCTCAGATGTCCGTAAGATATGTACGTTTTGGGGAAGGTAATCGGTGAATGCGGAACGGCTATAGATGGAATCAGCGGTCAGAGGGTCATGATTGCCCGGGAGGACATAAACGGGTATCGGAGAACATGCGGAAAGAGCGTCAGCCACGCGGTGAGCAGCTTCATTATCCACGAGGTTATTCTCAAAGAGGTCGCCTGCAATAAGCACAAAATCAACCTGCAGTTGGGAAGCCATGCGCATGAGCTGCCTTGCCGTGTCGATGCGGGCCTTGCGGACATGTGGCGCCACATCCGCCACGCGACTCGCCTTCATCCCAATTTGCCAATCTGCGGTGTGGAGAAAAGACACCAATGCTATCACCATCCTAAGTAAATCACCATAAGTGATCACCGGTTCCAGAAAGTGTACGTACCGTGCGGGGCCACCCAAAACCTCAGACAACGAGCGAAAACTGATGAACTCATACTTGGTTTCACAGGCACTCTTAGCCCAGGCTTAGTAATGGAAAGCTTAACTTACTGGAATTACATTCTCTATTGGCATTCATATTCCTTCAGTTTCCAACAATGGGGCTTATGCTCAACAAAGCTGCACGGCGGCTTCCTTCGTGTCTGATAGTATTGGACTGTCTTGGGAATACTCTTAGAAGATCCAGTTCCTCTGCCATAGAGTGGTAAGCGGCGGAAATGGATCAGGTACCGAAAACAGGATCAAGCGAAACGAAAGAGAGGCACCAGTAATGACGTTGAAGAGTCTATATGTAGGGAATCTGCCCTACCATGCTACTGAGGAAGATGTCCGCAGTCTATTCGCAGACTATAGTCCGGCAGGTGTCCGGGTCATTCCCGACAAAGGTTTTGGTTTCGTGGAGGTAGCCGAGGACGCAGCCGACGATGCCATTGCCGCATTGAACGGAGTCGATTTCCAGGGAAGAAGCCTGACTGTAAACGAGGCTCGTCCACGGCCGGAGCGGACAGGTGAAGGCGGTCATCATCACAGACGGTAAGTAGCAGGAAAATTCAGTCTTGACGATTGCATCGGGACATGTAGGACTATTTTGCCGATAAAGAGGCCTGCCCGTGTATTATCTCGTGGCCGGGCCTCCTGTCTTTCTATGCCTTCTTCAGTAACAGAATGTCTTTTATACTTCTGTGTTGATGTCTATTCATACAAGGATTAGAATAGTTGTGAACATATGACGAATACCAGACTGCCTTGACTGTGGAGGTGAAAGCAATGGCAAGCCATGACACCGCTACTGAGACTAAGGTGACTGTCCTGGTTGACAACTTGGTACGGAGGCAGAAGCTTTGGGGAGAGCATGGGATGTCCCTGCTGGTTGAGGCCGGAGGACGGAGAATACTCTTTGACACCGGACAGTCCGGCGAATTACTTGTTCATAACTCAACCGAGCTTGGACTGAACCTCAAAGACATAGACCTTGTAGTGTTGAGCCATGGACACTACGACCATACAGGAGGCCTGCCTTCTCTGTTGAATGAGGTAAAACATGTTAACCTGTATGCGCATCCGGAAGTGTTTGAGAAGAAGTACGTTAAGAGTGAAGATAATGAGGTTAGGGAAGTGGGGTCTCCTCTAACGAAGGAGGCGCTGCTTGCCCAAGGAACTAAGCTTCATCTCGATGATGAACCGGTTTGGTTGGAAGACGGCATAGTCGTGTCAGGCGAAATCCCACGAACCAATGATTTTGAGGACATATCACAAGAGTTTCTCATCAGGCGGGATGGGGATTGGGCGACTGACCTCCTTCCTGATGACAGGTCAATGGGTATCAGGACTTCTAAGGGCCTTATCATCATTTTGGGCTGCAGCCATGTCGGGGCAATCAATACCATACAGCATATTCAGGAGTTGACTGAAACCAGAGCGGTGTATGCCGTAATTGGTGGTATGCACTTAGATAAAGCCGGTGTGAGACGGATTCACCGTACCGTAGAGGTATTCACTGAACTTGGTGTAGAGAAAGTGATCCCTCTTCACTGTACCGGGTTTCGCGCTTGTGCCGAAATCGCTCGCTTGCTTGGGGAGAAATTCATGCTAGGAAGCGTTGGCTTCTCGTTTGAAGTCTAGGATCCAAATCTTTAGGATCCGAATAGCCGTTTATCTCTTCTTCATATATGATCAAGCAACTCATGTCAGAGGGTTGGAAAGAAGGATGATCTGAAGCATGTTCTACAATGAGAAAGCCCTTGAGCATTTCTTTGATCCAAAAAACATCGGTGAGATTGAGGATGCGGACGGAATCGGAACAATCGGGGATCCCGAGTGCGGAGATTGCATAAAGGTGTACATTAAAGTCAAGGACAGGCGGATTGATGACGTCAAGTTCAAGGTTTACGGATGTCCTGCAGCTATCGGAACCGGTAGCATAACTACTGAGCTCGCCAAAGGTAAGCCCATTGAAGAAGCTTATCAAATTGGCGAAGAGGATGTTATCCGTGCTCTAGGCGGTCTCCCGGATCAGAAGATCCACTGTTCTGTTTTGTGTCCTGCTGCGCTCAGACTGGCTATCCTCGACTACATTCGAAAACTCAAGGCGCAGAAGCTTGAGGCGAAGCAAGCTTGAGCGCAAATGCCCAGGCAATCAATGACTAGGCCCGACGCTTGTTTCGCAAGCCGTCGGGCCTCTTTTGTTTGCTCATGCGGGACCGCGCTGAGATCAGGACGGATCCCGTGCATATTCCGTTATTCGCACGTCATGTCGCGTGCCACATTGTGGTCAAGACACCGCTTCGCCGGTTATGCCGTCGCTTTGCCCGCCAAAACACCGCTTACCGCGGGATGGCCAACTTCTGGCCGGCCCAGATAACATTGGCGTCCTTGATCCCGTTAGCGTTCATCAGGGCCTGGAGCGACACTCCGTAGCGAGTTGCAATCGCCCAAAGTGTGTCCCCGGGTTCCACGATATGAGTCCTGTTTCCGTGGCCGGTTCCTAGTCCCGAAGGGATCGTAGTGCCGCCGGTGACAGGAGTGGACACCCACGGGTTGTTGTTTTGGATGATTATGACCTGGCCTACCCACAGGGCATCCGCATTTATGTCAGGGTTTAGCTCGGTGAGCCTGTAGACGGTTACGCCCTGCCTTACTGAGATTGCCCAGAGGGTGTCCCCGGGGCGCACGTAGTAGACGATGCGTCCTCCCGTTCCTGAGCCCGGATTCTGTGTAACAGGCGGGCCCGGAATCGGGTAATTGGGCGTAAGGTCATAAGCTGCCACTGTAGGGCCGTTCTGTCCCCAGTATGTGAAGGAGGTCTTAGCCTTCTTCGCGATTGTAGCAGCGTCTTCAGGCTTGGTGATCTCACGGACACTATTGATTGTCCAAATCATCCGTGCTCCGGAACCGAAGGGTTGGATTAGCTGGACAACATACGCCCGTCTTCCATGCTGCACAAGGACCTTCGCTTCGCCGGTTCCTGAATACTTGCCCACTTCCACCTTGCTAAACAGGGTGAAAGTGTCGGTTGAAGGATTCAGGCCAAGGTCTTGCCCCTCAAGTCGGGCAACCTCCACCGGGTCAAGCCGCCACAGGTGATAACCTTGATTTACCTGCAACTGTATCCCGTACAGAGTCTGCCAATCGATGGTCACAGGCCCTGTGGTGACTGCTGATTCAGATGAAGTGTTTCCGGTGTAGTACACTTGCCCGTTTTGCCCTGCCCTAAAGGACGGGTGAACCGGCAATCCGTTTGTGGATCTCTGTGCACTTGCATCTTCAGCCAGAGCCGTCACTGCCATCGATGCAACCATGGTGACCACAAGTATCAAAGTAACCAGATACTTCTTCAGATGATACAAACAACATCTCCCCTTCTGCGGCAGAAGCCGCCAGGTAAAGTATGGTATTAAGGGTGTTGTCACCCTCCCGGCTATGATATCTATCCAGCCTTGGGCTGTCACCCCACAAATGATTCCACAATATGAAAAGAGCGGAACCGGGATGGATTTTGCCTGACTCACATAAGATTCTTGGGAAGGGATTTGAGAATTTTCAGCGAATTTGTGTGTTAGCCAATTCTCATGTCGTAGAAAACAGTAATGATTATCCAAAGCTCATTATTGGCCACGGAGAGCATGGATAGTCCCTAGAAAGGGAGACTAATGTGTCAACAATACTTATCAACGGCGGGACTCTTACTTATGAGGATGTCGTAGGGGTTGCGCGCTATCATAAACATGTGGGAATTGCCGGTGATGTGCGGGAGAAGGTTGACAGGAGCTGCCAGGCAGTAGAGTCTATCTTAACCCAGGACAGAGTAATCTATGGAGTCAACACCGGCTTCGGACATCTTGCCTGCGTTAGAATCTCTCGTGATGAGCTCTGTAAGTTGCAGGAGAACCTTATCATGAGCCATGCGTCAGGGACAGGCGCTCCTTTTCCTGATGAAGTGGTAAGGGCCATGATTCTTTTGCGTGCCAACTCCCTTGCTAAAGGCCTGTCCGGGGTTAGATACGAACTAATCGAGACTTTAGTGGCTCTGGTCAACCATGATATTTGCCCGATTGTCCCTGAGCAAGGTTCCCTTGGTGCTTCAGGCGATCTTGCTCCCCTCGCGCACCTGGCCCTTGGCGTCCTCGGGAAAGGGAAGGCCAGGATGGGCGGTGTGCTGATGGACGCGGACGAGGCTCTGCGGAGAGCCGGAATTTCATCTCTCAAGCTTATGCCCAAAGAAGGCTTGGGCCTCATAAACGGCACACAAGCCATGACTGCTTTGGGTGCCATTGCACTCTACGACGCCTTAGTGATGGCTGTGACTGCTGATGCTGTTGCGTGCCTATCCATGGAAGCTTTGAGAGGAATTCCCGATGCTTTCCGCGCGTGTCTTCACCAAGCCAGACCTCATCCTGGCCAGACGGAATGTGCAGAGCTCCTTAGCCGGTTGCTGCAAGGAAGCCGGCTTGTGAGTGCTCCGGGCGAGCTGCGAGTGCAGGATGCATATTCACTCAGGTGTATACCTCAAGTTCATGGTGCCACCAGGGATGTCCTGGGATATGTAAGCAAAGTAATCAATACTGAGATAAACTCGGCCAGCGATAATCCCTTGGTTTTCCCTGACGGCAGCGTGATATCAGCAGGCAATTTCCATGGCCAGCCTGTGGCGTTCGCCATGGATTTCCTATCAATCGCCGTTGCCGAGCTTGGAAACGTATCCGAGAGGAGAATCGAGCGGTTACTGAACCCGACTCTATCGCAGCTTCCGGCTTTTCTCACTGCGCACAGCGGTATCAACAGCGGCTTCATGATTCCCCATTACACTGCTGCATCCTTAGTATCTGAGAATAAGGTCCTTTGTACGCCTGCGAGCATAGACTCTATTCCGGTATCCGCATCCCAGGAAGACCACGTTAGTATGGGGACTACCGCTGCGCGCAAGGCCAGGGCAGTCGTGGGGAATGTTGCCCGTGTGCTTGCTATTGAACTCATGTGCGCTTGTCAGGCGGTAGAGTTTAGGGGGCCTGAAAAATTAGCCTCTCTGACTCGCAAGATCTACGACTTGGTTAGGGACGTCGTGCCTCCTCTTGAAGATGATCGCTGGCTATATCCTGACATTGAAGCAATCACTGAGTTGGTTGTAAAAGGCGAAATAGCACAAGCGGTCAAACCTGCCAACCGTCGCTGAGGAATGTGCTAGACTTGTCCAGGTAACATGCCGGGCTCATCCAGCCGTTGTATCAGCCGGTCCACCGGTTTGGCTTTGGCTAATGTGCCGGCTTTGTTTCTGTATTGCAGCGCCAGGATAGTGGGAGGGTGGTTAGGATGAGGCTAAGGTTTGCAAAGCTCAACCCGGCGGGTAATATCACCATACTTGTCCTGGATCCGGTCCACGAGTCTATCCATGCAAAGGTGGCAGCGGATCTGATGAACCCTGCTGTCCTTGGCGGAGAGCAGGTGGGCTTTGTTACGCTTATGTCAGAGGGCCCGGTCGCAGCCTCCATGCGAATGATGGGTGGTGAGTTCTGCGGTAATGCAGTCAGATCCCTTGGAGCCTATCTGGCGTCAATAAGGCATCCGGCAATGGGAGTGACGAAAGGCAATACCAACCTATTGCAAGGACTTATCCAAGTACAAGGCCTGGATGAGCCTATCCTCGTCGAGGCTGAACTGGACCAAGAGGAGCTGCCGCATTGGGCATCATGTGCGTTTCCCGGCGTGCCTGAGGTCGAGTTCTATTTCGTGGAAGCTCTCTCATGGACTGCAGGCGGGCTTGACAAAAACATTCGCATCCTGCCGTGTCTCAGCCCTAAAGATGTGCTCGAATCATGGCTGGGAGAGGTTTCCCTGAGGCTGCGGCCGACTGTTGTGGCACTGGTCAGATTGGAGAGAATCACACACATAGTTGTGGATGCAAGGGACTATCGTATGGAAGAGGATGTTCTCTTGGAGCTGTGCGATACTTTAGGGCTGGAAGATGAGGCATGTGTCGGGGTCATGTTCCGCCAGGGATTTGATGAGATAGTGCCTCTGGTATATGTAGAAGCCACTGATACGTTTGTTTGGGAGTCAAGTTGTGCCTCGGGCAGTGTCGCTGTTGCCCTGGCCTATGCAACCGCGCGCGGAGAACCGGGGAGCTACAGCTTTAAGCAGCCTGGTGGGACTCTATCCGTCACTGTTACGCCACCCAATACGGGCGGGGCTCATTCAGCTCCTTATGCTACGGTCAGTGGAGAGGTGAGACTGGTAGCTGAAGGCACTGTTTTCATTGACACTGTCTTCATACATTGACACTTCTTGCTGGAATTCCGCAAGGCATAGAGCGTAACATGTAGTCAACTAACGTTATTGCTGCAAGGGAGCAATTGGAACTGGCTGTTGGATATTGGAAAATGGTGTCATCACACTGTAATGAGTTACATGATTGTGACAAGGGATCAATTACCACAGCATACCATCTTCGGACCGGCTCACTGGGTGGGCCAAGCAACCGCATGGGAGTCATTAAATCTGCTTGAATGGCCCACTGGATGGGCCACTCAACTACACCGAAGTCATCGGATCCCCTAAGATGGCTCACTGGGTGGGCCACACTCCCTGCGGAAGCCCTTAGATCCCCTTGAGTGGCTCCCCTGCATGGGCCATTCAACTACACGAAAGCCATCGGATCCGCTTGACTGGCTCTCAGGGAGAGCCAATCGACCGTCTGGACGCTTTCAAACTCCCCTGAATGGCTCTTTTGCTGAGCCACGTTGAAGTAGGATACCCTATAAGGGAGCTTTGATATGCTCCATGCGACATCACCCTGATGGCAAGGACAGGATAGGCTCTCTTAAAAGTCAGCGGGGTGATTCGGGATAAGACAAAGAGCATATAAGGGGATATCCTTCAGAAAACGCTTAATTTGGGGGAAAGGGGGCTTTATATGCTCTTTCATAGATGGGTAGGACTCCCATCTAACCTGACGGCTACAACCAGAGTGCCAGTTGAAACGCATACCCAGGGGAAACGGCGTTTGCGGAATTTCTGATTAGGCCGGCAGGCATCTTGCAGTCTGCTGACAAATAGTGTAGTATTTAGATAAAACCAATAGCCGACAGTAGATCTTCGGGGCAGGGTGAGGCTGGAGGCTCCAGCCAATTCCCGACCGGTGGTGAAGCCGAAAGGCAAGTCCACGAGCCGCAAATGCGGTTGAGCCGGTGTAAAACCGGTACCGACGGTAAAGTCCGGATGGGAGAAGGTCGCAAGCTGACGCAACGTGCTTGCCATGACTTGAAACTCTCTGAAAGAGCAGCCCTGAGGTCTAGTGCCCAGGGCTCTGTTGTTTCTTTCAGGCAGCACACATTGCTCAGGCGGTATGCCGGAGCGCTATGCCGGGCAAAGCCGGGGCGCTGCGCCAGGTAAGACCAGGGTGCTATGCCAGTTAGACCAGGGTGCTTTGCCAGTTAGACCGGAGTGCTATGCCAGTTAGACCGGAGTGCTATGCCGGGTAAGACAAGAGGCCGGAGCCCGGGCAACCAAGGCTGTAAAGGAGGTTGCCTTCACTTATGAACAGGAGAACCAGAACACTTGTAACATTAGGTGTACTTGCGTCTATAGCAGTGCTTTTGTCCCTTGTCAACTGGCCGCTATTTCCATCAGCTCCGCATTTGCGCTTCGAGACGGCTGACGTGCCTGTGTTAATTGCAGGATTCGCTTTTGGGCCGGGCGCGGGATTGATGGTGACTTTCATTATGGCGGTCTTGATGGCTGCCATCACAGGCCTTGACGGGGCAGTCGGAGCCTTGATGCATTTCCTGAGCACAGGCAGCCTGGTGCTGGCTGCAAGCTTTGTGTACAGACGATATCATACGCTTGGCGGTGCTATAGCAGGTCTCATAGCAGGCACTATCGCACAGACTCTGGTAATGCCTCTTGTGAATCTGGCAATAATCCCCTTAATCTACGGATTCTCCAGACAGCAAATAGTAGCCATGCTCCCTATACTGTTTGCCTTTAATGCTGTCAAAGCCGGGCTCAGTTCGATTCTCACGTTTCTTGTATACAAGCGCGTATCATGGTTGCTCAAGGGTTTGGTTCGAGACAGCGAAGATGCCGGGATTATCACGGCCAGGCAGTGCCCGGCAAGGCAAACCCGGCGCTAGTGGCAACATCTATGCGGGGCCGGGGATGGGGGGGACGACCCCCCATCCCATGATAATCGTTAAGTAACGATTAGGGCGTCCTCCGCTCACTGTAGAGGGCGTCCTAATCACTGCATAATCACTGCAAAAGAACGCCCAATTGGTGCCAAGGCGCGAAGCTTCCAGGGTTCCACAAATATCCGTTGCTTTCTAGCAGGACTATTAACAAGCAGTATCGAATGTTTATTGATACCTAGTGCTCTATAGGAGTAAATTTACTCTGAGAGGCTGAAAAATGGCTTTGGGGGTGATAATCCGGTATCACAATTGAGCTGAACACAGCGTTTCTTAAGAATCTATGACTTATTAAGTAGATTAGGAAGGGGAGTAGGATAATGAAGAGGTTCGTTATTTGCTTATTGGTTTTGACGTTTCTAATTGGCGCGATAGGTGTTGTCGGGACTGCAGCTCCTGCGTACAAGATTGGCCTTGTAACAGGAACAGTGTCCCAAGGTGAGGACGAGTATCGAGCTGCCGAGAAGATGAAGGGTAAGTATGGTGACATGATAAAGCACGTCACCTATCCTGACAACTTCATGCAGGAGCAGGAGACCACGATAGCCCAAATCACCGGCCTTGCCGCGGATAAAGACGTCAAAGCCATCGTAGTCAACCAGGCAGTTCCGGGCACAGTTGCCGCTATCAGGCAAGTTAGGGATTTGCGTCCGGATATCATTTTCCTCCTGGGCGTTCCCCATGAGGATCCTCCTCTAGTAGCCGTCACTGCAGACCTTGCATTCGAGACCGACCAAGAAGCGCGAGGCGTGACAATTGTCAACCTTTCAAAGCAACTAGGCGCCAAGAAGTTCCTCCACTATTCCTTCCCAAGACATATGTCCATGGAGCTTCTGGCGAAGCGCCGTGACATCATGAAAGCTGAATGTGACAAGATCGGATTGGAGTTTGTTTTCGTGACCGCTCCGGACCCAATGGGCGAGTCAGGCATACCCGGCGCTCAGCAGTTCATTCTTGAAGATGTTCCTAGGCAAGTTGAGAGGCACGGGAAGGATATCGCTTTGTTTAGTACCAACTGCGGTATGCAGGAGCCTCTTATCATTTCAGCGCTGAACACCGGCGCGATCTTCCCTGAGCAGTGCTGCCCGAGCCCGACTCACGGTTACCCGAATGCCCTCGGCCTTGAGATCACTGACGAGTTGAAAGGCAATATCCCTGGGATCCTAAAGGCGATCAACGATGCTATTGTCGCAAAAGGAGGGGCAGGACGATTTGCCACATGGCCAATTCCCACAAACTACCTTCTTGTCGAAGCTTGTGTAGAAATAGCCCGTGACACAGTTGAAGGCAAGATGGACCTTAACGATATGAACGCGGTTAAGGAAAGATTAGAAACTGCGGCCGGCGTTTCTATGGGAATCCGCAAGCTTCCCGAGCATGAAAAGGAGAATTTCTATCTCATAACAAGCGCCTCCGTCATTTTCGGGAAAGACGAATTCTAACGAGAAATAAGCAATTCACAATGTGAGGTAGAGGGGTGCCGGGTAATCCACACCCGGCGCCCCGCCTCTTTAGGCGGCGGGAATAGCGCAGGCCTGAACAAAGTTAGAGTTCGCCTCTGGTTTTGCCGGTGGATCTTGTACTGTGAGAAGGGAAGAACAAGAACATGGAACGAACACAACGAGTCCTGGAAATGAAGGGTATCACAAAACAGTACTTTGGCAATGTCGTCCTAAACGATGTTTCTATTGACCTTTATCCCGGTGAAATCCACGCTCTTGTTGGTGAGAATGGGGCGGGTAAGTCAACTCTCATGAATATCCTTTTCGGCATGCCTGTGATTCATAGCACAGGCGGCTTTTCCGGTGAGGTCCTCATTGACGGAAAAAAAGTGGGATTTATGTCGCCCGCTGAAGCCATGCAAGCGGGAATCGGCATGGTTCACCAGGAGTTCATGTTGTTGCCGGGATTCACTATTACGGAAAACATTAAACTGAACCGTGAAACAACACGCAAGAATGCCCTTAGCAGACTGCTGAAATCTGAATTTCTAGACTATCTTGACGTTCCGGCTATGCGTAGGGACGCTAGGATCGCTCTAGACCGTCTTGACCTGTCTATTGACGAATGGCTGCCGGTAGCAGGCCTGCCTGTGGGATACATGCAGTTCATTGAGATTGCCAGAGAGGTTGACAAAAGGGAAGTCAAAATCCTGGTGTTCGATGAGCCTACGGCTGTCCTGACTGAAACAGAGGCTGACCGCCTTCTAGGCTCATTGCGTAGGCTGGCTGCGGACGGAATCGCCATTTTGTTCATCACACACCGTCTGGATGAAGTCATGGCTGTGGCAGACAGAATCACAGTCCTTCGCGACGGCGAGACCGTGGCAAAGCTGAATCGGGACGAAGCAGTCGTTGAGCGAATCGCTGAGTTGATGGTAGGAAGGAAAGTGGAAAAAGTCGAGCTTCCTCCCAGAAAAAAGGAGCCCAGTGACGAAGACATAGCTCTTACCATAGATAACCTCATGGTGGATATGCCGGGTGAAATGGTTCGCGGCTTATCCTTGACCGTCCGGCGCGGCGAGATCCTGGGTATCGGGGGACTGGCCGGCCATGGAAAGCTAGGTATCGCCAATGGAATAATGGGCCTCTATTCTGCCGCAGGCAGGGCAAGCAAGAATGGGGATAATATCACGTTGAATTCTCCTGAGCAGGTGCTGCTGAAGGGGCTCGCATTTGTGTCTGAAGATAGGCGCGGCGTCGGCCTGCTGCTTGATGAGCCTATTGATCGAAACATTGGGGTCACTGCAATGCAGGCGCAGCAGAAGTTCCTTCGGCCCTGGCCCCATTTCTTGCCTGCACTGAGGTTAGAGAACCGGGGGGAACTCAGGGCTTACGCAGAGGAAATGATACGTAAGCTGGATATAAGATGTCTCGGATCTAGTCAACTTGTTCGGAGTCTTTCCGGCGGCAACCAGCAGAAGGTATGCGTAGCCAAGGCGCTTGCGCTTGATCCGGAGATTCTGTTTGTTTCTGAGCCGACCCGGGGTATTGACGTCGGCGCCAAGAGACTTGTCCTCGATCTTCTGGTCCGTCTCAATAGAGAGCATAATGTGACCATAATAATGACTTCCAGTGAACTCGGGGAACTACGCAAGATATGCGACAGGGTCGCTATTGTGTACCGTGGCAGGCTCGCCGGGATCTTGCCGCCTGATGCCTCCGACGCCGACTTTGGATTGATGATGGCAGGCAGAGTCAGGAAGGAGGCCATCTAGACATGATGCAGACACTTAAACGAACTGTTGAACATATAGGGGTGCCACGGCTCATTATTGCCGGGTTCCTTGTCATCATATTCATCATAGCATACCTAACTGACATGTCAGTGCCTCAACTCATTACCGACTCTCTTGTCAGAGTCGGGATGAACGGCATACTTGTCCTGGCAATGGTTCCGACGATAAGTTGCGGAGTAGGCCTCAATTTCGGCCTGCCGCTGGGCGTGCTAAGCGGTCTTGTAGGCGCACTCATTAGTATGGAGAGGGGCCTTACAGGCTTTTCCGGACTGTTCGCAGCTATTGCATTTGCTGTTCCCATAGCAGTAGTCGTAGGATACCTTTATGCATTGCTCTTGGAAAGCGTGAAGGGCCAGGAGATGATGGTGGGGACTTACGTAGGATTCTCCAGCGTGGCAGTTATGTGTGTCTTCTGGCTGATGGCACCGTTTAAGAACCCGGAACTCATATGGGCAATCGGGGGGAAGGGGCTAAGGTTTACTTTGACCCTGGGAAACCATTTCGGCAGGGTTCTCAATAATTTCGTAGTATTCCAATTGTTCGGGGTTAAGATATCCGCAGGACTCCTCGGCTTCTTCTTGTTATTTTGCCTGCTTATCTACTTGTTTTACAGGACCAAACTCGGTATAGCTATGTTAGCTGCAGGAGCCAATCCCGTATTTGCCAGGTCTGCAGGTATAGACGTGCGCAGAATGAAGGCGGTAGGGGTTGTTCTGTCGACTGTTCTGGCGGCCATAGGTATAATCGTGTATGCGCAAAGCTATGGATTTCTTCAGCTTTACATGGCGCCTCTGATGATGGCGTTCCCTGCAGTAGCTGCGATCCTAATAGGCGGAGCCAGCTTGCAGAGAGCGACTATATTCAATGTCATCATCGGCACGGTGCTGTTCCAAACCCTGTTGACCACTGCCCTACCTGTTACGAGCAGAGTGATCCAGGGTGACATTTCAGAGGTAGCCAGGCTGATTATTTCCAACGGCATGATTCTTTACGCATTGACACGTTCGACAGGGGGTAAGTAGCAAATGACACAGAGTTCGGAGCCGAAAACAGTCGAGTCAGGCCGACATGCCGGCTTGGATATACGCCACATAATCCTGACTAACGGTGTGCCCATATTGTTCCTTGCGCTCTCTATCACGATGGCGATGGTTGCAGGGCTCAATTTCACGTTTCTCCTCAATGAGGTGCTAACCCGGCTTGCCCGCAACTCTCTCTTGGTGTTATCACTCTTGATTCCGGTTACAGCAGGAATGGGACTGAACTTCGGTATAGTAATCGGCGCAATGGCAGGACAGGCTTCGGTAATTGCCGTGACCTACTGGGGCATTACAGGCGTTCGCGGATTCCTGTTAGCTTGCTTGCTCGCCACGCCTATTGCGGCAATCACAGGATGGCTTGCAGGACTGGTGCTGAACCGGGCAAAAGGACGCGAGATGATTACCAGTATGATACTGGGCTTTTTCGCCAACGGTATCTATCAGCTAATCTTCCTTTTCCTTGTCGGGCCGATAATTCCGCTTAAGAATCCGGCAATGCTGCTGCCTCAAGGGATTGGAGTGCGGAATACGGTTGACCTCATTAATATGGCCCAGTCTCTCGACAAGATCTGGAGGCCTGTCGTGGGCGGAGTGCGTATCCCCGTTGTCACGCTACTTGTCTCTTCAGGGATGTGCGTGGTTATCGGCTTCCTGATGAAGACCAAAATGGGCCAGAACCTGCGCGCAGTCGGTCAGGACATGCACATAGCCGAGGTAATGGGTATCAAGGTGGATAAGACCAGGATCATTGCGATGATTCTTTCCACGGTTATTGCAGGCTGGGGACAATTGGTGTTCTTGCAGAATATCGGCACGCTTAACACCTACAACAGCCATGAGCAGGTAGGCATGTTCTCAATAGCAGCTCTTCTCGTGGGAGGGGCGTCAACCAGGCGTGCTACGATCTTCCAAGCCATAGTGGGTGTTGTCCTATTCCACACTCTCTTTGTGGTCTCGCCCCTGGCAGGACAGAGGCTTTTCGGAGTGCCGCAAATCGGCGAGTACTTCCGCGTGTTTGTGGCTTACGGGATTATCGCTATTGCGCTGGCTCTCCACGCCTGGCAGGGACGGCAGGTTCGGCGGGAGGCTATTCGCGAGGCTATGCTTACGGAATAGGCTTATTCGGCAGTGCTGTCCGACAAGGCTGACAGACCCGGACCAATTCAATTATGTGGAGTTGTGATTCAGGACGCTCTGCTTCGTGCTGAATGAAGCAGGGCGTTTCCTGTTTCGCTTCCTATCCTGAGCCGCGACGAGCGTGCTCCCGCCTGGAAAGCTCATTTCCAATTATCGCAGCCCCGTATGCCCCTGCGAATTGAGACGCGTCAGGGACCACGACCTTGAGCGAGAGTTTCTTCTCAAGAGAAAGCCTGACACCTTCGTTCTTACTGACCCCGCCGGTCAAAACAACATCAGGGGTAAGCCCGACTCTGTGAACCATCCCAAGCAGACGGTCGGCTACTGCATCGCATAAGCCACGGATTATCGCATCAGGCGCTGTTCCCTTGGACAAAAGGCTGATTACCTCGGATTCGGCGAATACCGTACAAGTGCTGGATATATTGACCGGCTTCCTCGCAGCTTTCCACATGCTTCCGAAGTCCAAAAGGGACGTCCCTAACCTTTCTGCCATCACCTCGAGAAATCTTCCTGTGCCTGCAGCGCATTTGTCGTTCATAACGAAATCGGCTACCATCCCCTCCTCATCAAGGCGGATGACTTTGGAGTCCTGGCCACCGATGTCAATCACGAGTCCTGCCCGAGCGGATAGGGCCTTCGCTCCTCTACCATGACACGTGATTTCCGTTATTGTCCTGTCTGCCGTTTCGACCCGGGCACGGCCATAGCCTGTTGAGACCGTATACAGAATATCCTTTTCAGTCAGTCCTTTATCACTGAGCAGGCGTTTTATGCACTCTCCTGCCGCAACATTCAGATCGGTTCCGGTGGGCAGCATGAAAGTGGATAGGATCTGCCCGTCCAGAAGGAGGACTCCCTTGGTTGCGGAGGATCCCACGTCAATTCCTATGATACATGAGCCTGGTTTCAATGTACTGACTCACCTCGAGTTTCTGATGTTTCGCGCCTCCATAAGCTCGACAAAGGCGCCAAGCCTTGTTAAGGATTGGGCTTCGCCGCTGTTCCTTGCGTCCACCCCGTCTCCGTCGAGATTCAGGAAGGGGATCCCTTGCTTTCCTAGGTGGTCTGAAAGAATGGAGGCTGCGCCGTTGTATTGCCTGCATCCCCATTGTGCAAATTGCACTACACCGTCGATGGAGAACTCCCGTACTATTCGGTTGATAACTTCCAGCCTGCGCTCTATCGGCCCCCATCCGGGATTCGCCATGATCTTTTTGGCCAGGCTTACATATGGCTCCCTGGCATCCAGAGGATCCCAGTACATATAGCTGAATTCCTCAAAAGCAATGGAAACCCCACACTCGTCCTCAAGGTAGTCAAAGAGCCTGGGACTGTAGTAGGGCTTTAAGTTGGACCAGGCAATCCTGAACCGTTCACCCCTTACGGGATACTTACCTGATCTGACAATGTCCCCGGCATGTTCGGCAAGAGCCTGATAGAACTTGGGAAGCCACCGGCTTCCCCATGACCAGAGAAACAACACTACGTAGCTCAATGCTTCCCGCCCTCGCCATGGAGACGGGATGTTGGCCCGTAGATTACAGAGATCGAGATAGTGGCTACGAGCAGCGTTTGAGTATGTGACAGCCTTGTCCATGTGATCCCCGGATAGGCCCGGCACCTCATGTTCCAAGCTACGCGCGACCTCCTCTATCTGTCTCGCCAACCTGTCCAGCGACTGAAGAGAATTCGTATAGGGTACGTCCAGAATGTAGAAAGGACAATCGTGATACCGGCTTATCTGATATAAGGATCGTTTGCCCCCGTCGCAAAGATGTGATGATACGACTACCGCAGCAGGCTTAGGTGCGAGTCCGAGGACTGAAACTCCCACTCCTGCCCTGTGGAAGCTACAGAGATCCGGGGAATACCATAGAGATTCACATGCTGCAAGGCTTTCGCCGGCAAATCCGAAACTCGCTGCGAATCCTGATGCAGCCTCAGGCAGAAAAGGCACCCCTCCCAGGCCGTAGATGAGTTCGTTCGGGACAAACGCGCTTGTGAAGATGCAGGGTTTTTCCCTCAGGTACGCGTGCTTGAAATCGTCTGCAAAGGACCGGATGGCATCAATCTGATGAGGCGCCCCACCTCGCCTTTCCATACGGTTAATTACCAGTCTGGCTGCGCTGTGAACCCAGCTCTTCCGTGCAAGCGTCCGGATGGTCTTGATACGCCGGGTTTCGCCCGCTATTTTCAGGTGTGATTTCCCTCTCCTGACTTCTCCCGGTGCCATCCGTCGCTACCTGCCTTCAAGCATTTCTCTAAACGCTTCTATCCGTGTCAGGGCCTGGCCTGTCTTTCCCACTCCATATTGACCTTCAAGGAGAAGAGCAGGGAGCCTGCCTAGAGTTTTAAGGCCGTGTTTTATCTCTATGAAATCGTAGTATGCCTGGTCACAGAATTTCGGAGCGAAGTATATGAGTCCTTCGGCACCGTGATCTGATGCAAGCTCATAGACGCGTTCGATCCGCTCTCTTCCTTGAAACATTCGTGGACAGGGTGTTTTACCGAGGTAGGCTTCAGCCAATGCATAGAAGGGCCGAGATGTGATCTTGCTGTCTACAACGAAGTCGTACGTCCTTGAGGGGAGGCATGAATCAATAAAGACTACATCTAACCCGGCGTTTTCGATACAGTCTATCAGTGATAAATCCAGCAAACAGGTTCCGCTGACTCCCACAGGAATCCTGCCTTTCTCGCGGCTGAGGGGAGTGGATTCAGATACTGTCTGACTTATCATCTCCTCGATTTTCCCAATGAGAGTACAAAACATTCCGGGCTCAAAATCCTGCGTGAAGCAGGGCATGGCTTCAGGGGAATCTTCGGCGGACCCAAAGCCGGCCAGGATCTGATTGACGCCTATGGCAACTTCAATCCCTCTGACAGCCGAAAGCTGTCTTCGGGACACTAAATCAAAGACATTAGAAAGCTCCGTGCGGATTTGGTTCATGCAGTTGATAGCGAGCACGAGTTTCTGGGAAAACTCACGGCAGTCGTGAATCTCTCTGTGGAGAAGCCGGGAGGCGAGGTTTTTCAATTCCTCTGCGTAAAACAAGATTGCATTCGGGTCACGTGTACGTGGAACATCCACAAAATAGACGGTGCGAGCCAGATTCCAGTATCTCAGCACGTCATAGGCCCTGCGCATTGCATCACAGGACTCAGCGATTGCAACTACGTCGTTATCTTTGTATTGCCGGACAAATGCCCTGGCATACGCGCAAAAATCCCGGGGCAGGTACCCCTCCATCGATGGGAGCGGTCCTTCGAATACGACTCTTGCAGCAGGTATCCCGGCTGCCAGAGGTATTTCATATGGTATGTAACTGCATGCCAAGTGGACCACGATAGCACCTCCGCCTACGGTTGTTCGGCCTCAGCGCTTGTTTTGCCAAAGCACCCATTCCCCTTCAGATCATCTCATTGGATCGAACCTGCGCAATCTGAGAGAATTCGCAACTACAGATACAGATGAGAAGGACATAGCCGCACCTGCAATCACCGGCGACAACAACCCCAAGGCTGCTATAGGTATCCCGATGATGTTATAGATGAATGCCCAGAACAAATTCTGGCGGATAATGGCTATAGTTTGACGGCTCAGCCTGATTGCAGCCGCAATCTGTCTTAAGTCATTTCGAACCAGGGTAATGTCAGACGCCTCTATTGCGATGTCAGTTCCTGCGCCCATGGCGATACCTACGTCTGCCGCGGCAAGCGCAGGTGCATCGTTGATTCCGTCTCCGACCATGGCTACTACCCGTCCTTCACTGCGGAGCCTTTCCACTTCCTTTGCCTTGTCTTCCGGGAGGACTTCTGCCAAGACCTTTTTGATCCCTGCTTGTTTTGCGATGAAATCAGCCGTGCGGCGATTATCGCCTGTCAGCATCACAACATCGATTCCAAGCTCAAGGAGGTCCAGAATCGCGTCCTTGGACGTCTCCTTTAGAGTGTCTGCTACACCGACGATGCCCACTGTGCTCCCGTCTACTGCAACGATCATGGCAGTCTTTCCCTGGGACTCCAGGATGCTTAGATTATCTCTGACACTGCCGGTGTCTATTCCTTGATCTGCCATTAGGCGGACAGTGCCTACCAGTACTTCTTTTGCGTGGACCTGTGCTTTCACTCCTTTACCGGGAATCGCCTGAAAACTTGACGGTTCCGCCGGGTTTAATCCCAGGGCTTTGGCATGTCTGACGATAGCCGTCCCCAACGGGTGCTCTGAACGGAGTTCGGCTGAGGCAGCAAGTGTAAGCATTTCGTCAATTGACGGTTCTTCGTCATCTGATGCGCTGATCGCAACTACACTTACTACTGAAGGCTCCCCCTTTGTCAGGGTTCCGGTCTTGTCCAGAACAACGGTATCGATTTTGTGAGCCCTTTCCAAATGCTCCGCCCCTCTGATCAGAATGCCTGACTCAGCACCTCTCCCGGTTCCCACCATGATGGCTGTAGGAGTGGCAAGTCCGAGAGAACAAGGGCAAGCAATTACAAGAACTGCCGTAAAGGCAAGGACTGCCCGGCCCGGATCTCCTGTAGTGATAAGCCATGCGGCGAGCGTCACCAGCGCTACAATGAGCACAGCAGGGACGAAGTATCCGGCTACTATGTCAGCTACGCGTTGTATCGGGGCTTTTGATCCCTGGGCTTCCTCAACCAGGTTGACTATCTGAGCCAGAACAGTGTCTCGCCCGACTTTTGAGGCCCGGAACTTGAGAGCGCCGTGCTTGTTGACAGTGCCACCTACGACATGGGCGCCCGGTAATTTTTCCACAGGTATGCTCTCACCTGTCAGCATAGATTCATCTACAATGGACGTCCCTTCGACGACTATGCCGTCAACAGGTATACGCTCTCCGGGCAGCACAACCACAATGTCCCCTTGGACGACTTCCACGGTATCCACTTGGATTTCAGTTCCTTCTCGAATGACACGGGTTCTTTGAGGGGTGAGTTGTATTAGTCTTCTTATGGCTTCGCCTGTCTTTCCTTTGGCGCGGGCCTCAAAATAGCGTCCTAAGAGGACCAGGGTGATGATGACAGCAGATGACTCGTAATACACGTGGCCCGGAGAGACAAAGGTGTGATATACGCTGAAAGCGTAGGCTGCTGTAGTACCCATGGCGATGAGGGTGTCCATAGTAGCTGTTTTGGCGACGAGCGCGGAAAACGCTCCCCGGTAGAACTGCCATCCTGCGCCGAATTGGATAGGTGTAGCGAGAGCAAACTGAAAGTATGGGTTTTCCAGCCAGGTGGGGACATGGACTCCGAATAAGTGGGACAGCATTAACGACATGAGCGGCAGGGAGAATACGGCAGAGATAAGGAAACTACGGAAATGACTCCTCATCTCTTGATGATGTTCTCTCTCAAGCCTGTCCGGTTCGCTTCTTCCATCTTTGGCCGTGTCTATCGCTTCAGCTTCATATCCTGTATCCCTTATTGTCTGTATTATGCGTGCGACCGAGGTGTCATTAGGGGCATAAGTGACTGTAGCTCGTCCGGTTGCCAGGTTTACAGTTGCACTGACAACTCCGGGTGTGTTTTCAAGTGCCTGCTCCACGCGACGGACGCATGAGGCGCAGTGCATGCCGGTAATCCTGAATACCTGCTCTTTTTTATGCTCATTATTTGCAGGCCCCATATCTACACCCCCGAATTACTTCGCAAACTTAGTGAGGACGTCCATGAGTTCTTCTATAGCTTGTTCATGGTGTTCTTCTCTTATCGCGGAAATTACGCAACCGCGCATATGCGATTTTAGGAGAGCCATTCCTACCTTACTGAGAGCAGCCCTTGCAGCGATTATTTGGTTCAATATGTCAATGCAATATCTCTCTTCGTCAATCATCCGGTAGATGCCTCTGACTTGTCCTTCGATTCGCTTCAAGCGCTTTTCCAGATCTTCCTTATTACGCTCTTCGTACACTGTCTATAGCCTCCTTGTTTCGCTCTTCGAACACTGTCCATAGCCTTCTTGTTTGGTTCTTCGTGCTCTTTCCTTATCCTCTCTCATCGCACTCCTCGAACACTCACCGTTGCCTCATCCATTATGTTCTTCGGAGACTACCTGCAGAATCTTATATTGCGCTGTCCGCGCGCTTTTCAGCTCCTCCCCTTCATGGCCCGGTAAAGGACGGAACATACTCTCATGCCCTGTTGAAGGGCAAGGGATACTGCCATGAGGTTTAGAGGGCAGCGTAAACTGTCATAATGTGTTGGATACATACAATACCAAGGTAGGGTATCCACCATAAGCATATACTATACCCATAAGAAGGTCAATCCCCCAGCCGGATGATGTATTACTCGGCACCGTACTCTCAACCCCCATTGTGTTACTCAGTTGCCTGCTATTGCCGCGGCAAGGCTGATGAAAAAAGCCGATCCTCAATGAGGATCGGCTGGAACGTGACTGTTTCGCTATATATGCCTTAGTATATCGGTATCAACAAGCTGAAGGACATATTGTTATAGAATGCCTTTAACAAGCACAATAGGCGTGGCTGCATCTGCAGAACCGCTGACTAGGTCTGCCAGGCTTGCGATAACGTCCTCGATTCTCCTCGGGGTAGTGCCTTCCGTAGCATCTGATTGCTTATCTATAGGTTCATTTGCCTTAGCCTTCAGAGCGTTTTCTATGTCAGAGATTCCTGTTCCTTGATACCACATTTCATCAACGATGTATTTGTACTTCAGCCCTTCACGGTATCTTCCGGCAAGGCCCGGTGTCATCCCGAAGGTGGGCTTCGGGTCAGCTAATTCATATATGCCGGTAGACGGATCGCGGTAAGCGCCGTCCCCGAAGATCAGTACTTCTATGTCTTTGCCCAGGTCCTTGGCGACCCTGGCTTGTATATTCTGTGCGACTTCATCTGAATTGCGCGGAGCAAGTTTCAGCCTGTCTCCGGAAGACATATTGCTCCCGAGAAGCCCCCATTCAGACCAAGCGCCCGGAGGTGTGTTACAGAGGCTCTGAAGAGTTATGCACTTCTCTATTACCGGTTGAAGGACAGCCTTTGTCTCTTCCCGGTTATGGACATTTGCTACGACAACTGCATCAGGATTAGCTTCGCCAATCCTGGCAGGATCGTTGGAGAAATAAAGCGTGGCCTTGGCGCCTTGCTCGGTGATTGTAGCAGTGTAAAGGTCAACATAGTCAACTGCAGTTATCGGATGCCTTAGCCTGTCTGAGCCTGCTTCTTCCAGAGTAATGATATCACTGTCGGCTTTCCCAAGCTTCTTTGCGAGGTCGGGACGGAGGATCGGGTTGCCCACTTCATCAGTGGGATGGGACAACTGCACTATAACCTCACCTTGCGAGACAGCTCTGGCAAGCCCCTTAAGTACCAGCCAAAACCTGTTACGGCTCAAAATGGGGAATACAACCCCGAGTCTTGCGGAGGGTCGGATTTTCAGTTGTCTGCGTGCTTCTTCAGCAATATCATCGACAGTGACGTAGTTGTCCTGTGCTCGTGCCACTACTGACTCAGTAACGCAAACAGTGTCCCCCGAAGACAGCAGGCCGTCCTTGTGGCACTTGGCCAGTGCATCGAAAGTCATCTGAACTATATCAGATCCCGGGACGACTACTCCTATCTTGATGCCGAATGCCGATACCCCTGTGTACTCAGGTAATCTTGTCACTTTTCAACATTCCTTTTCTCCGTGAAGTTTAGCATATGAGTCCGCTCATAGAATATACCTGAAATGTCTCACTTTAGCAACGTTAGTGCTCTACGCTGCGAGTCCGCGTTTTTCGATTGCAGAAGAGCGGGGGAGAATATAGTCAGAATCTTGTGCAGCTCTGCGTTGGGAGGTTAGGCGAAAAAATTAGGATTTTGCCAGAAGGCAAAACCCGTATCAAAAATGGCGCGCCCGGCAGGATTCGAACCTGCGGCCTTCTGATCCGTAGTCAGACGCTCTAATCCACTGAGCTACGGGCGCGCGAAAACAGTCGTTAGCAAAGACCCTCTTTTGTGCAGCTTGAATTGTCATTTCTGAGCTACTTCCCATTTGCTATAATAGCATAACTCACAGGGGCGTTCAAGAGTCACAAAGGCCTCACAAAATCGCCAAGATCTCACGAAAGCCTCACATAAATGGGAAGTTGATGGGTCTTGCGGACAAAGGGACTGAGGACCAACCGCTTCACCTGGGTTCGCACTCGCCTTTTATTGCACAAATAGCTGTATAAGATAGACAGTCACGATTGCGCCTACAGCGACTTCCAACAGGCCTTTTTCAAAGAAAGCCAAAGTAATTGCAGCTATCATTCCGATCAAGGCTGAAGTCATATCTCCGGTAGAACACAATATTCCCGGGAAAGTCATAGCCCCCAAGGCAGCAAACGGCACATAATACAAAAAAGAACGTAAGAAGCGGGATTTTGAACGTTCTTTGACAAAGAGCATTGGCAATACCCGCGGAATATACGTAACAGTTGCCATTAGAATTACTGCAATAATCGTTTTCTGCATCCTAGAGATCCTCCCTGGGGAAAAGGATTGCTCCAATAAGGCAAGCGGCAATGGTTGCAATAACAATGCTCCATCCGGATGAAATCTGCTTGAGGTAGGGAGCCCAAGTAAATAGACAACTGATAGCTATTGCGACCATAGTAATGATCATGGTGGCTTTGGACTTCTTAGAGCTCGGAACGATTAAAGCAATAAACATTGCATATAAAGCAATACCCATTGAATTCTGTATCCTGGCAGGAAGAACAGAACAAATAGTCGCGCCCATCGCTGTCCCCAAGGCCCATCCCCAGTAGGGACAGACGACAAGGCCTAGCATATACGTGAACGAAATGTCTCGTCTTTCCAGTGAAGCGACGGTAAATGTCTCATCTGTGATGCCGAATGACATAATACATCTTTCAAGTAACGACGTCTCCGGAGCAATTCTCTGTGAGAGAGAAAGAGACATTAATAAGTATCTGATATTAATCACAAAAGTAGTTAATGCAATTTCAAACAGAGGCTTGCCGGAGATAATAAGGTTTGTGCCTGCGAATTGCCCGGCAGAGGTGAGGTTGGTTAAGGAAATGAGAATAGCGACCCAAACAGGAATACCGCCGCTTACAGCCATAAGGCCGAAAGTAAAGGAAACCGGAACATAACCTAATGCAATGGGGATGCCTTGTTTTAGTCCGTATCCAAAATCATCAAGTTGACGCGTAAAAGCAGTGTCACTTCTTCGATCAATAGCTAATTTCAACTGAGAGGCCTCCATACCAAGGTGCAACTGCTATCCCGTAAGAAAATACTGTAAAGTATGAAACGCATAATGTCAAGCCATTCGACAGACTAGTCGACAAGCCAGTCGACAAGCAGTTGCCTGCTGTAACCCTGCGAGCGGAAATTCCGCAAGTCATAGAGCGCAATATGTGCTGAGCCGGCGTAAATACTCAAAGGGAGCAACTGGAAGAGGGGAGCAACCGGAAGAGGCTATTGGATTTTCGGAAATACTATCATGGCATTGTAATGAGTTGTCTGACTCGGACAAAGGATCGATTACCAAGGCATTCCATCTTCGGAGTGGCTCACTGGATGGGCCAATCGGTAGCCGAAAGGACCTCAAATCCGCGTGAGTGGCTCTCGGGACGAGCCACTCGGCGATGGATCCGCTGTGAAGTCTACTTGACTGGCTCTCAGGGAGAGTCGGTCGGCAGTTGGAAGCACATTAGAACTGCTTAAGTGGCTCTTCTGCCGAGCCACGTTGGACTAAGATACCTATTACCTATTAAGGGAGCTTTGGTATGATCCGTACGACGTCACCCTGATGGCAAGGACAAGATAGGCTTTTTTGAAAGTCGATGGGGTGATTCGGGGTAAGACAGAAAGCATATATTGGTTTATGTCATTGCCGCAGGGGATGTGTTATTATATGGATAAGGCCGGCTGGAGAGCAGGATCAGATGGATGTACGTTCATATCAGGAGCCACGAACGTAGTGCTGTTTTGAATCTACCGAACAGGCTCCGGATAGCTAGCGCGGATTCCGGCATTTCGTGAGGCATGGTTACGACAGGGGCTTCATATGAGATCGAATGCAAGGACTGATGCAGGGACTGATGGAAGACCTTCCCAGAGTCATTATGTTGTTCAAGGAGGACACCGAGGCTTTCCTGGACGCACTGACCCGGATGATCCGTATGATTCGTGAGATTGAGGAATGACAGACTGATCATCCTGAGAAGGAATCCGCGGCCTGAGGGAGAACTAAAGTAAATGGCAACAATGACAGCCCCATGAAGGGGCGACTTCCGAACTGCATAGGAGGCCTGCCGTGAAGATCGCTGTTGTGGACGGACAAGGCGGCGGGATTGGCAAGAGCATCATTGAGAAACTGAGAAAGGAACTCAGCGCCGAACAAGCCGCGAAGGTGACAATAATAGCCCTTGGCACAAATGCACTGGCAACAGGCTCAATGCTTAAGGCAGGAGCGGATGAAGGAGCTACAGGCGAGAACGCCATTGTAGTGACAGTTGAAACTGTAGACGTTATCCTTGGACCTCTGGGGATAGTGCTTGCAAACTCTATACTCGGTGAGCTGACTCCTAAAATGGCAAGCGCCATAGCCTCATGTAAAGCACATAAGGTCCTGATTCCCATGACTCGTTGCGGGGTCGAGATCGTAGGCGCCAGGATAGAGCCATTGCCTCGCCAGATTGATGCCTTGGTAGAGAAGGCCATTGAGCTCCTGGATTGAATGGGAGCAACCGCCACCCTGTGAATAGCGGCGGATAATGGTGAATAGCTAAGCATAAACCGCTGGATAAATAGTGTATGACCAAGAAGGTCTGCGTTCTTTGTCAGTAGACGAAGATAGTACGCAGGCTTTTTCTTTGTCCCAAGGCATTCACTGCAAGGAGGGGCCGGTAGCCGGAAGGGCCGCGGGCAAGAGAGAGCTGAAGGCCGGAAAGGGCTGTCGGTAAAAAGGAGCTGCCGACAAGAGGGAGTCGCAGGCAAGAAAAAGCTGTCGGCTGGAAGAGGTTGTGACACGGTTTTCCCAGGCAGGGCATAAGAAACATTCGTGCGAAAGCATTCATATGGAAAGGGGTATCGACTATGAGGGACGGCAATATTAGGAATCTGATTTTAGGTGGACTGTTCGTGGCACTGGGAATTATTGTGCCAATTGCATTTCATTCCATTGGCGCAGGCCCTGTATTTCTTCCCATGCATATTCCAGTTTTACTCGCAGGATTCATAACCGGGCCTGCCATTGGAGGCCTGGTCGGGGCTGTGACCCCTATCTTGAGTTCTCTCTTGACAGGGATGCCTCCCCTTATGCCTCCTAAGGCCCAGATGATGGTGGCGGAGCTCGCCGTGTACGGCCTGCTTTCCGGATTTGCTTACAGAACCCGGAGGCTTCATGTGATCTTGTCATTGATTATCGCTATGTTCGGTGGACGGATTGTTTACGGGATTCTCGCAGCCTACGTTTTGCCGTTATTCGGATTCAGCCCGGTTCCGGTTCTCTATCCGATAACAGCGGGACTCGTTACGAGTGTTCCGGGAATAGTAATTCAACTGCTGCTTATCCCGTCTGTTGTATGGCTCCTTGAAAAGCAGCTTAAGGCGGACAAACCTGCCCGCAACACCTCGCGTAAGTAGGAACCGGCGGTCAAGGATTTGCGGGAGCTTGAGGAGGTCACCCAACACCTCGCGCAAGTAGGACAGAGACGCTGCGAGAAGGATAACAGAGCGGCTCATAAGGAGACGTAAAGGATCCACCAGGGTTTACGAAGCCAAGTGAGAGGCCGGCCGCGCGCGACCCACGAGGCTTGGCCACCGGCTACATAGATACGAGCGGCCGGCTTCCGCCTTTTGGGGTAGGCCATTCCAGGCAGTGCCCGCTTCAGGCCACTGTTTCGTCGGTGCTGTGCCGCGGTGCGGCACCACCGTGCTATATCACAGTGCTGTATCATGGCGCTGTACCATGGCGGGGCGTACCACAGCGTTGTATCGCGGCACTACATCACATCACTGTGCCGTCGTGCTGCATTACAGTACTGCACACGATACTGTACTACAAGGCTGTATCATAGCACTGTTCTGTGGCGCTGCATTACAATGCTCTGCCCTAAGTATGAGTTCATGAGACCGTTGTTCTCTCCCACATGGTGTTAACGCAGCTTGCTTGAATCGCAAAACCGGTCGCCGTCTTCGGCGAAACCGGCAGCTATTGGAGAAGTTCAACGGCCTCATGGCGACCTACTTAGTGCTATGCTACGGTGCTATGCTACGGTAGCTGTGCTGTGTTACGGCGTGGGTTACGGCACCGCACTACGTGTGCTACTGTACCATGCCCAAATTGGCGGTTGTCTCTTACGGCACGCTTACAGTAACTTCGTTGCTCCTTGAGCTTTCATTCCCGCATGCGTCAACAGCAGTCACAATGTAGGAGTATGTAACACCCGTTTTCGTGCCGGTGTCTGTGAAGGTTTGCTGTCCCGTGTCCTGTGAATGCCGGACTTCGGCGATGACTTTGAATCCCTCAAAAGGCGGTTGTCGCCTGTAAACGTTATACCCTATAAGATCAGAGTCTCGGGATTCATTCCACGTAAGGACAACTCCGTCTTCAGAGAGAGCGACTGCAAGGCCGGTCGGGGGAGACGGTGGTTCATTGAAGTCGATGATAATTGATACTTCGCCGGGTGAGAGATCCCAACCAACCGTCGTTATCCTGCCAGGGAGTATTTGGATTTCTTCCCAGAGACTTTCATAGACAAGATCTCCGTTCTCGTCGAGGAGTTTAATCATCATATAGTAAGTCTTCGGCTGTAAGCCCGAGACTGTGGCGACAAGCACATCCTCTCCCGGCTCGCGGTTTACGTTCGTCTGGCTCCTGAGATTGTTTGAATCCTTATACAGCCTCAGTCTTTGGACCCTTTCATGATCCGGGATTCCTGTAAGGTCTACGCTAAGCTCGAGTGTCCCAAGGGCAGGCTGCAGCACGACGCTTGCCTCGGCCGTTTCGTCTGCAGTAATCGCAGTCCTGCATGATCCCTCATAAGCAACGTTGCCCTCAGCGTCTTTTAGCCGGACAATTACGGTCCAAGGCCCTACCACCACGTCGGAGAACATAATCTCCGCTTGGCCGTTTTCCAGTGTAACACTGCGGGATAGAACTGTTGTCCCGTTGGTCAGCGAGACTTCAGCTTGTGTGAGAGGCATTCCTCCCGAGTACGGCTGAACGCTACTTAAGCTCCGGGCCGATCCCATCGTGACAGCTTCCGGGATCACGATGGAAATCTTGACCGAACCGGTTTCTTCCTGATTGGCTAAAGGCCTGCCTCCAAAGCAGCCTGCGGGTCCTATGCCAACTACTACCAGTATGAGACATACTACAAGGCCACGCCTGGTCATGTCTTCCCTCCTTTCATGTCATGGTGCGCTATGATTGCTGCGATTTACAACAACCTTCCATTATTCTGAACAACTTTTGCCCCTACGCCTGAGTATGAATTCATTAGTTTTCGCTCGTTTTCCGAGTTCTTGGGGTGCCGGTGATTGCAACGACGGGCGTCAAGATTCGGCCACCGGCATACGGGCCGGATTTTGTCAAGGCAACCCGCCAGGGGAGCCGTCCCCTTAGTGCAACATCGGCCTCAGAAAACGTACATACCTTGCGGGGCCACCCCACACGGTACGGACATTTTCCAGAGCCAGCGATTACTTATGGCGGAGACTGTTGAACTTGTCCTGTAACTGCCAATTTTGTCGAAGACGGCAACCGATTTCTGCGATTCAAGCGAACTGCGGTGACATAATATGGGAGACATCAACAATCTTATGGCGATCTGCTTAGATTCTACCTTGCTTGGATGTCGTGTTCTACCATATTCAGGAATTTCACTCCAATAATCGTCCCAAGGTAGGATTGCGAAGAACAAAGGGTGCTGAAAATAATCTTCTGTTCCGGGTGAAGGACTTTTCATTGGTGCACCGAAGATACAATATATCACGTTTATTATGCAGAAAATAATTTTCAGCCCCGTGGGTTGGCGGTGCGGAGGTATACAGTGGCAAGTTCCACATTAGGTAAGATTAGAGACGGGAAACTGACATTTAGGGAATCAGAGCAGACGGTCGCTGAATATGTGCTTGCCCATCCCAGGGAAGTGGTAAATCTCCCCATTACTGAACTGGCCGAAAGGATCGGGGTCAGTGAAGCCACAATCGTGCGTATGTGCAAGCAAATTGGATTCCGAGGCTTCCAGGAACTCAAGATCAACCTGGCCCTAGAGATAGTCAGTCCTCTCCAGGCGGTTCATGAAGAGATTAAGGAAGGCGATGACGCGGATACAATCCTAAAGAAAGTAGTACGCGCTAATGTGCAGGCCCTGGACACTACTACTAATGTGCTGTCCACGAATGAGCTGAGTCGTGCAATACGAGCCCTCTTCGAAGCGAAGCGGATTTACTTCTACGGAGTAGGCGGTTCAGCCCCTATTGCTATGGATGCTGCTCATAAGTTCACAAAAACGGGAAAGCCTGTGATCGCATATAATGACCCGCATATGCAGACAGTAGCTGCAGTTCTCCTGGGCCCCGGCGATGTGGTTGTTGGAATTTCTCATTCAGGTAGCAACCGAGATACTATTGAGGCTTTGGAAGTGGCAAAATCCCGAGGCGCCACCACAGTCGGGATAACGCATTACGCCAAATCCCCCATTGACAGGGTTCTCGACATAAAACTCGGGGTGTATTCCAGCGAGACTCTCTACAGAATTGAGAGCGCATCATCTCGCATAGCTCAACTCACCATTATTGACGCGCTATTTGTAGGTGTATGCCTCTGTGAGCCGGAAAAGGCAATTGACAACATTAGACTGACCAGGGAAGTCATAGTGCCTAAGAGATTCTAGGCTTGGGCGTCGCTCAAGCCCGGAAGATCGTGCTTTTTGAGTATGAAAACATCATATAACCTGATTATGATTGGAGGCAAGGCAATGGCAGTCATTAGTGAACTCCTACCTGAAACAGTTGGGATGAGCGTTGCTGCGGCAGGCATTGTTGATGTCCATACACATTTGTATCCCGGTTCCTTCGGAGATCTGCTTCTCCGCGGCATTGATGACCTACTGACCTATCACTACTTAGTTGCGGAAACCCTACGCTGTTTGCCCCTTAAGCCCCAGGTCTTCTACGCCATGAGCAAGCAAGAGCAAGCGGATTTGATTTGGAAGACCCTGTTCTTGGAGCGGTCTCCCATAAGTGAAGCATGCCGCGGTGTTGTGACTACCTTGCAGGAATTCGGGTTGGACACAGCATCGAGAGATCTCAATAGCTATCGCGCTTTCTTCTCAAACCTTACGATTCAAGAACACATAGACATAGCATTCAGGAAAGCCAATTTGGAAGCTATTGTTATGACAAACGATCCCTTTGACCCAGAGGAATACAAGTACTGGGAAGAGGGCTTCGACGGAGATCCTCGTTTCAAAGCAGCCCTTAGGCTTGACCCTCTACTCAATACATGGGCTTCTGCAGTACCCGTTCTACAGGGCAAGGGCTATCAGGTAGCGAAAGACGTGTCAGAGAGGACAATCTCTGAAGTCCTGCGTTTTCTTGAGGACTGCAGCAAGAAGATGCCGCCTTTGTATCTGGCCGTGTCTTTGCCCCCTGACTTCGCCTACCCTGACGCATCGCCCCGAGGGAAGCTCATTGAAGACGCAGTCTTGCCCTTCTGCAGGGAAGCCGGACTTCCTTTCGCTCTTATGATAGGCGTTAAGAAACTGGCCAACCCTGCACTGGGTGTAGCCGGCGACAGTGTAGGTAAAGCTTCTATCGAGGCAGTGGAGCGCTTGTGTCTGAGGAACCCTGAGATTCGCTTCCTCGTTTCAATGCTGTCAAGGGAAAATCAACATGAACTGTGCGTAGCAGCGCGAAAGTTCTCCAACCTCAGGCTTTTCGGATGCTGGTGGTTCTTGAACAATCCAAGCCTCGTAGAGGAGATAACCGCTATGCGCTTAGAGTTGTTGGGCACAAGCTTCATTCCTCAACACTCTGATGCCAGGGTGCTGGATCAGCTCATCTACAAGTGGAAACACAACAAAGAGACTATTACGAAAGCATTGGTCAGGAAGTATCAGGATCTTATGGACACAGGATGGGTGTTAGAAGAAGACGAAATCAAGCGAGACGTAGACAGCCTGTTTCGTGGTAATGTCAAGGAGGCGCTGAATCTCGCGTGATTGCCCGAGGATGACAGGCGGTAGGCAGGCCTTGATGACGGTAGGGATTAATGGCCTAGGCAAGCTCTGATGACGATAGGGATTAAAGGCCAGGCAGGCCTTGCTGACGGAGCTTGATGATAACTGCAACCCAAGACAATCGGAAAACAAGGGAAAACTAATGAACTCATACTTAGAAGGAGGTACAAATGACATGGATGAGCTTTTTGACATTACAGGAAAAGTATCAGTGATTACAGGAGGCGCAGGGATTCTGTGCAGCGAAATGGCGAAGGCTCTCGGAAAGAGAGGGTCAAAAATCGCGATTCTGGACCTTAATGAGGAGCAAGCCAAGGCGGTGGCAAAGGAAATTGGCTCCCAGGGCGGGACTGCCATTGCAGTGAAGACTGATGTCTTAGATAAGAGCTCACTGGAGAAGGCAAGGGACGTGGTCTTAGAGACATACGGTAAAGTCGATATCCTCATTAACGGGGCAGGGGGAAACAAGAAAGAAGCTACTACCACAGATACGTTTGAGTTTTTCGATATACCCCCTGAGGCAATCCAGTGGGTTTTCAACCTGAACCTTCTCGGGACTGTCCTTACCACTCAGGCCTTCGGTAAAGTAATGGCAAAACAAGGAGAAGGCATAGTCATTAACATTTCCTCCATGGCCTCTCTAAGGCCTTTGACCAGGGTAATAGGGTATTCCACAGCCAAGGCTGCCATAAATAACTTCACTGCATGGATGGCTGTTCACTTCAACCTGAATTATTCTAAGAATATCCGTGTAAATGCGCTCGCGCCCGGGTTTTTCCTGACGAATCAGAACCGCTTCCTCCTTACAGATGAAGCTACCGGAGAACCGACCGAGCGAGGCAGACAGATAATTGCTCATACACCTATGGGGCGTTACGGTGTCCCCGAAGATCTTATCGGGACACTTATTTGGCTGGTTTCTGACGCCTCCCAATTCGTAAACGGCATAGTGGTGCCGATTGACGGTGGGTTTGCCGCCTACAGCGGTGTTTGATCCCATCGTTCCACCAAGAGCAGGACACACAAATAAACACACTGTGGTGAGAAGCATGAAAGCTATAGGCTTAGAGGTCAGCACCTCATCTGCGAAATCCATCATGTTCTGTCCGAAGAAAGGGGTCATAGCCGAGGCTACTCTGCCTTTCCCTAAAGATATAGCCGACGGCCCCACTCAGCATGCAGACGGGATTGTGGCTACTGCGATTAGCGTCCTTAAAGAAGTAGTCATCTCTTCCGGAGTTGACGTGAAGTCTATCGGGGCTATCGGCTTGAGCGGGACCTGGCATAGCCTGCTATTCTTAGATCGTGACTTACGGCCTTTGGATAGGATTAGGACATGGGCGGACTTAAGCGCTGTACCGACTGTTGCCCCTCTCCGTAAGGACGAGGCAGCCGTAGGCGAGTTCTACCATAAGACAGGATGCATGGTTCATGCTCTTTACCCTGTATGGAAGTGGATGCATCTGGCTCGGACTCAGCCGGAAATCACCCGGAAGACCGCCTACCTTTCATCCCAGCTTGAATACGTCTATCAGGCGTTGACATCTGAGAGATCCATATCCAAGTGTGCAGCTTCAGGCACAGGCTTAATGAACATCAACTCCTTGGACTGGGATGACGAAATACTGAAATTCGCAGGGATAGATCGGAGCCAATTAGGTGAACTTGTGGAAGCGTTCCATACAGCGCCTCTCTTATCGTCTGTTGCAAGTGAGGTGGGCCTGCCGTCAGGGCTTCCTGTGACGGTGGGTGCATCTGACGGTGCCATGAACCAGGTGGGGATTGGAGGGGTGGCTGAAGGAATCATGTCCATGTCTGTGGGGACTTCAGGTGCGCTAAGGGTGGCGCATAAGGAACCGAAGATTCCTGATAAGCCGTCTACATGGTGTTACTATCTCTTTGGCGGCAAGAGGTTAGCAGGCGCTGCCATCAACGGAGCAACAAACTGCGTGGACTGGTATCTTGATTGTGTCAGTGGCAGAGAAACCGGTCATCGTGATTACCGGGGGTTCACAGAAGGAGCGTCCGGGGTTTGCCCGGAGGAAGCCCCCTATTTTCTACCGTTTCTTTTCGGTGAAAGGTGTCCCGGCTGGCACGAAGAAAAGACAGGCAGCTTCTGTAAGCTAAAAGGGTCACACAGCGAGTTTGATCTTTACTACTCCATCCTTGAGGGAGTCCTTTTTAATATGTATCAGTGTTATCTGATTCTTGTTGAAATCGGCGGCACGCCTCATGATGTCCTAATGTCAGGGGGCATACTGAATTCCCCGCTATGGTCGCAGATGGCAGCAGATATTTTCCAACGCGAGCTTCTGGCTACAGGTGCAGCAAATGACTCAACGGTGGGCGCAGCGCTTGTAGCATTGGAGTCTTGTGGCGGCATTGATTCAGTTCGGGACTATCAGCCCGATGTTACCATGGTGTTTACGCCGCGAGACGATGAGACGCGGATCTATGAAAGGAGATTCAGAACCTATCTGGACCTATACGCTGAGCCGAGGCAGACTTCATAGATGAAACAAGCGTCCCGGTTCACGACGGTCCAAGGTCTTTGGTAATTTGTGTTTTATGGAGGCTGGGGTCAATGAAGGAAGTGAGAATAGTAGGAGAAGACATAACGCGCAAGGAGATAGAGGAGGCTCTTACCACATGGCTTGAAAGTTTCGGGCACATACCCGGAAAAGTGCTGCTTCTACCACCTGACTATACTCGCAGTCTTTCTCAGGCAGGACTCATCACAGAGATACTGTATGAGAAGCTCTCTCCCGATACTCAGGTGGACATAATGCCTGCCTTAGGAACTCATGTCCCGGTATCAGACGAAGAGAGGCTTAAGATGTTCAGTCCGGACATCCCGAAGGAGCGGTTCATCGTCCACAACTGGCGTGACGATGTGGAGGAAATCGGCACGATTCCTGATTCATATGTAAGGGAAATCTCACAAGGCCTCGTTGACTTTTCCATTTCCGTCCAGGTTAACAAGAGGCTTTTTGACAGGAGTTATGACTTGATCATCTCCATTGGCCAGGTAGTTCCCCATGAAGTAGTCGGTATGGCGAATTACACTAAGAATATCCTCGTAGGTTGCGGGGGTAAAGAAATAATCGATAAGTCCCATTTCCTCGGTGCCGTATATGGCTTGGAGAATCTTATGGGCAAGGATCATTCCCCTGTGCGCAAGGCTTTTGATTACGCTGAGGCAAACTTCCTTCAAGACATCCCGCTTCAGTATATCCTTACAGTCACCACAACAGATGATGAGGAAACGAAGGTTCGCGGGCTTTGGGCAGGCAGGCGCCGGGAGTCTTTTGAGGAGGCTGTGGTCCTCAGTCAGGAACTCAATTTCACCTTGCTGGATGAGCCCCTTGAGACAGTGGTCGTTTACCTTGATCCTGAGCACTATAAGAGCACGTGGTTGGGAAACAAGGCAGTGTACCGCACAAGGATGGCAATTGCCGATGACGGAGAGCTTATCATTATAGCGCCCGGTGTCAAGCAGTTCGGTGAGGACAAGGCTATTGACGCCTTGATACGAAAATATGGTTACTCGGGCACCCCGCGTATTCTCGAGCTGACAAATAAGGAAGACGATCTGAAGGATAACCTTTCTGCAGCCGCTCACCTTATCCACGGCTCTTCTGAGGGAAGATTCCGAATAACCTACGCCCCGGGACATCTCACCCGTGAGGAGATTGAAAGAGTAAACTTCGAGTACATGTCCTTATCGCAAGCGGTGAAGCTGTATGAACCTGATACGCTGCGTGAGGGATATAACACTGTGGACGGCAAGGAAGTCTTTTTCATCGGTAATCCGGGTAAAGGCCTTTGGGCATTAAGGAGCAGATTCTCTAACGAGGGCTAGGCAGGTGAAGGCGTGTGAAATCAGATATCGGCTTAATAGGGTTGGGCGTAATGGGACAAAACCTTGTCCTGAATATGGCAAATCATGGTTACTCCGTCTCGGTCTTTAATCGTACTTTGCGTGTGGTAGATGAGTTTATTGCTGGTAAAGCCGAAGGCTACGAGACTATCCGGGGCACACACTCGATTTCGGAGCTTGTTGAATCACTGGCAAAACCACGGCGGATAATGCTCATGGTGAAAGCCGGCCGGGCTGTGGACGCAGTGATTGAGCAGCTCATCCCATATTTGAGTCCCGGCGATATAATCATTGACTGCGGGAACTCCTATTTCAAGGATACCATCAGACGCAGCAAGGCCTTGGAGGAAGAGGGATTCTTGTACTTAGGCGTCGGGGTTTCCGGTGGAGAGGAAGGCGCTCTGAAAGGGCCGAGTATTATGCCGGGAGGCTCAAAGGCTGCATGGAAACATGTAGAAAGGATTTTTACTGACATAGCCGCCAGGGCCGGTTCAGGTGAACCATGTTGTAGATATCTTGGGCCTGATGGGGCAGGCCACTTCGTCAAGATGGTGCATAATGGCATTGAATATGCTGATATGGAGCTTATTGCCGAAGCCTACGCCATCATGAGGAATCTATTTGGCATGAGCGCGGAAGAGATGGAAGCTACCTTTGCCGACTGGAGCGAAGGGGAGCTCAGTTCATACCTTATTGAGATTACCCGGGATATTCTCGGTAAAAAGGACAAGGACACAGGACTGCCGATAGTAGATGTGATTAAAGATGCAGCCGGACAAAAGGGCACAGGTAAGTGGACGTCCCAAGAAGCGTTGGATTTGGGCGTTCCTGCTCCAACCCTGGTCCATGCCGTGTTTGCACGTTGTATGTCTGCGCTGAAAGACGAGCGGGTATCTGCATCTGCTATGCTCAAAGGGCCGGCAAAGGCCGAATTCGCACATGACCGGGCTCTTGGCGTATCTCACTTGAGAGCTGCGCTTTACGCTTCGAAAATCTGCGCGTACGCAGAAGGGTTTGCCCTCATGAAAGAGGCATCGAAAGAGTACGGATGGGATCTTGATCTAGGCGGAGTTGCTCTCCTGTGGAGAGGCGGATGTATCATCAGGGCTCAGTTTTTGGAGAGGATAACTGACGCGTTCAAGAATAATCCTAATCTGACTAACTTAATATTGGATCCATATTTTAAGGATGTTATTATTTCTTCACAAAACAGTTGGCGCCTCGTGGCAGGCTGGGCAATTCAGCATGGAATACCCGTTCCTGCCTTCGCTTCAGCTCTTTCATATTACGATTCCTACCGCGCGCCAAAACTGCCTGCAAATCTCATACAGGCTCAACGTGATTACTTCGGTGCTCATACATATGAAAGGCTGGATAGGCCGGGGACTTATCATACCGAATGGCTTGAACTCGGGGATATTGCGGAGAGCTTGGAGAGCAAATAGGGACGGCGTTGATGCGGTAACGGTGATTGGGTGAAGGTCCGGGATGTGGCTGAACGCATTCATGAGTTAATTGGAGACAGGCAAAGCAAAGAAATGAGACGGATGACGGAAAGGAAGAGATGATATTGAACATAGGATGCGCGTATCCAAATTCTCTTCACGAGAAAGACGGGTCAGTCCTTTTCCTCATCAAGGGGGAACGGGAAAAGAGATTGGTAGCAATAGGCGACGGCTCTGCGGTTTTTAGGGAACTCGAAGGCACTGTCAGTTCCAATGACGGCCTTAGGATGAAAACCTGTGACTTGTCAACTGCAAACAGCCATGTAATAAGAAAACACTTTCCGCATACGCGCCCGGTCTCGTTGCGGAAGTTTAAAACCACTTTGGGCCTGGGTGACAGGCTGGGAGTGGCATCACCGGGACACATAGAGTTGATAAAGGGCTATGACGTAGGCCCGGTCCTCGCTCAGCAGTCAATCAGGGAGCTTACGCTCACAGGAAGGACCTTTGAGGATGTGCTGTCAGATGCGGTTTGGGCAGTATTTCAAGAAGGCTACCGCGGTGGATTCGGTGCGGACGGGGATCACTTGAAGTCAGAGGAAGAAGTGAAGCTTGCCTTAGATACCGGTTACACCATGATAACCCTGGATTGCTCCGCGTATATCAAGAACACTACAGGTTTATCCAAAGACGATGTAGATCGTATGTATATGGAAATTGACAGAGAGACGCGGGAAAGACTGGAGACGCGGTTCCTATCCGGAGAATTCAAGCTCGAATCAGGCCTTAAACTGATGTTCAGTCCGGAGACGCTTAGGCTGAACGCTGTAATCTATCAGAAAGCCATAGATTTTGCGATAGATATCTTTTGCGAAATGATCAAGCCATGTCCAAGAGAATTGGATTTTGAGATGTCGATTGATGAGACAGTGACGCCTACGGATCCCCTGGCTCACTTCTTCGTAGCTCTGCAGCTTAGGGAGGCAGGTGTAGACTTATACAGCGTCGCTCCGCGTTTTTGCGGTGAATTCCAAAAGGGTATAGATTACATTGGCGATCTTTCGCAGTTCCGGAGAGAACTCCAGGCGCATCAGGCAATCGCATCACACTTCCGCTACAAGCTGAGTGTCCACTCAGGCAGTGATAAGTTCAGTGTGTTCCCGATTATCGGCGAAGAAACCCGGGGACATGTCCATGTGAAGACTGCAGGCACAAACTGGCTTGAAGCCGTCAGGGTAATCATCCACAGAGACCCGGGGCTTTATCGGGAGTTGCATGTGTTTGCCCTGGAGCATCTCTCTGAGGCAAGGCGTTACTATCATGTTACATTGGATACCGGCAGAATTCCAGATGTGGTTTCCCTGAGAGACGATGAACTCGACGGATTAATGAACCATGACGATGCCAGACAATTGATTCACATCACCTATGGCTTAATCCTCCAGGAAAAGGATGAGTCAGGAGCATATCGTTTTCGCGACAGGATCTACAGATGTCTCTATGAGAATGAGACGCTTTATAGTGAGTTCCTCAGGAGGCACATTGGGAATCACCTGAAAGCCCTCGGGTTGCAAACCGGCGGACAAACCGGCGGTAAACAGGCGGTAAACCGGCTGTAAACCGGATTGACAGAGGATGCGCATTATGCTATATAATAGTTAAGCTAATATTTTTGCTTAAGTCTTGGTGGCCCCGTAGCTCAGTGGATAGAGCAGCGGTTTCCTAAACCGCGTGTCGGACGTTCGATTCGTCTCGGGGCTACCAGTTTTGTTTTTATCCCAGGACTATGTGTATGTGCAGGCACGTCTGGGTGTTCAGGTATGTTATGATGCTCGGGTTTAATTGGGATGCAATTTGCCCTGATTCTGCGCCATGCCTCAGGCAGGCTCATGGCCTTCGCCGGACATTCTTTCCGGGAGCAAAGTCAAGCTTCACGGCGAAGTCCAGCAGGTCTTGCCCCGAACTCTTTGTAATGTTATTATAAGAACGAACGTGGCATAGGCTTTCGGTAAGGAATCCTCGTTGATAAGCAAAGCGAATCGGCGGGGGATGTTAAGAACTATGTTGTATGAGCAAAACATGAATGATGAAACGTTCATGCACAGAGCCCTTCTGGAAGCGAAGAAGGCGTACCTGAAGGGTGAAGTTCCTGTAGGCGCTGTCCTTACCCTTGACGGACAGGTGATTGCCAGGGCACACAACCGTAGAGAGGAATTGCAGGATCCCACTGCTCACGCAGAGATGCTGGCAATAAGAGAGGCTTCAGCCAAACTGCGTTCATGGCGTCTTGTAGGCGCAACTCTCTATG
The DNA here is from genome assembly GCA_033809295.1 of Bacillota bacterium. Classification (GTDB taxonomy): domain Bacteria; phylum Bacillota; class SHA-98; order UBA4971; family UBA4971; genus UBA4971. Next base: position 52,738 of record JAPXLY010000002.1, read on the forward strand.
TGACATTGGAACCGTGTTCTATGTGCGCCGGCGCTCTGGTGCTGGCAAGGGTTACGCGTCTGGTATACGGGGCGCCGGATCCTAAGTCAGGGGCTGTAGGGTCAATCATGAACTTGGCGGAACATGAGGCCTTAAACCATAGGGTGGCTGTAACCGGCGGAATCCTCCAGGATGAGTGTTCTGCCATCCTTAAGCAGTTTTTCTCGGAGTTACGTGATGACTGACTTAGCCCGGACCGGTTAGGGCTGTGTCAGGCAAGGGAAATCAGGGTCGAAACTGAATAAGTGCTACAGACGAAATGTAGACCAAGCGGAGAGATGGCTGAGTGGTCGAAAGCGCTCGCCTCGAAAGCGAGTGGGCGGGTAGCCCCTGCCCCGTGAGTTCGAATCTCACTCTCTCCGCCACCATTGACTTTTTGCGGAGAGGTGGCTGAGTTGGTTGAAGGCGCCCGCCTGGAAAGTGGGTAGGCAGAAGCTCTCTGTCTCGCGGGTTCGAATCCCGCCCTCTCCGCCATATTTTTCTAAGTCTGTTTCCTTTGTGAAGGTTTGGTCGTGCTAGACGGGGAGGTAGCGGTGCCCTGAACCCGCAACCCGCTATAGCGGGGTTGAATTCCCGCCCGAGGCCGACCCTTCGTGGGGCCTGGCCCTGTTAAGTGGCGAAGAAGACTGGGTCCTGCGCAACAGAAGTCTGTGAACCCCGTCAGGACCGGGAGGTAGCAGCGGTAAGCGGAATGTTCTGTGTGCCGCAGGGGCGCCTGGCCGGAGCAGGCTGGCAGGTTACCGCCTGGGGAGGGCGTTCGAAGGTGGGTGCACGACCATTACTTGACCGGCCCTGTCCTGGAACTGCAGAGGCCGGTTTTTTCTTCTCCTGCTTCATGTTTGGGACATAATAGGTTCTTGCTGAACTGAATTTACGAGCCATGGCAGTGTCCCCTGCAGGAATTGAAAGGTGGAGCCAGAAGTCCATACGTCGGGGTAAGGGGGAACCATAAGTGACATATGTCTCGCTGTATCGCCGCTTCAGACCGCAGACATTCACCGAAGTCGTGGGACAGGATCATGTCACGCGCACTCTGCGTAATGCTATAGCAGCAGGCCGCACGTCCCATGCATACCTTTTCTGTGGCCCGCGAGGGACAGGCAAGACTACAGTCGCGAAGGTGCTGGCAAAGGCCTTGAACTGTGGGGCGGGCCCGACACCTGATCCTTGTGGCCGGTGTGAAGCGTGTATCAGGATTCAAGAAGGCCGCTCCATGGACGTTATAGAGATTGACGCTGCGTCCAATCGTGGGATAGACGAAATCCGCGATCTTCGGGAAAAGGTCAAATTCGCTCCTGTGGAAGAGAGATACAAGGTCTACATTATTGATGAGGTCCACATGCTGACCCAGGAAGCCTTCAATGCCTTATTGAAGACCTTGGAAGAGCCTCCCCAGCGCGTAGTGTTTATTCTTGCGACAACTGAACCTCATAGAGTGCTTCCTACGATCCTGTCCAGGTGCCAAAGGTTTGATTTTAGGCGTCTCACTGTGAGCGAACTTTCCGGACAAGTCTTGCGGGTCGCAGAGGCTGAGGGGATTGAGCTTGACAAAGACGCGGTGAGGCTTATCGCCATCGGGGCGCAGGGTGCTGCCAGGGACGCTCTCGGGCTCCTTGAACAGTGCGCTGCATATACCGGAGGGAGTATTACTTATGAGCACGCTGTGGCTGCTCTTGGAGTTGCAGGATTCCGCAATGTAGTTGAGTTTTGTGACGCAATGATCCGAGGGGACTTGGCAGGTGCTCTCACCCTCTTAAGGGAGCTTATTGATTCGGGACATGATCCTGCCATGTTCCTCAGGGACGTGCTTGAGCATTTCAGGAACCTGCTGGTTTTGCAGACATGCGGATTTGAGCCGGACTTGATTGATGTTCCTGAAACCTCTGTTGATGATTTGAAGAGGCAGGCTGAGGCCATCCCCGGCGCGTTAGTCCTTGAGGCAATAGACATCCTAAGTGATGCAGACGCTGAAATGAAATACTCTGCATCACCTCAACTCACGGCAGAGGTAATCACGATTAAGCTGGTGCATTTGAACCCTTCGCTTGCCGAGGACAGTCAAGCAAGGGCATCGCATAGCAAGTCAACGGCAGGCCCAACAGCAGCAGGCCCAACCGCAGCCGATCCAACCGTAGCAGGCCCAACCGCAGGCATCCCGGCTGTGGGTGCCCCATCAACAACCGATCCGGTAGCAAGTGACCCGACAGCAATTGACTTTGCCGCCGATGGTTCTGCCAGGACCGTGATTCGTGTAAGTCTTGAGCAGATACAGGCCAACTGGAATCGGGTAATAGAAGCATTGAAGCAGGGTATTGAGAAAACCCTGTATTGTGAAGACGGAATCCCGGTGGAACTTAATAAGGAGAATGAACTAGTAATATCGTTCCATGATGATGTAAGAAAAGAGCTGGCTTCTGAGCGGCGGCGGAAGAAAAGCATACAGAATGCTCTCGAAAAGGTCTTTGGAGTTAAGTTTGCCATCAGTTTCGTTCTGACTAAGGAGCCAAACAATGTCGAGTTTCAATTGGAACCCGGTGATGACTTGCCCAAGGAAGAAGAGACATCCTTGGCAAGTCCTCCTGCAGATACAGAATACTCACAGGAAATCATAGGTGATATCAAAGACGAAGGTTTCCAAGAACCGGAGCAGGGTGTCGTCCCAGGAGACAATGGGTCCGGCCCTGAAAGCCATGAGGAAGAATTGGCGGAGAACCTTAGACGGACCAGAGAAGCGGTCAGGGAGCATCCTACTGTAAAGACTGCCCTTTCAATGTTTAAGGGTCGGGTGTTCAAGATCGACGTATGAATGAGTGAAGACATCCAGGAGGCGGGCGTATGGCAAACAACATGGGTAGAATGATGAAACAAGTCCAGAAAATGCAAGCGGACCTGGCGCGTATCCAGGAAGAATTGAAAGAGAAGACTGCGGAAGGGACAGCAGGTGGCGGCGTAGTAAAGGTCACTGTTAACGGCCATCAAGAAATACTGGCAGTGCAAATAGCGCCTGAGGCTGTGGACCCGGATGACGTGGAAATGCTACAGGATCTTATTATCGCTGCTGTCAATGATGCGCTTCGCAAGTGCCAGGATATGGTATCCAAAGAGATGGGAAGGGTCACAGGCGGACTTAACATTCCCGGGCTGCCTCCGATGTTTTAGCCAAGATAGGCCCTTTATGGGTTCCGTGTCCGGGTGATAAGGAGAGAGGAAGTTATGTCTCGCTATGCAGAGCCTATGGCTAACCTTATTGAACAGCTTATGCGCTTACCGAGTATAGGGCCGAAGACTGCGCAGCGCCTGGCGTTCCACATACTGAAGACTCCCAGGGAGAACGTGGCCAGGCTCGCAGAAGCATTAATCGACGCTAAGGACAAGATTGTGCCTTGCTCGGTGTGTGGGAACATCACTGAACAGGATCCATGTTCTATCTGCACAGACAATCAACGCGACAAGACATTGATTGCCGTTGTGGAGGAGTCCAAAGATGTGATGGCTCTGGAGCGAACCGGTGAATTCCATGGGTTATATCATGTTTTAGGTGGCGCAATCTCGCCTATGGACGGTATAGGGCCTGACGACATCAGTGTCAAGGAGCTGTTGGAGCGTCTGAAGAACCACACTGTAAGAGAGGTTATTCTCGCAACAGATCCAAATATTGAGGGTGAAGCGACATCCATGTACCTGGCGAAGCTTATCAAACCCATAGGTGTTAAGGTGACCAGGATTGCTCATGGGCTTCCTGTCGGGGGCGACCTGGAATATGCCGACGAGGTGACGCTTGCAAGGGCGCTTGAGGGGCGCAGGGAGGTATAATATTCCTCCCCTCGCACATACTGTACCTTGACTGTATTAACTCATTATTGGGAGGACAGTATGGTGGCAGGCGCGCATAGGCGAACCTCGAAGGAATCCGGCGCCGGGGACCAGGCGATGTCACGTTCTTGCAGGCAGGGGATATTTGACCGGGCGCGAAGCACTGCAGACGACAGTATGGTAAACGGTACATGTGAGCAGGTCTCTGAGTTATTCGGGGCTAAGGCAATATTCGGGATTCGTTGGGAGAGAACAGTTGACACCCTGCTGAACACTGCATTCCAAGGGATACGTGGGGCCTTTCGTGCAGCGCGAAACAGGGAGGGGCATGTTCGAAACGGAGAACTCTCTAACTATGAAGCCGCACAAATCGCCAAACAGGAATGGCTGTCTGCTGTTGAGTACTTCCATGAGGTGTCTGAACCGGATCTTGTGGATTATGCTGTTTATTCACTTCACGCGGCTGAGAGAAAGTACATGTATCTTCTTGACAAGGCTCGCAAGCACTATACCTCACTTTCGTATGAAAGGTGTCCGGTTGGCGATCACACATTGCAGAACCGTGTTCGAAAATAGAACACGGTTTCCAGAAAAACTCCCGCAGCGGCAAAATGTACACCATATTTTGGAGAATCGGCTGAAAAGGCCTGAATTCCCTAGGCACGGTGATCGAATTTCGCACACTTGAGCCAGTTGGTGTGGTCGAATTACTGCAAGTCCAAAGTTCGCTTCTGGACATGTTATCGAACATCCGGCACAGAATCTAAGACAGAATCTAAGAATGCGGTCGAGGGTCGACCCCTTTATAGGATCTGTGGGCAAAAACATGTGACATCAGCATATACAAGCACATAGTGACATATATAGACTGTAGGAATGTCCATAAAAACTTGCCTCAGGGGGTGAGGCCGTGGATACGCCGCTCATAATGGTGTACACCTTCGGTTTGTTCATGGTATATGTCCTGGCTTACATTCTATATGTTCCTCTGCAATATGCGATGAAGTTGCTTACCGGTATCCTCTTGGGAGGAGCCCTTCTCTGGATTACAAATATCCTCGGAAGCAGATTCGGATTCTCTGTTGCTATTAATCCTGTTACGGCCTTTATCTCAGGTACACTGGGGATTCCAGGCGTAGTCCTACTCATCGCTCTCAAAAGCCTTGTCTTGAAGCACATGTAAGCAACGGACGGAGATTGACCGGGTGGCTTTCTGCAAGGGCCGGGTGGACGCTGACTAGATAGCTTCCTATGAGAGTCGGATTAAGATATCTTGAGAATACCGATGAATCGATAATGGCAAAATAAGACGCAACAAGAAAGCTGTAAGAAAGATTCATTTAACACCTCAATGCATATACTTAGTATGGTGTGAAAGTCGCAAAAACCAATGGGTAATCCGGTGGTTTCTGTGACGTAAGCGGTAATCAAGTGATTTCATGAGCATTACTACAATATTGCGAGAGACATAGCGAAATATCGGGGAATATGCCGATATGTGGAGGTATTCGCAAAAGTTAACAGTTGCAATGCCAGGCGCAAGCTGCTATATTAGACTTCGCCGCTTGAAACAGGCGGCTTTCATTGAGAGAAAACCAATTGACCACGGGCTTTGCCCGGGGATTGTTCCTTGAAAACTAAACAGTGGAGCATGCGCAAGATTGAGGTAGATTTTGGAGCTAGATAAAGCTTGTGCAAAATAGCATGAGTTAGGGTTAACACCCTTTAGATTTTATCTGGAGAGTTTG
>JAPXLY010000003.1:0-43177 GCA_033809295.1 Bacillota bacterium
GTGGCTGTTCTCCACAGCAGACTATCCCAGGGGGAACGCTATGACGAATGGCGGAGGGCGGGACGAGGCGACGCAAGGATAGTGGTAGGTGCGCGTTCGGCAGTCTTTGCACCTGTTCAGGATCTAGGCCTCATTGTCGTTGATGAAGAACATGAGAATTCTTACAAGCAAGAAGAGTCTCCCAGGTACCACGCACGTGATGTAGCATGTGAAAGAGCCAGGATATCCAAGGCAGTGTGCGTTCTGGGCTCTGCAACCCCTTCAGTGGAATCATACCACAAAGCCCTGCGCGGAGACTACACTCTTCTTGAGCTTCCTCATAGGGTTGAGATGTGGGGAATGCCCACCGTTGAAGTGGTGGATATGCGGGAAGAGCTGGCAGAAGGGAATAGAAGCATGTTCTCGCGCTCTCTCTCTCAGGCGATATCCGATAGGTTGGAAAGAGGAGAGCAAATGATTCTGTTCCTTAATAGACGTGGATACTCTACATTCGTACTGTGTAGGGAATGCGGCCATTCCATGAGGTGTCCGGAATGTGACGTGGCTCTTACATACCATGCAGCAGGCAGTAACATAAGATGTCACTACTGCGATTACGAGGAGCCCGTTCCTTCAGTCTGTCCCAACTGCAAAGGGCGCTATATCAAGTACTTCGGAGCAGGCACGCAAAAAATCGAAGGAGAAGTTGCGCGGCTATTCCCTGATGCTCGTACTATACGGATGGACACAGACACGACCAGGCGGAAAGGCGCCCATGAAACAATCGTCAATAAGTTCCGAAGAGGAGAGTATGACATACTCATCGGGACACAAATGGTGGCAAAAGGACTTGATTTTCCCAATGTAACCTTGGTTGGTGTGGTAAGCGCTGATACGTGTCTCAATCTCCCGGATTATAAGGCAGGGGAACGTACGTTCCAACTACTTACCCAGGTTGCAGGCAGGGCAGGTAGAGGGGACAAGGGCGGCCATGTCATAGTGCAGACATATTCACCGGAGCATTACGCTATTGAACTCGGTAAAGCCCATGACTACAGAGGTTTCTACAACGAAGAAATCGCTTGCCGCAACGAAGGTCAATATCCGCCTTTCTCCCGTCTTATACTGATTGTTGTAAGCGGCAAGAGCCTTCCCGTCGTTGAAAGGCACTCCTTCTGCCTTGTCAGGGCACTCGGGGCACAGATTAAGTCCTCGAATCGGTGGAAGAGAACCAGAATCCTTGGGCCGGCACCCTGTGCGCTGGCAAGAGTAAAAGGGATGCATAGATGGCAAATACTATTAAAGGTTGATCCCGGGATAGAATCCGAAGGCCATGTCAAGCTCATTGAAGAGATGCTAAACGCCTGTCCTCTGCCGTCCTATGATATAATGGTCCAAGTAGATGTTGACCCTGAGAGTATGCTTTGATATCTGATAAGGGAGGCGGCATATTGATCCTGGAAGTCAGAAAACACGGCGATCCCGTTCTAAGAATGCGGGCGCTTCCTGTAAAAAAAATCACCAAAGAGATGCTGGCCCTTGCCGACAACATGCTGGATACTATGTACGCGGCTGATGGGGTAGGACTTGCAGCTAATCAAGTGGGAATTCCTGTGCGGATTGTTGTCCTTGACGTAGGAGAAGGCCCTATAAAACTATTCAACCCCCGCATAGTCAAACATGACGGCGAGGAAGCCGTTCTGAGAGAAGGTTGCCTGTCAGTCCCCGGGCTGACCGGAGAAGTGACAAGGTGGGAAAAGATAGTGATCGAGGGGATGGCTGAAAATGGCGTGAACCGTGAGAGGCTCGAAGCGGAAGGGCTTCTTGCAAGGGCGCTGCAGCACGAAATCGATCATCTGGACGGCATTCTTTTCATTGACAAGGCCAGGAATGTAGCAGAAGAACAGGCAGAAGACGAAGCATGAAATTGATCTTCATGGGAAGTCCGGAATTTGCCGTGCCTCATCTTGAAGTCCTCTTGTCTTCACCGCATCACGTGGCTTGTGTCTTTACTCAACCGGACCGTCCACGATCAAGAGGCAGACGATATCTTCCTACTCCTGTAAGGATATCGGCGGAAGAGCGACAAATCCCGGTCTACACTCCGAACACCCTAAGAGGACAGGAAATCCTCGGCATTATTGAAGCAATAAGGCCTGACGTCATCGTAGTCGTCGCATACGGACTGCTGATCCCCAAAGACATCCTTGGTATTCCTCCCAAAGGATGTATCAATGTTCATGCTTCTTTACTGCCGAAGTACAGGGGAGCCGCCCCCGTTGAACGCGCGATTATGGCCGGAGAAGAAGTCACAGGCGTCACCACAATGTATATGGCGGAAGGCTGGGATACCGGGGACATGATCTTGCAGGAGAAAATGGAAATCCCGGAAGATATGACCTGTGGAGAATTGAGTCAAAAGCTGGCAGCTCGCGGCTCCGCTTTACTCGCGAGGACACTGCAGCTCATAGAGGCAGGTGTCGCTCCACGGATCCCGCAAGACGAAAGCTTAGCGACATACGCCCCTAAGCTGGCACATGACGAGTTTCTGATAGACTGGCGCAAACCGGCCCGTGTTATACATAACCTGGTTAGAGCAGGCAATCCGCGTCCGGGAGCATTCACTTATCTTCAGGGTAAGAGATTTAAGATATTTGCCGGCAAAGTTGTACCGGATGAAAACGAAACCTTGTGTGGTACCCCGGTGTTGCCTGGCAAGATATGCCGTTCGAGCCCTCAAAACCTTATTGTGGCAACAGGTGAAGGGTTTTACTCTATTGAGGAAGTCCAGCGTGAAGGGAGTAAGCGCTTGGCGATAGGGGATTATCTATGTGGGAACCCTGTACAGGCAGGTGACGTTTTAGGTACTTAGGGCGCGATTTTGGCTCATTGGATATTGTGGCACATAAAGGAGGGATTTGCCGATGTTTTATTACGACCCGACATATTTCTTAATATTGCCTGCGCTCTTGTTCGCCATGTGGGCACAAGCGCGAGTGCAAAGGGCATTTAACTCGTACTCAAGAGTACGGGCAACAAGTGGAGCCACAGGCGCGGAAGTAGCCAGAGACATACTTGACAGAAGCGGGCTAAGCCATGTGCAAGTCCAACAGATTTCCGGAACCCTTCAGGATCACTACGACCCGCGCGTCAAGATCCTGAGGTTGTCTCGTGAGGTGTATGCAAGCGATTCATTGGCTGCTCTCGGAGTAGCAGCGCATGAAGCCGGCCATGCCATTCAGCACGATGAGAACTATGTACCGCTTGCAGTAAGATCCAGCCTTGTTCCTGTGGCGTCGTTCGGTTCCAGGCTCGCTTTTCCTTTGTTCTTGATAGGGCTACTTTTTGCTGAAGCAGGCTTAAGTTGGCTGATGACAGTAGGGATATGGCTTTTCGTAGCAGCGGTTGCATTTTCCATTGTGACGCTTCCGGTTGAGTACGACGCCAGCAGACGGGCCCTTGTCTTACTTGCACAAGGTGGGTATGTTACCCGTGAAGAGCTTCCTCACGCCAAGGAAGTGCTGTCTGCAGCAGGCATGACATACCTGGCTGCAACTGCCGTGGCGTTGACTCAACTATTCAGGCTGCTGATATTGCGGGGAAGCAGACGAGACTAGAGTGGATTGATCTTAGGAGGCATATTAATGGCAGGCCCTGAGAGTGCCAGAGAAGCTGCGCTCCTAGCGTTAATGGAAATTGATAGAAAAAACGCTTATGCCCGGCAGGCACGGGACCGTATCCTCCACTCCGGCGATCTCGCTATGCGAGATCGCGCCTTTTGTACACAACTGATTTTCGGTGTCACGAAGCATAGAAAGACTGTTGACCACATCATTGACACCTTTTCGACAAGACGTGTCCGGAAGATGGATCCCGTTACACGAAACACGCTCAGGCTTGGCATATATCAGATTCATTACTTGGATGAGATTCCAAAGCATGCAGTGGTCTATGAATGCGTTGCCCTGGCAAGAAAGCATGCCCACCCCGGCAGCGCGGGATTTGTGAACGCGGTTCTCAGATCCGCACTCCGAAATCCCGGCGCAATCCGGTTTCCGGATTTTGCAAAAGACCCTGTCTCGTACATATCACTGAAGCATTCGCATCCTGAATGGTTAGTGTCAAGATGGATTAAGAGACTCGGACCGGAGGAAACAGAAAGGCTCTGCCAGGCTAATAACGAAGAGCCTCCGCTCACCATCAGAACCAATACTCTGAAGATTGCAAGATGGGACCTGATTCTCAGACTTGGCCATGAAGGTTTTGAGGCGATTCCGTCTCATTTGGTTGATGAGGCAATCGAGATCCGGAACACCGGAGATTTATTCAGTCATGAGTTGCATTTGGGCGGCATGTTCATGGCCCAGGATATCGCTTCTATGTTAGTAAGTTATGTGCTTTCACCGGAACCCAATGAAAATGTGATGGATTTAGCAGCGGCTCCCGGCGGTAAGGCTACTCACATAGCTCAACTTATGGGAGATACGGGTCAGGTTATCGCATGCGATGTGCATGAGCATAGATTGGATCTAATTCGCCAAAATTTACAACACTTGGCAATAACCTCAGTCATGCCGATACTTTGTGATAGCCGCCGGTTGCCTGATGATATTCGGACAATGAAGTTTGACAAAGTCCTCCTGGACGCTCCATGTTCAGGGACAGGCGTTCTTAGACGAAGGGCGGATCTTAGGTGGCAAAGAACGGACGAGGATCTAAGAGGCCTTGTCGCGCTCCAGAGAGAGCTCCTGGAATCTGCGGCCTGTCTGGTAAAACCCGGTGGAGCTCTGGTATACAGTACCTGCAGTATTGAACCGGAAGAGAACGCGGAATTGATATCTCGTTTTCTCTCGGAACACCCTGAGTTTTCCAAAGACCGTGCCGAACCTTATCTTCCTGCCGGATTCAGAACCGCTTTTCCCGAACAAGGAAAACCCTTCGTGAACACTTATCCTCACATACACGAAATTGACGGTTTCTTCATAGCTCGCTTGATACATAACTAAACTTGTCATAGCTTGCAACCACCGACACCACATGAAAACTTTGAACGGCATAAAAACAACGATTGCGGGCAGGGTAATGTCGGAACTTATGACCTATGAGTTAAGGAGGCGCGGACAGCAGCCTCCTTGATGCTGTGTAGGAACGACATTACTTACTTTCATTCATGTTGTGTTGGGGGTAGACGAGGCTTGGAACGGCATCCGCCACCGGACAAAAACAGACCGGGTTTCAGAGTTCAACTTATCCAGAGGCTTACAGTGCTTGCATTAGTATGCCTGGCTGCCTATTCTCTCACTGTTGGCGGAATACCGAGCAGGATTACGCTTATAGAAGGAACCGTCAGGGAAGTTCAGTTAGGCCGACCCCTTGATTTACGCCGGACTGCTTCAGGTTTGGAACTTTTGCCTTCCGAAGGCGGAGTGAAGCTTGTTCCCCTTAGCCAAGGGGAAAGTAGTCTGGAAGTGCGTCTCTGGGATCTTATTCCCATCAAGCGAATGGTCGTCAGCGTCGTGCCGGATATCCGCGTTTTTCCCGGGGGCCAATCAATTGGAGTTCTGCTGCCTTCAAGGGGTGTCGTAGTGATAGGACACTATCCTCTGGTTGGGTCTGACGGGCGCTCGTACTATCCTGCACGTGAAGCCGGTATTCAAGTAGGGGATGTCATTACTCGCATTAACGGAGAGACTGTCAACAGCAAGTCACAAATAGAGCTTGCCATAGAAGACATCGGCAGAAGGGGCGCACAGGCGGAAATCACTATCATGCGCAATTCCAAGAGAATCACGGTGCGATTGAAGCCTGTTGCAGTCTCTAACGAAAGGCTATCTGATGAAGCCCGTATGCCTACAGGTGAAAGGGTTGCTTCTTACAAGCTGGGCATATGGGTTCGGGAGAATGCAGCAGGTGTCGGCACACTATCATTCTATCATCCGGACTCAGGTGTCTACTGTGCACTGGGACACGTGATTACAGACACGTCTACCAACAAGGACATGGATGTAGCCAGCGGCATGATAGTTGCTGCTCAAATCCTCGGTATTCATCAAGGCACTCGAGGCCGGCCGGGAGAGAAGATCGGCAGTTTCAGCGGGGAAGAGGATGTAATCGGAACCATAGATCGCAACACCAAATTCGGCATCTTCGGGAGGCTCAACACCATGCCTCTCAATCCCCATTTCCCGGAACCGATTCCCGTGGCGCTTGCAGACGAAGTCGTGCCGGGCCGTGCCTTCCTCTATACAGTCTTGCAAGAGGACATGATAGAACGGTTTGACGTCGAGATTCAGCGCGTAACACGACAAACCGGCCCCCAAATCAAAGGACTGGTGGTTCGTATCTCCGACCCACGCTTACTGTCAGCTACCGGCGGAATAGTACAAGGAATGTCAGGCAGTCCTATCATTCAAAACAACAAACTGGTAGGTGTATTGACCCATGTCTTTGTCTCAGATCAAACAAGAGGATACGGCGTGCTGGCTGAATGGCTGGTTCGGGATGCAGGTTTCATGCAGCCCGGAGATAAATCCTTGAGTATGTCCGAGTCATTGTCATGATAGTCCCACTATAAATTCAGTTGTGACCATTATGTGATTTTAGACTATTCGGAAGGAGTTCACTATGAGATGGCGAATTCATACTGCGTCAGGGAAGTCGCTGGGATCCCTGACCCAAGGAGCATGGATTGGGGTGGTATCATGGGACAAGGCGTCACACGTGTTCTCATAGTCGATGATAACCATGATTTGTGTGAGGTTTTGACAGGATTCCTCGACTCACAATCAGACATGTCCGTGGTCGGAGTTGCATATGATGGGATTGAGGCCCTAAAGAAGATATCGGAGCTGGAACCTGATGTTGTAGTTTTGGATATTATCATGCCTCACTTAGACGGAATGGGCGTGCTCGAGCGCTTATCTGAACAGAGGCTAAACCATAGGCCCAGATTCGTGATCCTCACTGCCCTGAGCCAGGAGCGTATTGTGCAACAGTTAACTGACGTAGGAGCCGATTACTACGTAATAAAGCCGTTTGACATTGAAACATTGGCAGAAAGGATACGCCAAGTAATGTCATCACATCAGATAATCAAGGGAAAACATATAGACTATTCTCCTCCGTCAAGAGACCTTCATTCAGAGGTCACCAGATTAATCCATGACATGGGGATCCCTGCAAACATCAGGGGTTACACATACCTCAGAGAAGCGATTATCCTTGTAATCGGCGAAGCGACACTCCTGAACAGCGTAACCAAGGAATTATACCCGCGTGTGGCTGACACGTTTGATACTACCGCAGCCAGAGTGGAACGGGCTATCAGACATGCGATAGAAATCGCCTGGACCAGAGGTAATATCGAGCTCTTAAACGGCGTATTCGGATACACGGTCAGCAGTGAGAAGGGGAAACCCACAAACTCGGCCTTTATTGCCAGGATAGCAGATAAGATCCGCCTCGACATTCGAGCGAGTTAGGTTCCTGTCTGTGAGGTCTCAAGTTTCTTTTGCCCTTGAGTTTCCTTACGTCCCCAAATCTATGTGAATTACCCAAATTCCAATCCGGATACGTGCCGGAATGAGAAAGCCTGAGGTAATGCATACTACTAACTGGGAGGCAACTTGGAGGCAGCAGCCGAGGTTTGGCATTACCGGGTCTTTCAAAGGGTGACTGCATGAAGGTCAAGGGCGTAGCGAGACTGGACAGGAGAACGAAAAACCTCATCTCCCGTGTCTGTCGAGGGGAAATAGTCATTCTGGATCATGAAGACATTGACGAGGTAGCGTGTGACGCGCTGATCCTGGCAAAGGTCAGGGGAGTCGTGAATGTCAAATCCTCTATTACAGGCAAGTATTACAATCCCGGCCCGCTTCACTTGTGCGATGCCGGGATTCGTTTATTAGATTGCGTAGGACCGAAGGTGATGGAAGAAGTCAGGGATGGGGAGAGCGTGGAGATCTTGGGCAACACGTTGAAAAAGAACGGAAAAGTAATCTGCAAAGGGACAATCCTCGGTAAAGCCGAAGCACTGGAGCGATTGAAAGAAGCCAGAGCATGTCTGGCTGACCGGGTTGACGCATTTGTCCTCAACACTATTGAACACGCCAGGAAAGAAAGATCCCTAATCTTAAGAGACATCGCTTTCCCCGAACTTCGCACAAGAATTGCCGGGAGGCATGTCCTTGTTGTGGCGAGGGGGCGGGGATACCACGACGATCTAAGGACTATCATACCCTACATCCACGAGATAAGGCCTGTTGTCATTGCCGTGGATGGAGCTGCAGACACCCTGCTGCGTTTCGGCATTCCACCCCACATTATCGTAGGTGATATGGACAGCGCAAGTGACCGGGCACTCAAACGCGGCTCTGAGCTTGTGGTACATGTCTATCCCAACGGGCGCTCTCCGGGGCGGGAGAGGTTGAAGCTGTTGGGCGTTGAGGCAGTGGAGTGCCGGGTGCCGGGGCTCAGCGAAGACCTGGCGCTTCTAATCGCCTACGAAAAAGGCGCTGAGCTTATTGTCATTGTGGGGAGCCATTCTTCAGTCGAAGATTTTCTTGATAAGGGCCGCCGGGGAATGTCAAGTACATTTTTGACACGCTTGAAAGTGGGGTCAGTCCTCATTGATGCGAAGGGAATCAGTAAGCTCTATAAGGGCAGCGCACAAGGTAAAGACATCGCCAAGGTAGCTTTGGCCGGCCTTATACCGCTCTCTACAAGTGTGGCAGCCTCCCAGGCTTTACGTCAGTTCCTAAGGCTCATTATCATGCAATTGAAACTTGCAACATGGCCTATTTGACAGCAAGAGTCACAAGGAGAACATCCAGGGAATGATAAGTCTCAGATATCACATTACTTCGACTGTAGCGATATTTCTTGCCCTAGGCGTGGGGATCTTTTTGGGAAGCATCATAGTAAAAGACGACACCCTAATCAGACACCAGCAATTACTCATTGACGGAATTGAATCAGAATTCACGTTGATTAGAAAAGACCGTGAAGCCCTGTACGCAAGGCTTGTTGCTGCAGAATCCTTACTGGAAGATTCAATGGCGTTCGGAGAAATGGCCCTTCCGAAGCTCATTTTCGATAAGTTGGCAAAGAAATGCGTAGCCCTGGTGGTACCTGCACAAGGCCTGTCCTATGATGAGACCCGGATGATAACAGCCGCACTTAAAGACGCAGGCGCATCAATCAGCCGGATAGTCTACATTAGAAAGAGATTGGAACCGGTCAGTGCTGAAGATGCCGGAAGACTTGGTGCGCTGTACGGCCTCGGCAAGCCTTCCCCGGGCACAGTAGGGCAGAGACTTGCTGATTCCGTTGCCGCGCTGGTTACTTCCGAGGACTCTCAAGATTCCCATGTAATTGACGCACTCCTCTATTCTGAGTATCTACAGATAGACCCTTATGATACGGCAAAGTGTGATGCAGTGATAATCGCCGGAGGCAGCGAAGACCCGGCGCATGCGCCCCTCCATACCGATATCCCACTTATTAAGGCATTTCAACGCCTTGATATGCCTGCTGTCATCATAGAATCCGGAAACGTCAAGTTCTCTTTCATGAGTGAATACCGGCTTTTGGGCGTTCCCACAATAGAACATGTGGATACCCCGATGGGGCGTCTTTCCCTAATTGAGCAGCTTGCCGTCATTATTGACGGGAACTGATATGTTTGCGGTGTGCGTGTCATGATTTCCGTAGTAATCCCTGCGCATAACGAAAGGAAGAAAATAGCGTCAACAGTAAAAGCTTCGATGCAGGCATTGTCCGGGATGTGCGAGGTGATCGTTGTTGATGACTGTTGCAAAGACGATACTTGCAAGCTGGCGCAAGCCGCCGGGGCAAGAGTGGTTCGAATGCCGAGGAGAGCGGGGAAGGGCGCTGCGCTCATGCAAGGGACACTGAAGTGCAGAGGAGATATCGTGGTATTTTTGGATGCTGATATAGGTGAGACTGCACTGGAGATTCCCAGGCTAATTGAACCTATTGCAACTGACAAAGCGGACATGGCAATCGCACGCTTTCCGGAGTCAAATCACCTGCCGCGGAGAGGTTTGGGTATCGTCAAACTAACAGCCTACTGGGGCGTGAAGCAGCTTTGCAAGAGTGAGTTAAGCGCGATTCTCTCAGGACAGCGGGCCGCAAGACGCCTGACTCTCGTCAACCTGATGCCTTTTGCCCACGGCTTCGGAGTGGAAGTAGGCCTTACTATTGACGCATTGCGTAAGGGCTTCCGGGTCATTGAGGTCGACTGTGATATGACACACAGAGTCACAGGATGGAACCTGGCAGGGTTTTCCCACAGGTCACGCCAGTTCTTACAGATTGCCAGGGCTATCGCTGCCAGGTGCGTTAACCGGCAGGATGAAACCGGGCTTTGACATAGGATATAGGAGCGATTCTCACGGACTTGCTTTCATGTGGCATTATCGCAGTCTTCCTTGCCTCACTCATCAAAAGGCCAACCCGACGGCTGTTAGGCGATTCCGGACTGGTTCGACGCAACTATGCGGGCAAGCTGATTCCAACCTCGGAAGGGGTAATCTTTGTCATTGCAGCCTTCTGGGCAGTTATGATTACCGAGATCGGAAATGGAATAACTGCCCAGGAGGCCCGGATGAATCTTTCCTGTCTTATGCTGACAGTCGGCTCATCCTTTGTGGGCCTTGTTGATGATGTTTACGGATCCCATGTTTCAAGAGGCATTGCAGGCCACATAAAGGCTTTTTTGAAGGAGAAGAGAATCACAACAGGGATAATCAAAGCTGTGGCCATATGGTTGCTTGCGGCAGTCTCAGTCACTTTGTCAGCAGCAGGTATTCACAATCTTTTTACCCTTATCTTTGATGCCACTTTGATAAGCCTGGCAGCCAACTTCATGAATCTCCTGGACCTTAGGCCGGGACGTTCAGTAAAGGCGTTTTTCATTATTTTGGTATTGCTCATCGCGTATGACTCTCGATCCCCTGCTGCACCGGTTCCCGTGGGGCTCGCCGGTGCCGTGCTGGCAGGGCTCAGTGATGAGTTGAGAGAACAATGTATGATGGGGGACGCAGGCGCAAATCCATTGGGAGCAGCATTGGGTTATTGGGTTGCAGTCAGCCTGTCGTCGTTCACCAGGGTTTTTGTGCTTCTATCTCTCATAAGCGTGCATATCTACTCCGAACGCCGCTCTCTCTCCAAGGTCATTGATGGAAACTCAATCCTCCGCTTCATTGACAGACTAGGACGCAGTCAACATTCATAGGAGGTGCAAACGAGTGCAGGAAACTCATGTCTCACATCGAATACCTGGACAGGAGGGGACGTATGATGAAATTCGGAGTGCACGTAAGCAAGGCGGGCGGCCTTAACAAGGCTTTACAAGATGCAATCAGCCTGGGCTGTGACACTATTCAGATGTTCTCAGGAAGTCCCAGGAGTCTCAGGCATTCTGTAATAGATGAAGATGAGGCTTTGGATTTTAGGCGCGGCCTTTGCGAAGAACATATAAGGCCACTGGTTATCCACGCTCCGTATCTCCTTAACCTGGCTTCCCCAAAAGAAGAGACTCACGCATTATCAACACGTGCCCTTGCTGAAGAAATCACCCGTTGTCGTTCTCTTGGCGCGGATTATCTGGTGTTTCACCCCGGCAATCACCTGGGCTCAGGCATAGAAGAAGGCACTCGGAGAATCGCAGATGCAATTACGAAGGCATGCGATATGACCGAATTGACCCGGAACGACGGATTGCTTCTCCTTCTTGAGATGGTGTCAGGAGCAGGGACTGAAGTCGGGTGGACGTTTGAGCACCAGAGAGCGATAATGGATATGGCAGAAGAGGCGCCTCTGGGAATCTGTCTGGACACATGCCACATGTTCGCAGCCGGCTATGACATGGCAACCAGAGAAGGCCTTGCCGGGGTTTTAGAGCAAATCGATGCAATCCTGGGAATGTCCTGCATTGCAGTTGTCCATGGCAATGACTCAGTGGGCGCGCTCGGTTCCCGTCTTGACCGCCATGCAGATATTGGCAAAGGCATGATAGGGGAGGAAGGGTTTCGAGTCATACTCGGAAACTGCCGGCTTAGAAGTCTGCCTTTCGTTTTGGAAACGCCGAAAGAAAGCCTTGAAGATGACAGGAGAAATCTCGCTGCTATCAGGCGTTTAGCCCAAGAGGCGGTGATATGGTAATTGGCGGGACTCACCCAGGAGCAAATGCAAGACAAGATCCAGGCGGTATTCGGGCCTGAAGGCCCTTTGGCAAAAACACTGCCTGGATACGAATTTCGGGAATCCCAACGGGAAATGGCATTTGGAGTGCTGCGGAGCTTCTTTACATCACGCCATGCTCTTGTGGAAAGCGGTACAGGAACCGGCAAATCCATTGCTTATCTTGTTCCTGCTATCTTATGGGCTTCCAACACCGGCAAAAAAGTGGTTATTTCTACTAATACCATTAACCTTCAAGAACAGCTTATTCATAAAGACCTCCCTTCCCTTGCAAGCTCCCTGGATGTAGGATTCCGGTATTGCCTGGTAAAAGGAAGGCCGAACTACGTCTGCCTTAGGAAGCTTGCAATGCTTTCAAGTGAAATGGAAGACGAGGCAAATGATGATCTGCGGCCGGCGCTTACCGAGTTTATCAGCGCACTGTCCCTTGTCACAACCGGCTCGAGATCTGATTTTCACCTGGAAGTGCCGGTTGAGATCTGGAATCGCGTCTCGTCAGATTCCATGTCTTGTCTAAGAACGCGATGCCCGTGGGGCAAGAAGTGCTATTTTGTGAAAGCACGTTCTGAGATGGAGGATGCTGATATTTTGGTTACCAATCATCATCTCCTGTTTTCTGACCTTGCCCTCAGAATGATAATGCCTGACAATCCCGGTAGTCGAGTCCTTCCTGAATATGAATATCTCATTTTGGACGAGGCTCACAATATCCCTGAT
Organism: Bacillota bacterium; assembly: GCA_033809295.1. Taxonomy (GTDB): domain Bacteria; phylum Bacillota; class SHA-98; order UBA4971; family UBA4971; genus UBA4971. The sequence continues at coordinate 12,922 of JAPXLY010000003.1, forward strand.
GTGGCTGAAGAGCATCTGGGATATGGAACAAGCCTACTGAACATGTATAGAGCCCATAACGAGCTGGTTAATTTTGAAGGCGTTCGCCGCGGCAGAGGAGGCTTGCTGTTTAATCTGAGATCAATGGTGTTTACTGCAACAACTGACGTCAAAGACAGTGTTGTCCGGAAGATCATATCTTACATTGACTCTTCAATAGAGGCTACGAGGAGAAGCTATGAGGCTTCTGCTTCTTTCTTTCGGTCTCTCGGCGAATTTCTAAGAATTGCGGGAGCGAAACACCGCGGAGGAAACAATGCTGTTAGGCTGAAGAAAGATATAACGGAATTGACGGAATGGCGGGACGTAATCCTACCTGAGGCAGAGAATACGATAGTCAGAGGGCAGGAGTTGAAGAATGATCTAAATCAAATCCTGGGACTTCTTGACATGATTGAAGAGGATTCCAATAACGACCTCAAGTCTCTACGCGCGGACATCCAAGGAGTGGTAGGCAGGCTGTCTTCGGAAATCAATGCTCTTGGCTTCATAGTATTCATGGAAGATAGTGAATTTGTTTACTGGGGTACAGGCGATCCTTCTAATACTCAGCTTAACGCGACACCCCTCAATGTAGCGCCTTACTTGCGAGAGCACTTGTTCGGCATGGTCGAATCGGCGATCCTGACTTCCGCCACAATGACTGTGGGAGGAGATTTCCAATTCTTTAAGCGCCTGGTAGGACTTGATGAGCAACTTGATCCACCTTTAGAATTCATCTTCGATTCGCCTTTCGACTTCCCAAATCAGGCATTGCTCATAGTCCCCGAAGACTTGCCAGATCCCCGCGACCCGGCGTTCATAGAAGAGGCGGCAAGGGTGATTTCAGGTGTTGTCCAAGCTTCTCAAGGCCGGGCATTTGTGCTGTTTACAGCCTATGCCATGCTGGATGCGGTTGAGGAGATGATTCGTCCGAGTTTAGAACAATCCGGGATCCGAGTATTCAGGCAGGGCACAATGCCTCGCCATCGCATGCTTACGTCTTTTCGTGAGGAACCGGGCGCACTCCTCGGAGCCGATAGCTTCTGGCAGGGAGTCGATGTGCCGGGTGATGCGCTCTCATGCGTAATCCTTGTAAGACTCCCGTTTCAAGTCCCTACCAACCCTGTCTATGAAGCAAGAATAGAAGCTCTCAGAGCGCAGGGCATTAACGGCTTCACATCTTATGCCCTTCCTTCGGCGGTAATCAGGTTTCGGCAGGGTTTCGGGCGCCTGATAAGAAGCAGTGAAGATCGAGGCGTAGTCGTAGTGTTAGACAATCGCTTGATAGGGAAATGGTACGGACGAGCCTTTTTGTCATCTCTTCCCGATGTGAATCTGACTGTCGAAAGCAGCAGTCAGACAGCGGAGTCTATCCACAGATGGCTGGCCGGCCGGTGAGGCTTAGCCCTCTCTTAGCAGCATGTTCCAGTTGTCCACCTTGGATCCCCGTGCTATAATCCGCTCATGAGTTCGCCTTTTAAAAACCATATGTATTTGTTCCATAAAGGGGGGCGAAACCATGAGATACCGAAAAGCTTGGTTAATTCTACTCAGTTGTGTCCTGGCACCGATTATGGTGTTATGCGTAGGTTTTCAAGATACGGAGACGGACATTGCAAGCGCAGGGCAATCTGACTATGAACTGCTTGCTCGGGTAATATCAGGTGAAGCTAGAGGCGAACCCTATATCGGCAAAGTCGCGGTTGGCGCTGTAGTTATGAACAGGGTCTACAGCCCTCTCTTTCCTTCGACTGTCTCGGGTGTCATTTATCAGGACTGGGCATTCACATCGGTCTACGACGGCCAGATCAACAGCGCACCTGACCCGGATTCGTATAGAGCCGCAGGAGAAGCAATGTCAGGCCGTGACCCCACCTATGGCGCCTTGTATTTCTATAACCCCGCCCGCGTGACATCCTACTGGATCTTTTCAAGGGCAGTCACCACTGTAATTGGAAATCACTATTTCGCAAAGTAGCCAGGCACACAGTGCCTGGCCACTTTTGTAAACACCTGCATTCGATCTCCGGATCCTGCATAAGTACTATGGGAAATGCTTTCCGTTCAAGGAGGACTCCTCGGATGCTAATCGTCATCGGACGGAATTGGAGCCGGCTGATTCTTATACTTATAACCCTGCTCATCATTGTTGACACTTCTCAAATAGCATTATTCACGGCAGCAAGAGCGGTTGTTTCCACCGTATCCGGCAGGCTTATTCCTGTCTATTCCGTGTTGACACCGGAACCTTGGGTGAGTCTGACATTCGAAGGTGCGTCCGGGAAGGATATGACATGCGAAATCTTGGAAGCCTTAGAAGCACATAATGTTACAGCAACCTTCTTTCTATCAGGAGAATGGATGGAGAGACACGAAGATTCGGTAAAAGGCATCAGTGAGAGCAACCACGAGCTTGGCAATTATACCTACTCCGCACCTCATCCCAACTCTTTACCAAAGACTGATCTCAAACGCGAGTTGGAGAAGGCTCACAAGTACATTGAGAAAGCCACCGGCCAAACGCCCAAGGTCTTCAGGCCTCCTTACGGCGAGTACAGCAATAAAGTCATTGAAGTCTCCAAGGAGCTGGGGTACGAAACAGTGATTTGGAGCATAGATTCACTGGATTGGCGCGGCACGTCCTCAGACGACATGTTGAAGAGGATCTTGGGAAAGCTCAAATCCGGCGCTATCATAAGATTTCACGTGACAGGGCGAAACACTCCGGAAGCCGTACCACAAATCATTGAAGCTATTAAAGAACAAGAATACGAAATAGTCCCTTTGAGCCAACTCCTACTTAAAGGCGATTATTACATACACCCTCATACAGGTGAAATGAGACCAATACATATGCCGTCAGCAGGCAGAGGCGAAAGGAGGAGCCTAACAGATGAAACGCAAGAGCAGACTGGCTCCCATGCGTGAAGGCCGTCTCACTGCAATTGTGATTACAAGGCAAATGACGCTTGTTATGGCATTTGCCGTTCTAATCTTTGTGTTTACAGTGATCCTTGTCTCTTCTCTGGATGATATCAGGCGTATGGTTTACGGGGCAAAACCCGGAGTTGCCCTGGAAACGCGAATAGTCTCCGGATACCTGCCTAATGAGGTGAGAAGAGTTGCAGAAGCCATGGCGGAACAAGAGCGAACCGCAGCAAAAGACGCTATGTTGTTCAAAGAGACAGGCGAATTAATCCCGGAAGAGCCTGGATTGGATATTGACGTAGATCTGACTGTAAACCGAGTCATGAAAGCGAAGCCGGGAGAGGTGGTGGAACCGGCACGAATCACAATTGCCCCTGCTGTGACTGCGCGTCACTTCGACCCTGTCTACCGTGTTAATACAGAAAGGCAGGCTATGGCAATGGCGGTTAACCTAGCCTGGGGCGAGGAGCATCTACCTCGCTTACTTGAGATCCTGCGTGAACACAATATGAAAGTGACGTTCTTTATCGACGGCGAGTGGGCTGAGAAATTCCCTGACATGGTAAAGCTTCTCAGCAAAGAAGGACATGAAGTGGCAAACCACGGATACCGGCATGTTCATGTCGAGAAGATGAATGAATCCACAATACGGAAACTGATTTCAGACAATGACAAGCTCCTTATCAGCTTAGGAGTTACGCCAAGCCGGCTCTTCTCTCCTCCTTACGGCGAATGCAATCAGACAGTAGTATCCGCAGGTGCATCCCTGGGATACACGACAGTTATGTGGACTATTGACACACTCGACTGGAACACTCAAGATCCGAAGAAGATATCCGGCCGGGTCATACCGAAAATTGCGCCGGGAGCTATCATCTTGGCCCATCCAACCCTGTCTTTTCTTGAAGCTCTCCCTACAATAGTGGACGCTTCAAGGAAGGCGGGCTACGGGTTTCTTACGATATCAGATTTGCTTGAGTCTGAATAGGGCTACTTGTCCAAAGCATCGGCAATAGTCTTCCAGTATTGGCTGTCTTCATATCCCAGCTTCCAGATGGCTATGCCACCTATATCATATTTCTCCACCAGCGCAAGTTTAGGCTTCAGACTGTGTGGAGACTCGAACCATACTTCGTGGTGTGCACCGTTCTCCACATACTTGAAAAACGGCGACTTTGCGTTGGAATCCCAAGACGGGTCGATTCCCATGCGATTTGCGCGGTTCATTACTTGGGTATATGAAAGCGCTACCGTCCTTTTCGTGGAGAGGTTCCAATCATAACCGTAAGCAGGCACTCCCATTAGCACTTTATCCTTTGGTATCTGGGTTATCGCATACTTGATTACCTTCTCTACCCAAGGTAGGGAGGCTACAGGACCGGGCCCGCTGACTTGAGAGTGTTCATCATACGTCATCAGCATCAGATAATCGCAAGCCTTTCCCAGGGCGTAGTAATCAAAGGCGCCTACCCATGCTTGCCCTGCATGGTCTTGAGTCTTAGCCGGCACGGACATAGTCACCAGGTATCCACGGGGCTTCAGACGGGCACGAAGTTCATTCATGAAAGCTGTAAGGTTGTCGCGGTCTCGGGGATTCACGTTCTCAAGATCTATGTTAACCCCATTGTAGCCCTGGTTTTCCAAGATCCCGATAATGTCCGAGATTGCCTTTGCCCGCGAATTATAGCTCTGAAGCAACGCATGAGCGCGCCTGTTGTCAAACCCTCCCTGCACCAGGTTATGTACAAGGGCCAGAGTCTGAATGTCTCCTGACTTGGCCACTTTTATCGCTCTTTCGCTGGTCTCCCCTGATACTCTGCCGTCTTGAGTCACCGGATGGGAAAAAATGGCTATACAGTCAAGAAAGCCTTTGTTAGGAAGAAGAGACCCGTATGACGTTGGGTCGCCGTGGTAATCCTCTGTATAGTATCCCACTATTCTACGTTTGCCGGTTCGTATTTCAGGTGATTTTCCGACACTACCCGGCAGAGGCTTGTTTGCATCAACCCGGTTCATGGAAGCCAGATCGCTGCCTTCAACGAGAAACTCGGCAATCCAACCGATTTTCCCGTCGGAGAGCCTGACCTGATGCCAATCATCAAGCGAGGCAATGACAGTGACTCGGGCACCGGCGGGCAGTTTCTGCAAAGTCGGGTACTCTGTCCCCGGCCCTTTACGAACCCTGGCAAGCTCCTTGACAGAAGCCGGAACGTGGTCTGTGGCACGTATGGGTTTCTTGCTTTCCGCTTGTTTCGTGGCAGTCACCTCATATGCACCTACCGGCGAAGGTGTGACAACGTTCTCAGGCTTAGGATTGTTTGCTGAGAAAACATAGAGTAGAATAGTCAAGACTGTTGCGGCAATCTTTGGATCCAAGATTCGGGCTCTCCTCCTTGCCGGACGTCCCAGGACGCACATAAGTGGTAATTGCCAGTTCCATGCGCATGAGACAGTTCCTCTATGTAAGTTAAGGATACTAAGGTTGAATGTGGTGCAAAACCTTGTCAATAGGTAGCGAAAGAAAAGAGGATTCAGACTTGGATGGGCGAATTCTTATGTGCGTGTCGATGAGAAACGAAGTATGTCTAAGTAGATCACCATGAGACCGTCGGACTTCTCCGGTAATCGCCGGTTTCGTCGAAGACGGCAACCGATTTCTGCGATTCAGGCGAACTGCGGTGACATAATATGGGAGGCATCAACGGTCTCCTCAATGAGTAATCGCCGGTTCTGGAAAGTGTACGTACTGTGCAGGGTTGCCCAGGACAATCGGAAAACCGGCAAAAACATCAGCCTTGTCAATGACTTGATCCTTATTCGGAGGGACCTAAATGGCACAAGACTTAGGGAACAGACTGCAGACACTTCGGATAGCCATTGAAGATTTGCGTAGAGAGTTGCACCTGACAATAGTCCGGCATCAAGGGGCACTTGACAGCGCTGAGACTTATGATATCAGTGAACGCCTTGATGAGCTGGTCGCTGAATACCTCCGCCTAAAAGAGAGGCTGAATGGCGCATATGAGGCTGATTATTATGTCAAACTAAAGCCGAACCCTACTAAGAAGGAGGAGGCAAGATAGATGGCAAATATCATAGGCACATTTGGTATGCGCGATGAGGCGGAGAGGGCCGTTCACGAGTTGAAGAAGAAGGGTTTCGGTAACGACAAGGTATCCATAGTTGCCAAAGAAGATAAGGGACGTGGCGGTGATCGCGGTGAAGGCGGGCTCAGAATGGGCCGAGGCACAGACGTGTCCGGTGGGACAGTCACCGGAGGTGCAATCGGAGGCACTGCGGGAGTGCTTGCGGGATTAGGCGCTCTTGCCATACCCGGAATAGGCCCAATTGTCGCCATCGGACCCATAGCTGCAGGACTAACAGGAGCAGTGGCAGGCGGACTTGTGGGCAGCCTTGTGGATCTGGGGATTCCGGAAGATCGCAGCAAGTTCTATGAAAGCAAGGTCAAAGAGGGAAAGGTCTTGGCTATAGTAAAAGCCAATGACGATCAGGTAGATGACGTCAGAGACGTGTACGGCAAGTTCGGCGCATCTGACATTGAGATTCACTGACTTTAATGTAGTGTCAATGAACATAACCGCTGCGGGATGGTGTCCGGATGAGAACTGCCTGCGGCGGTTTTTTATATTGCGCTCAGGCGAAATTCTGAGAAACGTGCCTTAGCTCTTCGTTACCCTTAGGGATAGCAGGAATTCGAAGCCGGAAGGATAAATGAATTGTGATGGGCATAGGCCGAATAGGGGGTTGTTATCAATGAAAATCAGGACAATCATAACAGGTATGGCAGGACGTATGGGAAGACAGGTCGCATCAGCCCTCGCACATGAATCTGACATACAATTGGTCGGGGGCGTAGATTTGAAGATGCAGAATATTACCTTTGGCACAGGCGAGGCTGAGTGTCGATTCAAGGTAACAACAGACCTTCCTGCCTTGATGGCAAAGACTCATCCAAATGTACTGGTGGATTTTACACACCCTGCAAGCGTTATGGATAATGTGAGAATAGCTCTGGAGAACGGAGTCAGATGTGTTGTGGGAACCACAGGCCTTTCGGCAGTTCACTTTGATGAAATCAGAAGCTTGTGCCAGACAAACAAGATAGGGGCTGTGGTCGCCCCCAATTTTGCCATTGGAGCCGTACTCCTTATGAAGTTTGCGGAAATAGCTTCCAGGCACTTTGCAAGTGCCGAGATTATTGAGATGCACCATGATAAGAAAGTGGACGCCCCTTCAGGAACAGCTCTTAAGACCGCTGAGTTCATGAGGCACTCGCATCCTACAGCACGGGAGGAGATAGCAGTAAGCCTCGAATCTCAACCCGCAAGAGGCGAGGAGGTAGGTGTCACCCGAATACATAGTGTCAGATTGCCCGGCCTGGTAGCTCACCATGAGGTTATCTTCGGTAGGCCCGGAGAGACTCTGACAATACGCCATGATTCTCTTTCAAGGGAGTCTTTCCTGCCCGGTGTGGTCATAGCGGTAAGAGAAGTAATGAAGCTTGATCATGCAGTTTTCGGCCTTGATGTCTTGCTTGACATCTGAATAAGCTTTAACCGGAAAAGGAAAGAACAAGCACCGCCTCCCCGAAGAAATCATATATTATCCATAGTCATGTGGGGTCAGGGGAGGGACCGGTATGACAGAGGGCCTCAAGGGACTGGTCATATGTGTGCTCGGAGGGGATTTCCGCGAAATTGAACTGATTCAAAGATTCCTTGCTGAAGGGGCCCAAGTGAGAGTAGTAGGATACCCACCCCTCGATGAGCTTGAAGGGACTACCAGGGAAAACAGTGTATTCCAGGGGATTGTTGGAGCTTCTGCAATTGTCGTAGGAATGGGTGGCCTGGATGTCGGAGGCAAGGTGAGGACTCTGGACCCTGAATTCAATATTGCACTCACTGAGGAAGTCCTTGAACTCATTCCACCAGGGGTGCCTCTTCTGGTCGGAGCTGCAAGGCCAAGGCTTCGGGAATTTGCTTCAAAGCATAATGTAAACCTTGTAGAAGTTACCGAGGACGATGAGATTGCCATCCGTAACTCCATACCTACGGCGGAAGGGGCACTTCAAATAGCCATGGAAGAAATGCCCATTACAATCCATGGATGTAATGCCGTTGTAGTTGGGTTTGGACGAGTCGGAGAAACCATGGCACGCGTTCTGCTTTCTTTGTGCGCTAATACTGTCGTGTGTGCCAGAAGTCTCCCGCAGCTTGCGAGGGCTGATGAGATGGGCGCCTCGACCCTGCATATCTCGTCGCTTGCCGCAGCTTTAAGAGATGCAGACGCAGTCTTCAACACAGTTCCTGCAATAGTCTTGACTGAAAACATCCTCAAGTGCATGCGGCCCGATTCTCTCATAGTGGACTTAGCTTCCGCGCCGGGAGGAACTGATTTTGAGGCAGCATCGCGGTTAGGCATTAAGGCTATTCTCGCCCTGGGACTACCCGGGAAAGTTGCTCCAAAGACTGCAGGCAAAATCCTTGCTGATTCCGTCCCTCAACTCATAAGGCGGGAACTCAGTCGCCTCTCTTGACCGGCAGGCTACCTAGCATTAGGTGGAGGTGGAGCCCATGAGGCTTGCTGGCAAGACGATTGGCATTGCCATAACAGGCTCGTTCTGCACTATTCCCCAAGTCTTCCCGGAAATCGAGAAGCTCGTTAGAGAGGGCGCAGTTGTGTATCCCATACTCTCTGAAAAAGTTGCAACTCAAAACACAAAGTATGGAAAGGCAGCGGACATAGCATGCGCACTTGAACGCATAACAGGTAAGGAACCGATTCTGACCATTGTCGAAGTGGAGCCCCTGGGGCCTCAGAAGATCCTGGATGCATTGGTGATTGCGCCATGCACCGGAAATACTCTGGCCAAACTGGCGTATGGTATTACGGACGGCCCTGTCCTGATGGCCGCCAAGTCCACCATGCGCAATTTGAGGCCTGTCATTATCGGTATTTCCACAAACGACGGCCTATCGGCAAACGCTAAGAATCTGGGAGCCCTCTTGAGCACTAAGCATATATACATGATTCCCTTCGGACAAGATGCGCCGCTTGCGAAACCTTGTTCTCTCATAAGTGATATGCGACTGCTTGTAGACACGGTGATTTGTGCACTTGACGGGAAACAGTTGCAACCAATCCTTGTTGACAGGAAATCATAGGAGATATATGCTAACATAAAAATACTTAGCATAAACGGCATAGCGAGGGGAGAAGAATGAGAAGACATAGAGTAGCTGTAGTAGGTGCCACAGGAGTTGTCGGACAGGAGCTCCTAAAGATTCTATCCGAAAGGGACTTTCCCGTTGGTAAGCTTACCCTTCTTGCGTCATCCAGGTCAAAAGGTAAGCAGGTAGACTTTGGAGGTGAAGTTCTACGGGTAGAGGAGGTTTCGGAAGGCGCCATTGCCGGGCATGATATCGTGTTCTTCGCGGCCGGAGCTTCCGTTTCCCGAGAGTTTGCGCAAGGCGCAGTCAAAAATGGCGCCCTGGTGATTGATAACAGCAGCGCATTTCGTATGGAACCGGAAGTGCCGCTGGTGGTTCCTCAAGTCAACCCGGAAGATATCCTGAAACACAAAGGAATCATTGCTAACCCCAACTGCACCACAACCATTATGGTAATGGCGCTGAAACCCATTGACGACGCCGCAGTCATCAAGCGGGCGGTGGTATCCACATATCAAGCTGTATCCGGTGCCGGAGTGAAGGCTATGGATGCTTTATTCCGCGAGTCCAAGGCATATCTTGCAGGGGAAGCCGTCAAGCCTGAAATCCTTCCCTTTGCATCAGCTCCAAAGCACTATCAGATTGCATTCAACGTAATCCCGCAAGTGGATGTGTTCCAGGACATGATGTACACAAAGGAAGAATGGAAGACTGTTCATGAGACCGCCAAGATTATGGGACGCGAGTTTGGAATCACTGCTACCACTGTACGCGTTCCGGTAGAGAGATCTCACTCCATATCGTTGAATCTTGAAACTCGCCTGAAACTCACTCGGGAACAGGCATTGGAGATTCTTTCGAAAGCCCCCGGGATTCAGGTGATAGACGACCCGGGTGAGATGTTATACCCAATGCCTTTCTCAGTCTCGGGCACAGATCTTGTTCAAGTGGGGCGGGTACGCGAAGACAATTCTATTCCCAGCGGACTGAACCTGTGGGTCGTAGGTGATCAACTTCGTAAAGGAGCAGCGCTTAATGCAGTTGAAATCGGAGAAAAGGCTTTGGAGCTTGGATGTCTTGCGAGGTGAGGAAAATGAAAATCATAATCCAAAAATTCGGAGGAACATCTGTGGCTACTCCTCTGAAACGAGAGAAAGCAGCCCGAAAGGTCATAGAAGCTCAAGCCGATGGATATTCGCCTGTTGTTGTAGTGTCTGCAATGGGCCGGAAAGGAGAACCGTATGCCACTGACACTCTGCTGGAACTCATAAAAGGCATACATGAAGATGCAGATCCCAGAGAGCAAGACTTGGTTATGTCATGCGGGGAGATAATTTCCGCAGTGGTCATGACCGAAACGCTGAGAGGAATGGGATGCCAAGCTGTAGGTTTGACAGGAGGGCAAGCAGGCATCATAACTGATGAGAGTTTCGGCAACACAAGAATACTCGAAGTACATCCCGGGCGCGTCATGGATTGCCTCAATGAAGGAAAGGTAGTAGTGGTCGCAGGGTTTCAAGGCATTAGCAAAAACGGCGAAGTCACTACTTTGGGGCGGGGAGGCAGTGACACGACCGCTGCAGCTCTCGGTGTGGCTCTCGGCGCTGAATCAGTGGAGATATATACAGATGTAGAAGGCGTCATGACCGCTGACCCCAAAATGGTGCCTGATGCAAAGCCACTCACAGTTGTGTCCTATTCCGAAATCGTGGAAATGGCTCACCTCGGAGCCAAGGTTGTCCATCCAAGGGCAGTGGAGATTGCCATGGAAGGCGGAATTCCTATAAGGATCAAGAATACCTTGTCTGATGCGCCGGGCACTCTTGTGTGTGAAAGCAGTATGATCTCAAAGAAGACTGTCATCAAATCAGACAGAGTCGCAAGGGGAGTCGCTCACCTTACCGGTATTACTCAGGTGAGATTGGATCGGGAACGCGATGTTAATGAGGCAGGCTTCTTGGGCAAAGTATTCAGGGCCCTGGCATGCGCAAAGATAAGCGTAGACCTAATAACCGTGCTTCCCGAGACCATATGCTTTACGATAAGTGAAAGTGTAGTCGACAAAGCCCTCGGGGTGCTGGAATCTTTGGGGCTGAGACAAGAGGAGATAAGAATCACCCCGGGATGCGCCAAAGTATCTGTGGTGGGAGCAGGGATGAGAGGGGTTCCCGGAGTCATGGCGGAAGTAGTGGAAGCTCTGGGAGATGCGGGTGTGAAGATTTTTCAAACATCCGACTCCCATGCAAGCATATCGTGTCTTGTAATGCAGGACGATATACTGAAAGCAGCCCGAGGACTCCACACTGCATTTGGATTAGGCGCATCGGCTGATTGAACAATAACACCTGATTTGGAGGGATCCTGACATGGTTGATTTTGGCAAAGTCATGACTGCAATGGTGACTCCTTTCAAGCCCGGCCTCGAGGTCGATTTCGACAGAGCCGGCGAACTCGCTGAATTGCTGGTAAGAACAGGCTCTGACAGTATTGTGGTGGCAGGCACGACAGGCGAATCTCCTACATTATCTTTCAAGGAGAAACTGGATCTCTTTCGGACTGTTGTCGATGCGGTAGGAAATGACGCAAAGGTTGTTGCAGGAACAGGCGGTAACTCAACTGCATCCAGCATTGAATTGACCCGTGCTGCCGAAGAGGTAGGCGTACACGGCATTATGCTTGTAGTGCCGTACTACAACAAACCTCCTCAAGAGGGGCTCATCACTCATTTTAAGGCAATTGCAGACTCTGCCGGGCTGCCGATTATTGTCTACAATATTCCGGGCAGAACCGGCATCAATATGACCCCTGCCACAATTGAGACGCTGTCCCGAATTGAGAATATCGTAGGTGTGAAGGAAGCCAGCGGTAACCTGGACCAGGTCACAGACATACGCCAACGCACACCTTCTTCATTCAAGATTTACAGTGGTGATGATTCCCTGACTCTGCCTATTATGGCTGTGGGGGGCGAAGGCATCATAAGTGTAGCCTCACACGTGGCGGGTAAAGAGATTAAGCAGATGATTCACGCATTCCAAGAAGGCAATGTGGCAATGGCACGAGAGCTCAATTGCAAATTATTCCCTTTGTTCAAGGCATTGTTTGTCACTACCAATCCTATTCCTGTGAAGGCTGCTCTTAGGCTGAAAGGATTCGATGTCGGAGGAGTGAGGCCTCCTCTGGTTGAAGCAGGAGATGCGGAAACCGCTATTGTCAGGAAAGCCCTGTCAGACATGGGCTTGATATCCCAATAGCGGGATCCGGCCGGAAAGTTCATTTTAGTGTTGAGATATCGCTATTTGTGTGATAATATAAATTGTTGTATTGTAGTAGCCTTGACACCCCCTGCTGCCGTGCAGGGGGTTCTGGTACATAGGTCAATAATATAGAAAGATGGTGATGTGTAATACGTGAGTAAGAATAATAACATAGGTAAGAAGCTGTCTATTATCCCCCTGGGCGGGGTTGGTGAAATAGGCAAGAACATGACTGTAATTGAATATGACGGTGAGATCTTGGTAATCGATGCAGGCTTGGCGTTCCCCGAAGAGGAAATGCTTGGTATTGACTTTGTCATACCGGATATCACATATCTGAAGGAAAACAAGGACAGAATCCGCGGACTCATATTGACCCACGGGCATGAGGACCATATAGGCGCTCTGCCTTACGTCCTAAAAGAGATCGACTCTGTGATCTATGGAACGAAACTGACTCTCGGCCTTGTTGAAGGAAAACTTCGTGAACACCGGTTGCTATCTGAAGCTTCTCTAAGATGTGTTCAAGCAGGTGACAAAGTTGATATCGGCCCCTTTACCGTCGAATTCGTCCGTGTAAGCCATAGTATCGCTGACGTTGTTGCTCTTGCGATCTCCACGCCTGTAGGCATTATTGTGCATACAGCGGATTTCAAGTTTGATCAGACGCCAATTTTCACGGAAACGCCTGATTTTCGCAAATTTGCAGAGCTTGGGCTAAGGGGCGTGTTGTGCCTATTGTCCGACTCGACAAACGCGGAACGCCCTGGGTACACCATGTCCGAAAGGGATGTGAGCGAAGCTTTTGAAGAGCAATTCAGCAGGGCTGAACAGCGAATCATCGTGGCTACGTTCGCGTCGAATATCTACAGGATTCAGCAAGTGATCGATGCTTCATGGAAGTTCGGCCGCAAAATTGCCATTATTGGGAGAAGCCTGGAAAACACGGTGGAAATCGCATCTAACCTCGGTTATCTGGATATACCCGATGAGATGCTTATACCTACTGAAGACGTGGACAAGGCGCGTGCTGATAGGCTGACTATTATTACCACCGGTACTCAGGGAGAGCCAATGTCAGCTCTGACTCGCATGGCAATGGCTACCCACAAAAAGGTCGGCATTCGTCCGGGGGACACCATTATCATATCTGCATCGCCCATACCCGGTAATGAGAAGGACATCGGGAGGACTATTAACCATCTTTTCCGGCAGGGCGCTGATGTAATATATGATAAGTTCTCTTGTGTGCATGCTTCAGGACATGCAAGTCAAGAAGAGCTTAAGCTCATGATCAACCTGACATGCCCCAAGTACTTTGTCCCTGTACACGGCGAGTACAGACATCTTGTTAAGCATGCACAACTTGCAGAGCAAGTCGGAATACCCAGCGAGAATACGTTCATCCTGGAAAACGGCGACGTCCTTGAGTTGGACTCATCCGGCCGTGCGCATCGTGCAGGCAAGGTAGAGGCGGGACAAGTCCTCGTTGACGGGCTTGGCGTGGGAGATGTGGGCAATGTAGTTCTCCGCGACAGGAAAGTACTGGCTCAAGACGGCATAATGGTAGTTGTAGTCACCATAGATAAGCAGTCCGGCAGGGTCGTTGCAGGGCCGGATATCGTCTCCAGAGGATTTGTGTATGTAAAAGAATCTGAAGCGCTTATTAAAGAAGCCGAAGCTTCAGTCGGTGAAGTCATATCAAAGTGTATCTCCGGCGGGGTCACTGAATGGAACTCAATCAAGAACAAAATCAGGGAGTCCCTTGCTGCATTCCTCTACCAGAAGATCAGAAGAAGGCCTATGATACTCCCTGTGATAATGGAAGTGTAGATCATGGGGGTGAAGTAGGTGGAAAAAGCCGGAAATGCTTCTCTCTTGAAACTTGAAGGTGTCTCAAAGACTTATAGAGGAAGCTCGAGTAGGGCAGTGGACAGCCTGAGCCTTGAGGTTAAGCCCGGAGAAATCTTTGGGTTTCTCGGGCCTAACGGGGCAGGCAAAACCACTACAATCAAGATGATAGTCGGGCTCCTCATGCCGGATGACGGGCGAATTATCGTAGACAGCCATGACGTAGTCAAAGACCCGGTGTCAGCAAAGAGGAGCATCGGCTTTGTACCTGATGACCCTAATCTCTACAACAGGCTGACAGGGCTTGAATATCTGAATCTGGTAGCAGATGTCTATGGTGTGTCCGCCGCTGACAGGGCAAAGCGCGTAAGAGACCTGCTCTCAATGTTTGATTTAACCTCTGAGGTAAATGACATAATACAAAGCTACTCCCATGGCATGAAGCAGAAACTGGCGCTGACAGGAGCCTTGCTCCACAATCCTCCTTTGTTCATACTTGATGAGCCCATGGTAGGCCTTGATCCCAGATCTTCGCGGCTTTTCAAGGACCTTATGCGCAACCACTGTGACCAAGGGTATGCAGTGTTTTTTTCTACCCACATCCTTGAAGTTGCGGAACGTCTCTGTGACAGAGTAGGTATTATTGACAAGGGGAGGCTTATTGCCTGCGGTTCCATGGATGAGCTCCGTAAGCTCAGTTCGGAAACTGACGAAAGCCTGGAGGACATATTCCTCGAATTGACCCTCCCTGAGCAGGTGGATTAACATGAAGCACCGCCTCATATCGTTGATATGGGTACAGCTTAATATGAACTTCGCCGTATCCCATTCCAGGTATTACTATCTCGAGAAACGCCAAAGGTTGTGGGAAGGCGTGCTCATTGTCGTGTCTGTCATAATGACTGCTGCAGTCTTGGCCTTTGGCGTCTACAAACTGGCTGACGCTCTTTACTCCCAAGCGTCTCTCCTACATCAAGAAGCGCTTACTTTGACCACCGGAATTCTGGCTGCTCAATTCCTCATGTTGATCTTAGGTATCGCCCTGGTCATAGCAGTCTTTTATTTCTCAAATGACCTTCCTTGTTTGATTCCTTTACCTCTCCGGCCCTGGGAAGTCCTGGCCTCCAAGTTCGCTGTCATTCTGAGCAACGAATACCTGGGACTTTTGGTGTTTATCGTTCCTATCTTCGTAGCATATGGAAGGAGAGCGAACGTCGGGATTATCAGCTATACACTTTCCGCAATTACCATATTTCTAACACTTCCCGTAATCCCCATTGCCATCGCCTCGATGCTTGCTGTTATTCTAATGAGAGTCGTAGGCTTTACAAAGCGTAAGGATATGCTGACTGTCATCGGGGGTTTCCTCCTTGTAGCCCTGATAGTAGGTGTTCAGTTCTATGTCCAAACGAAGTTGCCCGCCCGCGGCGAGGAACAAGAGTTTATGATGCAGTTGCTTTCTCAGGCCAATAGCCTGGTCGCCATTTTGGGAAGGCAATTTCCTCCCAGCATCTGGGCTACTTGGGCTATTTCCGAGGCAGGTACTTTTAAAGGCTTATCAAGCCTTTGTCTCTTTCTCGGTGTAAGCGCTTTAAGCTTCGGCCTGTTTCTGGCTTTAGGAAATCGATTTTTCTACCAAGGGGTTCTATCAGGGTTTGAGGCTCCAACAGCAAGGCGACGCACCTTTCGAGAAAAGCCGGAGAGTATTCGATTCTCCAAGAGAACTCCTTTACTGTCTTTGGCAGTTGCGGAAATGAAGCTGTTTTCGAGGACTCCTGTATTTGTCCTCAACGGATTCATCGGCTTCCTAATGTTTCCCATAATGTTCGTGGTATTATTGCTCGTAGTCAATGATCCGGAGATCTCGGGATTATGGAGCTCTCTCGTGAATATGCCTGAATTTCGCAGTATAGGAACACTTCTTGTCGGGGCATATTTCTTTCTACTCACTGCGTTCTCGGGAATTCCCTTTTCACCCTTTTCAAGGGAAGGCAAGGCGAACGTATGGGTTCTCAGATCTCAACCCGTTTCAGGGCGTACAGCAGCCATGGGAAAAGCCTTGGCATCTGAGATCATGATCGTAGCCGGCGCAATTCCGGGGTTGGCGGTTTTTGAGTACATTGCCCGATTGCCCATGGCAAACCTAATAGTAGGGGTAATCTTTGGTATTGCTTCTTCTTATGCATTATGTATCTGGGGTGTCCTATTGGACATGGCACGACCGATGCTTGATTGGACAGATCAGCAAAAAGCCATCAAGTCCAACCTCAATACACTTATTGGTGTCTTCGGCGGGATGGCACTCTTGTTTCTCATGGGATACCTGGTTTACATCTTGTTCCGGAGGGGATACTCAGGCCTCGTTGCGCAAGCCGTAACAGGGTCTGTCATCGCTGTCGTTCTGACATCCGGATTAAGGGTTCTTCGAGTTGCCGGGGACAGACTTTGGAGCAGAATGGAACTATGAATCATTTGCCGCTTCTGTCAGCATAATAGTTAGCAGCGCATAATTTATCCACACTTGATGCAGACGTAGCGGAGGCGAATGATATGTTCTACCGGTCCGCCTGGAACAGGCCGGAGCTTAGCACACCCGGAATTGAGACTCCCAAGGAAAGGCGCGCAAAACCGAGAATGGAAGCCGAGGCCTCGCCGGAGGCGCAGGAAGAGAAGGCTATGACCCAGGCGATAACCGCATTCGGGGAAACCGGCACACCGCCTCAGCCTGTAAGCAATGTGCACGTAATGAGTATAATCGGACAGATCGAAGGCCATATTATTCTGCCTCCTCAAAACAAGACCACCAAATACGAGCACGTCATCCCGCAACTGGTGGCAGTAGAGCAGAACCCGTCCGTAGAAGGATTGCTTGTAGTCCTGAACACAGTGGGAGGAGACGTAGAGGCAGGATTGGCCATCGCTGAAATGATCGATACCCTGTCAAAGCCATCCGTGTCATTGATCTTAGGTGGCGGGCATTCTATTGCGTTACCGATCGCAGTAAGCTGCAAGTACAGATTTATCGCTTCCACTGCCACTGTAACCATCCATCCGCTTCGCCTTTCCGGACTCGTTATCGGTGTCCCGCAAACATATGAGTATCTTGAGAAAATGCAAGACAGGGTGATTAAGTTCGTTTCGGAACACTCCACAATCACCCAGGACAAGCTTCGTGAACTGATGTTCCGCACAGGTGAATTGGTCCGGGACGTCGGAACTGTGCTCGTGGGTGTGGACGCTGTGACGCTCGGTTTGATTGACGAAGTAGGCGGTCTCAGTAATGCGCTGAGAGTCCTTGAAAAACTGATACAGGAAAAGCGCGTTAAGACGAAAGCTGACAGCTCTTTCCCTGAAATGTCTGTTGACGGAGGCATCCCTCGGCAATGATCCTTTACACTGTCCTTCCTATTGAAACCGTCTTAGAAGGTTTGGATCGGCAAAGAAGCTTCATCGATATCCAACTGGAGGGCGTAACCTTAACAGTTGAACCTGTGTCCTTGGAAGAAGCGGTAATAGTAAGGCTAATAAGCACGGATCCACGTCATTACCTTAACCCTCAGTTTTCCCCCGGCAGGAAGATCCGCCTGTTTCAGGTTTCATCTTCGGCCACTGCCATGCTATAATATGCATGGTATTCCCAGCATATATTGACAGCGAAGCCCTGTTTGACTGAAGTATCGACTACAGCGGTCAAATAATCGCGAGGACAAGGAGCCACGTGAGATGGTTGCTTCTCTCTGTCGCCTGCTATGTGGAATGCTGCTTTTCTTTTCAGGCATGGCCTTTCTCCGGAAAGGACTCAAGCGGAAGATAGCCGTCCGAGTGGAGAACGCCCTGAGAGCACTTAACCCAAAACCGGTTACGGTGGTTATCACAGGCATTGTGGCGACTTGTGCAATCCAAAGCTCAAGCGCAATCACAGTCATTGTCGTCAGCCTGGTAGACTCAGGAGTAATCGATATCTACCAAGCCTTCTACATAATAATGGGCGCAAACCTTGGGACGTGTCTGACCGCATACATCGTGGCTTTCCGCGTAGGGATTCCAGGGGCCTTGGTGTTGGTTGTCGGCATTCTCGTGTATGTCTTGATGAGGCAGAGACAAAGAAGTGATGAGGCTCTCGTATTTCTCGGCTTGGGGTGTATCCTTGAAGGAGTTGAAGTTACCGGTTCTGCGCTGGCATGGCTTGCTGAGGTACCTGACATCCTTCATGCCTTGATCGTATTTGGACAGGTTCCGCTTTTCGGCGTTTTAGCAGGTGCGGTGTTTACCGGAATTATCCAGAGTTCCACTGTCGTCACTGCAATACTTGTTGGACTTGTCCGTGAAGGTTTGGTAGACTTGAGATCAGCAGTGTCCTTGGCATTAGGAAGTAATATCGGCACGTGCATGACTACCTTGATTGCAGGCCTCGGGGCATCGTCTGCCGGCCGGTTCACTTCTCTGCTCCATCTCGTATTCAACTTAATAGGAGTGGCTGCCGTTCTCCCTGTTTTCAATGCTTTTGTAATGATGGTTAGCCTTTTGTCACCGGCAGATCCCGGATACAGGTTGGCAAATGCACACACTCTGTTTAACTTAATGTCCATTTTGGTGGTATTCCCATGGTGCGGGCAGTTTGTGAATTTTATGAAAGGAAGACGTAAATGGATATAAGAAGCGCAGTCTTACTCGCTGTAGTTCAAGGTTTGACGGAATTCCTTCCTGTATCAAGCTCGGGACATCTCGTTATCGTGCGTGAGCTCCTCCACGTAGAGGAAGCATTACTCAGTTTCGATGTTCTAGTGCACCTGGGCACCCTAATATCGGTCCTTCTGGTTTTCCGGGAAGATGTAAAGGCTTTGGTATGCGCATCCGTGGGTATTATCGTAGATGTCTTCCGCGGCGTTTCCATAAGATCTGCCATCATGAAAGACGGCTATCGCAAAATTGCAGTTTCCATTATTATTGCCAGTGTACCTGCAGCAGTTATGGGAATGGTGTTCAAACCCCTGGTGTACATGCTGTTCTCTTCCAAACTGGCTGTGGGGGTTTTCCTTGTAGCTACAGGAACTGTGCTTTGGCTCGGCGAATACTCATCCAGGAGCCGCATCGAGCCTGCCGGCCTCACGGTATGGAAGTCTCTTTGCATAGGCATAGCTCAAGGATTTGCCATCGCTCCCGGGTTTTCGCGTTCAGGCGCGACGATAAGCACCGGCCTTTTCGTAGGGCTTTCTAAGGAAGATGCAGCTCGCTTCTCATTCCTTCTATCGATACCGGTGATTCTCGGAGCGGGGCTCCTGGAGCTAAGAGATGTGGACGCATTGGGATTCGTTACGGGCTCGAGGGTTCCTATCCTTTTGGCGTTTATTGCCAGCATTGTTTCGGGTTACTTAGCGATACGTCTGGTGCTAACAGTTGTTAAGCGACGTAGGCTAACGATATTTGCAGTATATACATGGATTTTAGGGATGGCAGTGATTATCTGGTCAGTCGCATGACAGGCTGACATCACTGCTACACCGTGGATGAGGGGGCACACTCGTGACAATAACTCCCATCGCCGGACTCATAGGTGGTCTTGGCCTCTTTCTATATGGAATGGTTCAGATGGGCAATGGATTGCAGAAGGCTGCAGGCGACAAGCTCAGAGGAATTCTGAAGGCGCTGACCAGCAAAACATGGATGGGCGTTTTGGTAGGCGCTCTGGTTACCGGAATTATCCAGAGTTCGGCTGCCACTACAGTCATGTTGGTCGGCTTTGTGAACGCAGGCCTTATGACCCTGACGCAAGCCGTCGGAGTGATTATGGGCGCAAATATCGGGACGACCATGACTGCTCAGCTAATAGCCTTTAGCCTATCGGATTTTGCCCTTCCGGCAATTGGATTGGGTGCGATCATTTCCATATTCAGCAAAAGGAGAACTCATAAATACTTTGGCCAAATCATCCTGGGGTTCGGTATTCTTTTCCTCGGCATGATGGTCATGACTGAGGCTATGAAGCCGCTTAGCTCGAATCCGTCATTGGTTCGGTTTGTAGGGATAGTGGGAAAGCGTCCGTTGCTCGGGGTATTGGCAGGCATTGTCATGACGATTGTCATTCAGAGTTCAAGCGCGACCATTGGAGTCTTGATGGCTGCTGCATCTCAAGGGCTGATTACATTCGAGACAGCCTTACCCATCCTCTTCGGCGATAATATAGGAACCTGTGTCACTGCAGTCCTTGCCAGTATGGGGGCAAGCCTGTCTGCAAGGAGGACCGCTCTTGCCCATGTCCTCTTTAATGTGTTCGGGGCAGTCCTCGGCCTTGTTTTCCTCCCTGTGTTCAGCAGGATCGTAGTATGGCTAACCCCGTTCGGCAGTGTCACACGCCTGATAGCCAATGCTCATACATCCTTCAACGTTCTTAATACCCTGGTATGGTTACCTATGGCGGGCTTGCTTGCCAGAATTGTGGTAACTCTCTACCCGGGTGAAGAACAGATAATTGAACATGGCCCGAAGTACATTGACAAGAGGATGCTCAGAACGCCTTCCGCTGCCATTCAGCTTTCCGTTAAGGAACTGGTGAGAATGGCGAAGATCGCCCAAGAGATGGTTAATGATGCGGGGAAAGCGCTTTTGTCGGACTCCCCGGAGAACGTCGTAAAGACTATAAACAACCACGAAGAAATCGTGGACAATCTGCAAGGTGAGATCATTCTCTACCTTTCAACTCTCATGTCCCAAGGCACTTTGACCCACCGGCAATCAACACAGGTAGCAGGGATGTTGCATACAGTCAACGATATTGAGCGTGTCGGAGACCATGCGGTGAACATGGGCAATTTTGCGTCCTACAGGGCGGAGAAGCGCATCGAATTCTCAGATGAGGCTGAATCTGAACTTGCCGGCCTCTTCCGGCGTGTGGACGAAATCCTCTCTGATGCAGTAAGTGCCCTGGAGAGGAACGACCCTGCCCTGGCTCAAGATGTCTGGGAAAAAGAGAAGATCATAGATGACATTGAAGCTAAACTCCGTGACAATCACTTCAAGCGTCTTAACGATGGAACTTGCCAGCCGGCTTCAGCCGTTATTTATATTGAAGTGTTGGACAACCTTGAGCGCCTGGCTGATCATGCGGTTAACCTTGCTGATGCAGTCGTTCAAAATACCGTCTCCCTACAAGAGTGACTCATTCGATATCTCTTTGCAGTTGCGGCGTAGACTACGCTCTCCCGGGCGCTGATATGAAGGAGTTTACGCGGAACACGTAGAACCTGCTATAGAGGTAAGGGAGGATGCCTATGGCCAGGGTTACATTGGACGATAATAAGCGTGCAAGGAAGCATGCAAAGACAACCAATGAGAAATTTCGTTATCCGGGGATTCTCGGCGTTGTCACTATTACCCTGGGTATCCTTGCGCTGGTTTCCCTCTATATGGAGTTGCATGGGCCGGTGGGAGCAGCAGGGGCTGCAGGTATGCAGGTGGCGTACAGTCTGAGGCTTGCCGCCGGCAAGTGGGCATTTTTACTCCCGATCATAGTGATATACGGGGGCATCGAACTTGTCCTGGGACATGACTCCCAAGTTATCCTGCCTCGCCTCTTAGGTTGCATATTCATTGTCTTGTCAACACTGGGGATAGCCAGGTCAGGCGCGTTCGGAGCTTGGATGTTTGACGGACTCCGGTGGGCATGTGGTTCCGTCGGGGCAGGAATAGTGCTCTGGTTTGTTATTGTTGCCGGCTTAAGCCTTCTATTGGAAATGTCCATCCCTACCCTCGTCAGGGAGTCCGTGCGTATCCTGTTCCTAGGGCTTCAGCTTGCTGCAGGCCTTCTCATCAAACCCCTTGAAATCCTGCGTATTGTAGCAAAGAAGGTCCTTTTGCCTTTCTTTGAAATAGATCACGAGCCCGGACAATTCGTAGGCGATATTGAGAAACCCGCAAAGAAGGTAAGAACCGGCAAGCGGCGACAATCTAAACCTGCCATGTCGGAACAGCCGGAGGAGGCAGTGTTCGTTCCGGGAAAGAAGGAACTGCCTGTCCGATCCCACGACGGCTATGTCCTTCCTCCGATAACGCTGTTAGGCTACCCTGCAAGGTCCGGAAAGTCCAGAAAAAGTGAAGTGCCTGATCACTCCAAATTGCTGCAAGACACCCTGGCGAGCTTCGGCGTAAAAGGCAAGGTTACACAGGTTGACATGGGGCCTGTGGTAACTCGATATGAGCTTTCGCCTGCACCCGGAATAAAGGTGAGCAAGATACTGAGCCTTACGGATGATATTGCCCTCGCTCTGGCATCTACAGGCATTCGCTTGGAAGCTCCGATCCCCGGGAAGTCCGCCATAGGCATCGAAGTGCCGAATCCCGAAGTCTCTATGGTGCTTCTCAGAGAGGTAGTCCAATCTTCGAAGTTTCAATCCAACCGCAATAAGCTGACAATAGCTCTCGGTATGGATATCGCGGGAAAACCCGTAGTCGCTGACCTTTCTGATATGCTTCATCTATTGGTGGCCGGAGCCACCGGTTCAGGCAAAAGCGTTTGTCTCAATGCGATCATCGCAAGTCTGCTTTTTAAAGCCACACCTCTTGAGGTCAAGTTCCTTATGATTGATCCGAAACGCGTTGAACTAAGCGTCTATGACGGCGTTCCGCACCTGCTCGCTCCGGTTGTGACTGACACGAAAGAAGCAGGAGGGTACTTGCGGTGGGTTGCTGAGGAAATGGATAACCGCTATAAATTGCTGGAGGAAACCGGGGTGAGGCATATCGATAGATATAACTCCCTTTGCACATCAGGTAAGCTTCCTTCTGAAAATGCAACCCCGCTGCCTTACATAGTAGTCATAATAGATGAACTCGGTGACCTAATGTTAGTCGCTCAAAAAGACGTTGAAGACGTAGTCTCCCAGTTAGCCTTCATGGCAAGAGCAGCCGGTATTCACCTGGTGGTAGCTACTCAGAGGCCTTCAGCAGATGTTATCACGGGCATTATTAAAATGAACATCCCTTCCCGGATAGCCTTCGCCGTGCCTTCGCAGGTCGATTCCAGGGTCATTCTGGACATGGGGGGAGCGGAAAGACTTCTGGGCAGGGGAGATATGTTGTTTTTCCCTGTAGGTGCCCCAAAACCCATTAGGGCTCAGGGCGCGTTCGTCTCTGACTCTGAAATTGAATCAATTGTCGGCTTTGTCAGGGCGCAAGCCAAACCTACTTATGTTGCTGAAAGCATAGTACGTGAGACGACTGACGGCGAAAACATTGGCCAAGAAGACCAGCTCTTCGAAGATGCAGTCAGACTGATTCTCGAAACACAGGAAGCGTCTATTTCAAAACTGCAACGGAGATTCAGAATAGGTTATACAAGAGCAGCACGGATTATTGACTCCATGGAGTCCCTGGGAATAGTGGGCCCGTATGAAGGCAGTAAACCTAGGAGAGTGCTTATGTCTTTGGAGAGATGGGAGGCATCTCAAGGGAAGATGTAAGAGTGATTAAGGTTGACTATTTCCGGAGGTTGAGGAAACCATGGAAACCCTGGGAGACCGCCTGAGAAAGGCCCGTGAGGCTTTGGGCTTGTCTATAGAGGACGTACATGATGCTACCAAGATACGCATAGCATATCTCATTGCCATGGAGGAAGACAGGTTTTATGAATTACCCGGAGACGTGTACGCAAGAGGCTTCCTAAAAAATGTCGCGAAGGTGACAGGCTTAGATGGGGATGAACTGGTCTCTCTATATGACCGCCGAGATAATAGCTCTGAGATTGAGAATGCAGAAGTCTCAGAGCGGGCAAAAGCGGATACAGAGGAAAGGCATATGCCGGGCGGAGTGAACCCGCTTGTTGCCATAGGCGTAATAATCGTTGTAATCGCTGTTGTCGTACCGGTCCTATGGAAACCACAGAAGAGGCCGGATGCCAATACCGTAGATACCCTGGATATTTCGCCTCACCAAGAGAATTCAGGGGTCATTTTGGAAACACCTGATTACATCATCGAGCAGGAAGAAGACATAGAAGTCATGGAGGAATCCCGCGATTTCCGGGACATCCATGAACTTACTGCAGTGATTAGTGAGCGCTGCTGGGTGAAAGTCATAGCCGACGGACATAGAGTCTTCGAAAAGACGATGCTGCCAGGTGAAACGAACACCTGGACAGCTAATGATGAGATCATAATAAGGCTGGGTAATGCAGGGGGGGTTATTGTCACATATAATGGTGTCCACATCGGTTCACCCGGCAGATCCGGTGATGTTATTGAGTTATCCTTTCCAGTTCCTGACCGATAGCGTCCTCTATCTGAGAAATCGTGTAGAAATACCGCAGTCTCTTAACATTTTCAGTCGGAATATGAAGGGAAAAGTATGGCAACAGCGAATAGCAAATGGCATAGGGACTAGGCAGAACCGACGTAATCCAAGCAAGTGTTCTGTAAGGAGGAATGAACTTGAACAAGACAGATCTGGTAAATAACGTTGCTCTGAGGACAGGCGCAAAAAAGAAGGATGTGGACATGATCATAGGTACAGCACTTGATGCTATAGGAGATGCTCTGGCATCAGGCGAAAGGGTCCAATTAACCGGTTTCGGCAGTTTTGAAGTGCGTGAGCGTGCCGAGCGCGTCGGAAGAAACCCCAGGACAAGAAAGGAAATCTTGATTCCTGCATGTAGAGTTCCGGCATTTAAAGCAGGCAAGGCATTGAAAGAAAAAGTCGCCGGTGACTGATGGACGGCGATTCACATTTCCCGGATGAAAACAGGTGGGTTGCCATAACGACAACCCACCTGTTTTACTCGAATTTTTGCGATTCAGGCAGGGAAGGTAGAATCCTGGAAAAAGGGTGAAGGCTTTGGCAGTAGATCTACACGTTCATTCAAACGTATCCGACGGCGTGCACTCTCCGAGAGAACTCGTCTTTATGGCAAGGGCGAGAGGGCTCACAGCCATGGCATTGACGGATCACGACAGTGTCCGAGGTGTCCCATCAGCTCTCGTAGCAGGGGAAGAGCTAGGGGTATTTGTCATACCCGGAGTCGAGCTTTCTACAGACATAGAAGATGCTGAAATCCATATCCTGGGCTTCTATATTGACATGGCTTCCGCCAGACTCCATGAAGTCCTGGACATGCTCAAATTCAGGCGTCGGGAAAGGTGCTCGCAAATACTTGATCGCCTCAGGACTCTGGGGATGGATATACCCTTGGAATACGTTCTCGGCCTGGGGCAGGAAGGATTCACCGGAAGGAGCCACATATTCAAAGCCATGGTCAACCTTGGCTTTGCACAACCGGACAAGAGGCGCGGAGATTTCCAAAGATACCTTGGCAAAAACGGCCTCGCTTACGTAGAACATGGGGGCCTCTCTCCTGAGGATGCTGTGAGATTCGTAAGAGACTGCTCGGGAGTCCCTGTGTTGGCCCACCCCGGGACCGGAATTCGCCTTAGCGTCATAGAAAGCCTGATCAACGTCGGGTTGGAAGGTATTGAAGCGTATCATCCGACCCACAGTAAAGAGACAACCGGGAAGTGGTTGAAGTTCGCCGAAAGCCGTGGCCTCATTGTGACCGGAGGAAGCGACTTTCACAAAACAACCCCTGACGAACCATACGGCCTGGGCAGCCTGGCTATACCTGATCACATCGCCCTTGATCTTACTAAGAGGTGGCTGGAAATCTCACCGGTCTGATCCGCTCCGCTTCTTCATGTTGAAGGAAATGTCAGGCATTTGTCGAAATTCAATGAGTAATGAGAGTGCAACTGAAATTAGACAGCCTGTCAACTAACAAGAGAGTCCTTGTTGCCATCCTTTCTGTTATCCTGGTTCTTTTTGGTTTCGGCTCATGGTGTCTTCTGGACTCCGGTGTCCGAAGTGTTCTTCTGTACAGAAGTCCTTATACCTTTCAGATACAGCCGGGCCCTGGGTCTCAGCCGGTTACCCAGCGTCTGGTCCTTGTTATTGTCGATGGGCTTCAATCCCGGGACTTTGAAGCCATGCTTGCAGTAAAAGACGTTGCCGGGCGCGGGGTTGCAGTGGCTCTCCGGGGGAGCCGAGGGCTTGCTCCCATACCTGCCTCCACTGTCCTAATGACAGGAGCGCTCCCTGAGATATCCGGAGTCGTCACTAACTGGTTTAGCGACAGAGTCATGATTGGCAGCCTCTGGTCATCAGCTCGCAGAGCCGGCCTTAATACAGCGATTTTAGGAGACAGCAGATGGGAGCCGCTGTTCGGACATTTGGTGACACAGGGTATTTACCGAGGGCCCGGTGACAAGGTATCAAATACTGACATAAACAATATTATCCTAAAAGACGCCATCACTGAGATTACCGAAGGGAAATCCCAGCTTGTGCTTGTGAGTTTCCTTTCTGAAAGAGATCTTACGAATTCTCCTACGAACTTTGCGCAACAACGGATTACACGGGAAGAAGCCGTTGCGAGTATCGACATGAGACTAAACGATATCTTGGAAGCAATCGATCTCAGTTCCGCCACAGTGGTTTTTGTATCGGGCGGCTCGCATTTGACGCAAGATACCCCGGTCGAGTCTTCCAAGAATACCGGGGATGCGTTTTTAGTGGCTACAGGAGCGGGAATTGTGACACCGGAAGACTCCTCCGAAGAGATTCAGTGGGTTTCAGGGCGCCCGGTGGACGTTGCTCCTACATGCGCAAGCCTATTAGGCTGTCCCGTGCCTACCCACTCGCAAGGTGAAGCCATTCTCAGTATGCTGGACCTGGCTCATCATACTCTTTCGGAGGTAGCTATTAGACAAACTGCTGCCAGAGCTAAGTTTGCCGCTGAGTACATGAATACCTTAAACCGGCAAACTAATGAAGATTGGCCTGTGCTCGACGCATTTCTCCTTCACAACGACGGACATTATCAGGACGCATTTGAGGCCGCACTCGGCATTGACAGAGAAATCACCTCTGCTCTGCAGAAAGCCAGATCCGGCTTGGTGAAGGCTTCGAGAATGATATCAGTTCCGATTCTTGCAGCTACGGCCGGGTTACTCATAATCATCGCGACAATGCTTTTACAGGGTGACATGAGAAGTGTCTCCTCTGCTGCAATTGGAGTATTTTGCTATTTCACTGCCTACTATGGGCTGATGTTTGTCAAAGGCGCCGTCCTTTCACCAAGTGCTATCTTGAAGCTGTCCGAGTTCACACACTTCTATCACAGTCGGATAATGGATTCAGTGGCGTGTATGACATTGACTGCAGTTATCATCGGATGGGCGGCCTCAGGAAGAAAAGAACAGGGCAAGAACAGACAAGGGTTCTTGGCAGGCCTGACAGGATTCTGCTTCATAGCCCTTGCCCTTGTTGCTCATATTGCCGTCTTTATTGTAACCGAAGGTTCTGCCTATGTCTTCTATCTTCCTGACATTCATAAGGGTTTCAGGTGTTTTATGTATCTCATTCAACTGATGGTAGCGGGAATACTATCACCGATATTGGCCGGCCTGTCAGAGGGAGTATTGGTCTTCTTGTCCAGGGCAGGGTCATCACGCCCAAGGAGACTATGACACTCGCGGTGGAGAGGCGATGAGACGATGTAGATGGAGAAAGTATTCGACTTTATAGACAAGTCCGGTGCGATATATGTTAAGGAACTACAGGAATTGCTCAGGCAGCCATCGATATCCACTGATCCTGATGGTATTATGGAGACAGTTGCTATAGTCAAAGGTCTGCTGGAAGGTATTTCCCGACATGTAGAAATTATCCAACCCTATCAAGGCGGAGCCCCCATTCTGTACGCTAAGATCTCAGGTGAAACCGGCAAGACTATCGTATTCTATAACCACTACGATGTCAGGCCTCCCGGGCCTCTTAGCGAATGGGATTATCTGCCGTTTAGCGCTACTATCGATGCAGGCAAAATCTATGCGAGAGGCGCAGCGGATGGCAAGGGCGATCTTGTAGCGAGAGTGAAAGCAGTTGAGGCATTCATTAAGGTCAGAGAGGCGCTTCCTTTGACAGTCAAGTTCATTGTGGAGGGAGAAGCCCGGATCGGCAGCCCGGCCCTGGTGTGGGTAGCTTCCCGGCGTCAGGAGATATTTCACGCAGATGCATGCATTTATGCGACAGGCAGTCGAGATGATGAGGGCAGGCTTGAGTTGACATTTGCGAATCACACACGCCCTGCTAACAGCGATTCGGAGTCTCAAATAGCAAGTCTTGTATGTGATGCGGTAACAGAGTTCTATCAACGTGATCCTTTAGTGTCACTCGGCTCTCGCAACATAAATCCGGTGATCCGGATAGTATCGCAACTGGGTATACCTCCGGTAGGCCTAAGTATCGCCAATAATGACTCGCGTGCGGCAGATTCCAATGAGAACATCAATACCGCCGATTTTGTCGATGGGATCAAGCTTACAGCCGCAATTATGCATAAGCTTGCAGGTGGCGGAAAGGCCTCTGAGTGATGCCTTCGTGAGGAGGGGTAATCTATGAAAGTCATCTGTACCGGCACAAGCGGTTCCGGGAAGCTCGACTACCTCAAACGAGTAGTGAGTGAAGCTGAACGTCTGGGCGTAAAGATTCATCTCTACAACGTTGGAGATCTAATGTTTAAGAAGGCGGAAGAACTTGAGTGCCCTACAAGCCCTGAGAAGATTCTGGACCTTTCTCCCTCAAGCCTGCGTGCATTACGTGCTGCTGTATTTGAAGAGATTCTGAAAGAGACCGAGAAGGTGGAACACTGTATCATAAGCACACATGGATGTTTCCGATGGAAGAATTATCTTATGTCCGCGTTTGACGTGCATTACCTAAACGAGCTCCAGCCGGATCTCTACGTCACAATAATCGACAGCGTACTGAACGTGTCGAAAAGGCTTCACGAATCCCCTGCATGGAAAGGGCGCCTGTCTCTGAAAGATATCCTGACATGGCGCGATGAAGAGATCTTCGTTACAAAGATGATGGCATCTTTCCAGCGAAAACCCCACTATGTAGTAGCAATAGAACAGCCTGCCACAACCATATACAACCTTATGCTTAAACCTGACATGACAAAGGCCTACCTGAGTTTCCCGATAACCCTGATGATTGATGATATAGAGAAGATGAAAGAGGTTAGGGAATTTCGTGATAAACTAAGAGAACACTTCGAGGTCTTTGATCCTCTGGCTGTAGAAGATACTGAGCTGACCTATGGGACCGCAGAAGACAGAGAATCTGAAGAAGAGTATTGCCTGTCGGAGCTTGGTCAGGATTTCACCCTGACAGCTTCTGAGCAAGACAAAGTGGAAGACCAGACTGTCATCCGTGATTATATGCTGATTGATCAGAGCGACATAGTCGTTGTTTACTACCCTACTGACAAGACGTCTCCGGGTGTACTCTGCGAAATCATCTATGGCTCTACCAATAACAAGGAAGTGCATGCCGTGTTTAAGGAGCGGGTCAGTCCATTCCTTAAGTTCCATTGTACAAAGGTATTTGCTGATGCGGAGACTTTTTTTGACTATTTGAAAGAAACAGGTAGGATTACTCACAAGTAGGGAGTATTTACATCCATGAGGGAGATGGGTATGGAGCTGTTACCTATTGTAGAGACAAATTCCATAGCTCCTCTTGCCCTTCTTGCAGAAGCGCTACGCGATGCAGTTCCCAAGGTTTCAGAAAGTGTCGTAGTGCCGGTACCATGCCTAATTGCAGTTGCTGTCTGCTTCGCTGCAGCTATGATCATGTCTGCAACTGTAGGAAGGTCAAAACGGATCGCTGAAAGAGTCATGGAGAGTCTCGGTTGTGGCGTTTTCGTGGCGAATCTTGACGGGGTACTTACGTATGCGAACCAATCATTCCGTCAAATCCTGGACTTAGGGCCTGAGAATGTCATTGGCAAGCAGATGGATAAGGTGTTCGAGGCCAACTTATTCTGCGACGTGGCGGCCGCTCTCGGGAATAATACCGCCGGGAAAGATCCGCCTCGCATCTTAAAGATTGCCAAAGTACACTCGGGCGGCATGACAAAATACCTCGAAGTGGATTTGGGGATTGTTTGGAAGAACAACA
>JAPXLY010000004.1:0-40007 GCA_033809295.1 Bacillota bacterium
AGCTGAGTCCCGTTTATCCATAGCATCGACAGTCTGGGCTTTCCAAGGAAGTCCCAGAATTTCCTCTCCGGCCTTCTCAGGTGGAGCCTGATTACACCGGGCCCTTCAGGATCCAGAGTCACGTGGAACATCCCGGAGTCTTTATGCAGTCGGCCAGCACTCAAATACAAAATACCCTTCTCCTCTCAAACGGGTCTTCGGATAAAGAATGCCTCAAGATCCACGTAACGTCAAGGGGGATATCTAAGGATGAGCCGGCGATTATTTATGGCGATCTACTTAGGGGGGCGGAAAAGAGGATTTTTCATCACCGAGAGGAACATTTTATGAAAGAGCGGGGGAATAATCCATGAGTGTAAGATTTATACTCGGACGGGCGGGAACAGGGAAAACCCGGGCCTGTCTTAACAATATCAGAGAAGCCCTTATTGAGGATCCCAGCGGGCCTCCTGTTATTCTGCTTGTTCCGGACCAGGCTACATTCCAAATGGAGCATATGCTGATCAACATGCCTGATTTGCCCGGATTTGCCCGTGCGCAGGTGCTGAGCTTCAAAAGACTTGCTGCCCGAGTTCTTACCGAACTGGGGGGAGGCGGGCGAAAACACATCAAAGAACTTGGCAAGGCTATGGCCTTGAGGTCATTGGTTCAGGAGAATGCAGACAGTCTCAGGCTTTTTGCCTCGGCATCCAGGCAATACGGGTTCGCATCTTGCCTGTCTTCGACTTTGAAGGAATTAAGTCAATATAACATCAGTCGCCTCGACTTGGAGAATGCCATGGATGAGCTGGAGAGGCAGGGTATGGGTGATCTCCCTGTAACTCTCAAGTTGCACGACCTCATAATCGTAGCTGAGGCTTACCGCGAGTATCTTAGTGACAGGTATCTTGATCCTGACGAATACCTGACTTCCGCTGCACTCAGAATAAGCAAATCCCGCCTGGTGCGCGCCGCGACTATCTGGGTGGACGGGTTTCGAGGATTCACGCCCCAGGAGTATTCCGTGTTGGGCGCATTGCTTGTAGAGGCGGAGAAGGTCAACATCGCCCTCTTGCTGGATCCCGAAGAAGCTTCCCGGCCTCTCAGAGAGATAGACCTTTTCCATCCTACCTGGGAGACT
Organism: Bacillota bacterium; assembly: GCA_033809295.1. Lineage (GTDB taxonomy): Bacteria > Bacillota > SHA-98 > UBA4971 > UBA4971 > UBA4971. The sequence continues at coordinate 1,121 of JAPXLY010000004.1, forward strand.
TATGATTATCTTCTAAAGCTTGCCCACGAGCTTAACGTGGAGATAGAGCCGGCTTTGATTCTTGACGGCAAGGATGCGCCGAAGCGCGCGCCTGCCCTCTGCCATCTTGAAAAGGAATCCGCCTCCAGGCCCCCCAAGCCGTTCCCCGGGGTGCCGCACGGGTTCAAGCTGGTGGCTTGTGCAAATCCCAGGGCTGAAACCGAAGCTGTGGCCGTGGAGATTCTGAGGCTTGCAAGAGAAGACGGTATGCGATTTCGCGATATCGGAGTCATAGTCCCTGCACTTGATGAATATCACGACTTGATCGCGCCGATTTTCAAAGACTATGGGATCCCCTGCTTCATAGACAGAAGGCGTCCTGTGTCCCACCACCCCTTAATTGAGCTTATCAGATCAGCCCTTGAGATCGCTTCCTACGGATTCCGTCAGGAGCCGGTTTTTCGGTACTTGAAAACGGACCTTATTCCTGTTGGGCGCCGGGAAGTGGACATACTGGAGAACTACGTGCTGGCCCATGGAATTCAAGGGGCGCTGTGGGCTGACGAAAATCCCTGGGTCTTCAGGCGAGTATATGGCCTGGGTGAGCCTGAGGAAGCCGTCCCCGGAGACGGGGAGGCTCAAGGGAGTATTGACGATATCAGAAGAAGGGCCACCCGGGATTTGCTGACCTTCTACCATAAGATGCAAGGACTGGGCATCTCTGTCCGGGATATGGCCACTTTCCTGTTCGAGCTCTTGATGAACCTTGCGGTCAGTAACCAATTGGACAAATGGAGAGAAGAGTGCATTGATTCAGGGAATCCGGAAGGCGCAAGGGAAAACGAGCAAGTATGGAATGCAATTGTCAATCTCCTTGATGAAGTCGTCCAGGTCTTAGGTGATAAAGAGATATCCTCGAAGGAGTTTCAGGAAATAATTGAAGCAGGCCTGGAAAGCCTGACTCTCGGACTTATCCCTCCTGCTCTGGACCAGGTCATTGTCGGCTCAACCGACAGATCAAGACATCCTCCGCTAAGGGCGGCTTTCCTGATGGGAGCTACATACGATTCTTTCCCGAGACGGGCGCCGGAGGACACCATTCTGACGGATAGGGACAGACAGCAATTGGGTGAGTTCAATCTGGCCCTTGCGCCTGACAGCAGGCTCTTGCAATTCCATGAGCAGTATAACGTCTATGTGGCTCTCACCAGAGCATGGGATTTTCTCATGATAAGCTATCCCCTTGCTGACGGGGAAGGAAAAGCAAAGCGCCCTTCACAAGTCATAGGACAACTCAGGGATCTCTTTCCTGAGCTTGGCGAGGAGTTCAAAGGGATGGGCCTGCCTGCACCCGGGGAAGAGGCGCTGGACACTATTACATCAGAGAAGAAGGCTTCTGCGCTCCTTTCCAGGGTTTTTCAGAGAAGGCACAGAGGGCAGGCTATTGACGGTTTCTGGCTGGATGTTTATGAATGGCTTGTAAGCGAGCCGGGCCGGCGACGGGATGCCGGGTTTATCTTAGGAAGCCTTGGGTTCAAGAACGATGCAGGAATACTCAACAAATCGGCAGTTGACTCATTCTTCCAGGGCACTTTGCGCACCAGCGTAACTCGGTTGGAGAGGTTCGCGTCATGCCCGTTTGCTCATTTCGCCGGTGATATTCTAGGCCTTACAGAGCGGGCACTCTACAAACTGGAACCCCCGGGAATGGGCATGTTCATGCATGAAGCAATGGGTGTTCTGTTTTCTCGCCTTGATGATTCGAGACAGCTTGCTAAGATGGGGCCTGACGAAATCGCTACGTTTGTTGGAGGGATAGTTGAGGAATTGGCGCCTGAATTGCAGAACGAGATTCTCATGTCGTCTGCCAGGTATCGTTATATGACGAGAGTTCTAAGGAGAATCCTCCGAAATTCGGTGACTGCCTTAGCAGAACATGAAAGGCACAGCCTGTTCCGGCCGGTAGGGCACGAGATAATCTTCGGCGGGCCCGGGGATTTGCCTGCTCTTACCCTCAAGCTCGACACCGGTGGACAGGTAGCGGTCAGGGGGCGCATAGACAGGGTTGACATTGCGGAGTCACAAGGCGAGTGGTACTTGCGAGTTATTGATTACAAGAGCCGTGCCCATAGGTTGCGTCTCTCTGATGTATACTACGGACTTGCACTGCAGCTTCTTGTATATCTTTTGGCGGCTATGGAGAACCGGGAGAGATTGACGAGAGCAAAAGCGTATCCTGCAGGCGCCTTATATTTCCCCATGACTGACCCGATTATTTCAGCCAAAGGCCCGCTTGATGATGATAAGCTGGAAAAGCAGCGCATGAAGAGGCTGAGGATGAGCGGGCTCATCGTGGGTGACGCGGATGTGATAAGACTCATGGATTCTCAGGTTGAAGCCGGGGAGCAATCGAACTTGGTGGCTGCAGGCGTGACGAAGACGGGGAGGCCCAGCAGAGGGTTAGGCGCGTGTGTGGTTGAACCGGAGCAGTATGAGGTTCTGTCGAGGTTTCTGAAGGGTAAGCTTAAGGAGCTGGCGCAATCGATCCAAAGAGGCGAAATCGGGATCAAGCCATACAAGCAAGGAACAGCCAGAGCATGTGCTTTTTGCAGCTACAAGCCAGTATGCGCCTTTGATATCTTAGTCGAAGGTAACAGATACCGGCTCCAGAGACGCCTGAAGGACGAGGAATTCTGGTCAATAATACAAGACCCGGGTTGCGTTTCAGGGGAGGAAGGGGAGAAGGCATGACAGGCGGTACAGGATCCCCTGCTATTCCCCGCGAAGATCCGTGGACTGAAGAACAGTGGGATGCGATAACTACCAGGCACCGCAATCTCCTGGTTTCTGCTGCAGCAGGAGCAGGGAAAACTGCAGTTTTGGTCAGGCGGGTGATATTTCTCGTCACCCATCCTGAGGATCCTATAGATATAGACATGCTCCTCGTTGTGACTTTTACTGATGCTGCAGCAGCGGAGATGAGGGACAGAATATCGAAGGCGCTGGAGAAGGAACTGGATTCCAAGCCGGCAAGCGCCAGGCTCGCCAGGCAATTGGCCCTGGTCAGCAAGGCCGACATATCGACACTCCATTCCTTTTGCCACAAAATCATCAGGCAGTATTTTTATCGTTTGGGAATTGACCCTGCGTTTCGAGTAATGGACGATGTGGAGAATCAGTTGCTTCAATTGGAAGTCATAGATGATTTGTTTGAAGATTACTATGACGATGTCGACTTTGAAGAGGTGTTTACAGACCTTGTGGACAGGTACGGAGGTGGACGGGGCGACGAAAACGTCAAGGACTTCGTCCTTCGTGTCTACAATTTCTCGCGTAGCAGGCCTGACCCTGACAAGTGGTTATCCGGGCTGTCTTCTATGTTTTCAATCTCCGTTAGCGCCGGTATTCGTGATCTACCTTGGATCGATCTTGCGCTTCAGGGGATAAGCCGTAGAGTCTCCATGGCATATCGAAGCCTGGGCCAGGCAGTGGAGATTGCACGTATGCCATCAGGCCCTGACGCTTATGCGGAGTTGCTAAGACAGGAGTTCGAGTCTTGCAGCAGGATACTGAACGCGTGTAGGGACAGGGATTGGAAGGGTATTGGCGAGCTCCTGAATGCGTTGGAATTCCCAACTCTTCCAAACATAAGAAAAGGCGCCTCAGATGATGCGCTGAAGAAAGAGGCGCAGGCACGGAGGAACGAAGCAAAGGAGATCTTAAGGGGCCTCGTGGATGAGTGTTTTTCCAGATCCGCTCAAGAACTGGTTGACGATATCAGGGCCATAGCTCCCTCTATGAAGACATTCATCCATGTGGTGAAGGAATTTGGTAAAGCATATACGGCTGCAAAGCGTGAGAAGAGCCTTGTAGATTTTGCAGATATGGAGCATCTCTGCCTTAGAGTTCTCGGGGAGTGGGATGACTCAAAAGGCGAATGGGTTAAATCCGATGTGGCAAAGGAGCTCGAAGACAGGTACAGGGAAGTCCTGGTTGATGAATACCAGGACATAAACCCGGTGCAAAACGAGATCTTACGTCTTGTCTCATCTCCCAGGAACAGCTTTATGGTAGGTGACGTGAAGCAGAGCATATACAGGTTCCGCCTTGCTGAGCCAAAACTTTTCATGGAGAAACATAAAGCATTTCCAAAAGGGGACACAGACAGCGACAACAAGCGTATTGACTTGTCTTGGAACTTCCGCAGCAGGCGGACGGCGATTGACTCTGTGAATTTCATTTTTCGCCAGGTGTTCTCACAAGGCGTAGGCGAGATTGACTATGACATTGACGCGGAATTGGTGGCGGGAGCTCATTATCCGTCTCCCGATATGGGGCTTTTCAGAGGAGATTGCGACAATCCTCCTGTAGAGGTTTACCTTGTTGACAGAAGCGCTACCGAAGAACGGGAATCGTCAGGTGATACGCCTGCCTTGCCCAGCATGCCCCATGACGGCAGCCGCGCCCCGGGTTCGGGCGAGGCGTCAGAGGAAGAGAACCCGGAAGATCTGGAAACCCTGGAGATCGAGGCGCGATTGATGGCTCGCCGCATATCGGAAATGGTGCGAGGCACGACAATGAAGCCCGGCCCGGAGTTTCAAGTATGGGACAAGGAGAGAAAAGCGTACCGGCCGGTGTCTTATAGAGATATCGTTGTGCTCATGCGTGCCACAAGGGGAAGGGCAAACGTATTGTTGGAAGTGTTCAGGCAGGCTGATGTCCCTGCATATGCCGAGCTCGGCACAGGATACTTTGAAGCTGTAGAAGTGGAAACCATGCTTTCGCTATTGAAGATAATCGACAATCCCAGGCAGGATATTCCCCTCGCTGCGGTGCTTCGTTCCCCTATAGGCGGGTTCTCTAATGACGAGTTGGCCAGAATCCGCCTGTGTAACAGGGAATACGATTTCTATCATGCTTTGGAGGCTGCTTCATCCGGTTGTGAAGAGGAGGGCTTAGCCTCTGAGGCAGCGGGATTCTTGGGAAGATTGGAGTCCTGGCGGACAGTTGCGCGAAGGGTCCCTCTTTCTGCTTTGGTATGGCAGTTATACAGGGATACCGAGTACCTGGACTACGTCGGCGGAATGCCCGGAGGCATCCAGCGCCAGGCGAATCTCAGGGCATTTCACGAACGGGCAAGACAGTTTGATAGGTTCTCCCGTCAAGGCCTCGTAAGATTTCTAAGGTTCATTGACAGGTTGAGAGAGGCTGAAGGAGATCTTGGGACAGCCCGAGCCTTAGGAGAAGCTGAAGACGTGGTAAGGATTATGAGCGTACACAAGAGTAAAGGCTTGGAGTTTCCTGTGGTCTTCATCCCAGACATGGGAAAGCAGTTTAATCTCCAAGACCTCGGATATGATATCCTTCTTCATTCTGAAGCCGGACTTGGGGCCATGTACTGTGACTCCGCAAGGCGGATTAAGTACCCTACCCTCGCATATCACGGCGTGAGAGAGGCAAAGCTGAGAGAGGCCATCTCTGAAGAGATGCGTGTTCTTTATGTAGCCATGACCCGGGCGAGAGAGAGATTGGTTATGGTCGGCTCAGACAGGAATCTTGGGAAATCAGCTTCCAAGTGGCGCGCCCACGCCTCGAAAACCGGGTGGGGCTTGCCTGAAGAGGTTCTTTACTCAGCCAGGGGGTTCCTGGATTGGGTGGGCTCATCTCTCGTTCGCCACAGAGAAGGACGTTGTATTCCCGGGGCCGAAAGCTCTACCGGATATCCTGTTGACCCTGAGGTTTTTGGTGATTCTGCCCGGTTTGCCGTTAGCGTGCTGTCTGTTGCCGGGGCATGCTCGGGATTTGAGAGCCTGACTGATTCAGGGCCGAGAGAGTCTGACATTGACTGGGACCTTGTGGTGGGAGCACATCCTCTTGGCAGGCAAGTCAACCCTCGGCTGTGGCAAGAAATCCAAAACCATGCATGTTGGGACTATCCGTATAGCCTGCTGACAGAGAGGGCGGCTAAAGTTGCATGGGCTGAGATAAAACGCAGATTTGATTTCAGCGGCGAAGATGCGGAGTTGAGCCGCGAAGATGCGAAGATCAGCCGCGAAGATGTGGTTCCGGTAATGCCTGCGCCGGGTCAGCTATTACCGCGCCCCGGGTTCCTCCAATCCGTTGATATTACCCCTTCTGAACGCGGGGAAGCAACTCACTTGGTTATTCAGCATTTGGATCTGAGAGAGCCTTTGGATGTTTCAGGTATCCGGGACAGCATTCGAAAGATGATTGACGATGAACTGCTTACCGGTGAGTTAGCCGCTGCAGTTGACATTCAGTCTATTTACGACTTTTTCAAGAGCGCGTTGGGCCTTCGTGTGAAAGCAAATCCGGACATGGTCATTAGGGAGGTTCCGTTCTCTCTTGGCATCCCGGCTTCAAGAGTTTACCCTGAGGTTTCCGAACTTGGTGAGGCTGTCTCCGGATGCGAGCGTGTTTTGGTTCAGGGCATCATGGACTGCATTATTGATGAAGAAGACGGGTTCGTGCTAATCGACTTCAAGACCGGCGGGAGGCTGTGGAATGATCCCACGGCTATTGCCCGCAGGTATCAAGGACAGATCTCCGTATACAAGGAAGCGTTGGAGACTATCTATAAGAAGCCTGTAAAAGAGGCTTACATATACCTTCTGAGTATGAGAAAAGCGGTTTCCCTGTAGAGCCCGTCCTTTTCCGTGCATCGGTTACATTGCTGATACACACAGGGTAGGAACCATGCGCATCGGCAATGTAAACCCGGGTAGATCGCCAGAAGTAATCGCCGGCCCCGGAAAGTGTACGTACCGTTCGGGTTGCCGGTGTTGCACTAAGGGGACGGTGCCCCAAGCGGGTTGCCTTGACAAAACCCGGCCCGAAGGCCGGTGGCCGGATTTTGACACCCCTCGTTGCAATCACCGGCCTCAGAAAACGTACGTACCGTGAGGGGTCACCCAAGACAATCGGAAAACGAGCGAAAACCATGAACTCATACCTAGGTGGGTACGTATCACGCGGAGCACCGTATGGTTAAGTACGACCGGGTAAGATCAGGGCACGACAATCGGCCGTCTCCTGACAATGTTACCGAACCTGTCAACAACAGTCTCAATCTTGATAGTAAAATCCCCAAGCACCTTCAGCTTATCTATGGATGATAAATTCATGAACTGATGAAGTGTAACCTCCAACTGCCTGTAGAGATCATCCAATTCCTCTTCGCGAGCTTTCATTCGTTCCATTTTCTTTTGCACATCACTCTGCATGCGTTCCATTTCCCGCTCTTTTTGAGCCAGTTCCTCGAGAAGTTGCTGCTCACGTTCGAGTTGGCGTTGAATGTCTATGAGCCGGTCCACGAACCCTTTGAGGTCAAGCATTCCATACAGCCGTTTTTCAATACGCTCCACTCTTGCGGGCAGAGTCAGAATTTCCTCCATCGGGTCCTGTTGAAGGCCGGATCTGGTATCCGGTATGGCCTCAGGCAGCGTGCTTCGTTGAGGAACTCGGGTGTCGTCCTGCCTGGCAGTTGCCTTCTCAACAGGCCAAGGGGCGCATTCTTTTGCCGCATCTTCCGCCTCTGCCTCAGCGCGTCTCTTAATAACCGTATAAAACCTGTGTCTGAGGGTGAGGTAAGGGACTTGAAAAAGGCCAGCCAGCCTTTCGATTTCTTGCTTTCTTTCCCCCGGTCTTCTGTCCAGGACTTTCATTAGAAGTTCATCTTCATACTCGGTGAACACATGACGCTTTCTTTTCTTCTTGGGTTTTTCCTGGGTGGATACCTCAGGTGCAACTTCAATTACCACAGTATCCACTGACTCTCTCACGCTTTCCATTGGCAAATGCCCTCCCATCAAAACTCAACTTGCAAAGGTCAGTATAAGTATTCCTTCTTGTAGTAGTGCTTATGCTTCATGCTAATACACTATGACCATTTACCGTGGGAGGGGCACAACATCAGACATTATCCGCGCCTCGCGGATGTGCGGGTGCTTTTCCCTAAACCAAGCAAAAGCATAACGATTATGGAAATAATAAGTTCAGGTACCATATAGGATGCATTGTACGTTGCTGAGTAGAGCCATACGTTAGTTCCTTCCGGGGCGTACGTTGCAAAGAATATGACTCCTGACAGTACATGCATGGCAAACCTGCCCAGCCCACCCAGGATGATGCCGACCACCTGGTATTTCCGGAAGAAACCCGCCAGCCCAAGGAAGGCGAATGCCAAAGGGTAGTCAAGAATAAGCTGCAGTGGGTGAACGATATACGGGCCTAAAAGCAATTTGGTAAGTCCGAACGCAAGGCCCGCCAGTAAGCCTACGCCTCCGCCGCTACGGAGCGCAATATAGAAAATCGGCAGCATTTCCAGGGATACGGATCCTCCTTGAGGCATTCTGTAGACTCGGATCATACTGAGTATTACGGCAAGGGCGACAGCCACGCCAATTTCGGTAACCGTATAGACAGGCCTGCGGCCTGTGGTTGATCTTGTTCTGGACGGATTTGTGAGCCAGAGAAGATACACTAATATGCCTATAGCCACGATCATTATGATATTCTCCGTTTTTGAGAGGACAGTCCCTATGTTCGTCAACCATGATGAATCTGTCATTACTAATCCCTCCTAAGTTACATAGCATACTCCCGGGGCATTCTTATCATAGACTCCCCGATTCACAGGCTATTAACACTAAAGGCCGCCGGACTTCACTATGTCCGCGGCCTTTCAACCTAATCTTGCGTCACTCGCAACCAAACGGCACCCGCTTCCCTACGCTGGCATTATCCAGTGCATTACCTTGATTCAGGTTCTAAGGGTAGGCTCACCACAGGCCTTCTCAGCCGCACAAAGATGTGCAGCACCCCCAGCGGACATCTCTTATGTAGTTTTCATGTCGCTACCATTATGACATTCCTTCCGCATGAGTGCAAGAGGCACGTGGCAAACTAAGGCCATGAAAATTGCTTTCTTTGAGGTGGAGAAGTGGGAAAGGGACAGGTACCGCACGCGCCTTCGCGATGTTGAGCTTGTGTTTTCCCATGAGACAGTGCAAGAGACAAACCTTAACGGCCTCACGGATTCATGGGGCATGTGCGTATTCATATATTCGCAGCTAACTCCGGACATACTCGGGAAGTTTCCGGAACTGAAGTTGATTGCCACGAGATCTACAGGTTTTGACCATATAGACATCGATTTCTGCAAGAAACGCAAGATATACGTGACGAATGTGCCGTTCTACGGTGAGAATACTGTAGCTGAGCATACATTTGCCCTTATACTGGCGCTTTCACGCAACGTCCATAAGGCTTACTGCAGGACCATCCGTCAAGATTTTTCCCTCGAGGAATTGCAGGGGTTTGACCTTAAGCGCAAGACTCTGGGTGTCATAGGGTGCGGAAAAATAGGCCTACATGTAATACGAATAGCGAAAGGTTTTGGCATGGAGGTCCTCGCCTATGATACTAAGAGGGAGGTTTTCCTTGCAGAGGTGCTGGGCTACCGCTATGTCCCGTTTGAAGAACTCCTCGGGTCGTCAGACGTGATATCCCTTCATGTGCCGTACAACCGGAAAACGCATCATATGATAAACAAGGAGACCTTGAAGAAGGTCAAAAGAGGCGCAATTCTAATAAATACGGCCAGAGGCGGATTGGTTGAGACCGAAGCGCTGGTATGGGCCTTGGACCAGGGCATCATTGGAGGCGCAGGCCTCGATGTGCTGGAAGGAGAAGAACTCATGCTCGAAGAGGGTTATGTTCTGAGAAGAGATTATTCGAAAGACGTCTTGAAGACGTTTGTGCAAAACCAAATACTGCTGCGCAGGGAGGACGTGGTGATAACCCCACACAATGCTTTCAACAGCCGGGAGGCCACTCTGCGAATCCTTGACACCACTTGCGAGAATATCCTGAGATTCATTGAAGGGCGTCCTCAAAACGTAGTTGCCCCGCAGGATTCTCGGCCACACCGATGAGGGGAGGACTTCAAGACGGTTTGCCGAATGAATACGGAAGGGCGCAACCGGGCAGACGGAAGCACGGCGTGCAATTGGGGAAACGGAAGCACGGCGCAACCAAGGAGGAGGAAACCGTATGTCAGGGCAAGCAACAAGACAACCTCTTTACGAAGTAGGCCCGGAACTTGTAGCTACTGCCACAGGCAGGGCACCTGCTGATGTCGTCATCCGTTCCGGACGATTGGTGAATGTTATAACCGGTGAAATCCTTGATGGCATGGATGTTGCCGTGCGTCTCGGGCGCATTGCTCTTTGCGGGGATGCCTCCCGGTGTATCGGTGAAGATACGAAAGTCATCGATGCAGAAGGGTTCTATTTAGTCCCCGGATTTCTTGACGGACACCTTCACATAGAAAGCAGTATGGTTACAGTCAGCCAGTTCGCCAAGGCGGTTCTGCCATGCGGGACTACCGCGGTTTTCATGGATCCCCATGAGATTGCAAATGTCCTCGGTATGGACGGGATACGGTTAATGATAGAAGAGGGTAGAAACCTCCCCCTTAAGGTCTACGCAACAATGCCGTCATGTGTCCCTGCAGCTCCGGGGTTGGAGGATGCAGGCGCCAGGATTACTCCTTCTGACATTAGATCCGCGATGGCATGGGATGAAGTGGTCGGCCTCGGAGAGATGATGAACTTCCCCGGTGTCCTGGCGCGGGATGAGGATGTCATGAAGAAAATAGCCGAGACTCTGAAGGCAGGCAAGGTTGTCACCGGCCACTACGCTTCCCCTGATCTCGGCCCCAACCTCTCCGCTTATGCATCTTGCGGTATTATCTCGGATCATGAGTCTGTCACTTGGCAGGAAAGCCTGGCTAAGCTACGCCTCGGGATGTACGCGAAACTCAGGGAGGGCTCCGGGTGGCGGGACATCAAAGCTACCGTAAAAAGCTATACAGAGACAGGAATTGATCCAAGGCGCATAGTCCTTGTCACAGATGATGTGCACCCTGACACTTTGTTGACTCTTGGCCATGTGAACCATGTAGTGAGGCGTGCAATTGAAGAAGGGACTCCCCCTGTGGTGGCTATTCAGATGGCGACGATTAATGCTGCAGAGTGTTTTGGGATGAGTTATGACCTTGGAAGCATTACCCCTGGCAAGTTTGCCGATATCCTGTTTATCAGGGATCTTGCCGACCCGCGTCCGGAGAAGGTCATGGCAGACGGGGAGATTGTTTCAGAAAACGGACGCATGCTTGTGGAGTTCCCGCCGAAAACCTATCCTGAGTACGCCACCGAATCAGTGCGGCTGGCACGGCCTGTGGCCCCCGATGATTTTCGCATCAAGGCCGGCCTCTCTGGCAAGAGTGTTCGTGTCAGAGTTATACAGGTTACAGACGGCCAGGCTGTAACAAAGCATACCGAGGCAGAATTGACATCAGACGGTAATGGGGAGATCCACGCGTCACGTGATGGGGATTTAGCCAAGGTCGCCGTGATAGAAAGGCACAAGGCTACAGGAACGATGGCTCTCGGTTTCGTCAAAGGATTCGGGCTTCAGTCCGGTGCGGTTGCCTCAACCGTTGCCCATGACAGCCACAACTTGCTTGTTGTAGGTATGAATGACGGAGACATGGTTATTACAGCCAACGCCTTGGCTGAGGCAGGCGGCGGGATGGCTGTTGTCAAAGACGGCGAGGTGTTGGCTATCCTTCCCCTGCCTATTGCAGGATTGATGTCAGACGAGCCGGTGGAAAATGTTCAGTCAGGCGTGGAAAGACTGGCCGGGGCATGGAAGGCACTGGGGTGCAGGTTGGCGTCTCCGTTCATGACCATGGCCCTTCTGTCCCTACCTGTTATCCCTGAACTCCGCATAACAAATCGAGGCTTGGTTGATGTTACAGAATTTCGGCACGTTCCCCTGGTTACCGGTTGACCGGGGTAAGCTGCTATCCGCTCTGGTTTGGTTAGTTCGGGCCGACGCCGACGTTCACTTGAAACTGTGTCAGTTTGGAGCCTAAATGTGCGCTTCCGGCTGACAAAGCTATTACGAAAATCCACATTATGATAGTGATAAAAGCTGATTTAGATACCTTCACGTTCCACAATTTCGCAAGTGCGATGGAGCTTAAGGCGATATAAATAAGGCTGAATACGTTTATGTTTGACAAAATAACCCCCCACGCGGTAGTCAGCTCCTGAGGTGACAGAGTCATTCCCAGTCCGAGGACAACAGCCTGTCCGGTAGAGGCAATGACTATGGCGGTTACTATCCCTGATATTACCAGAGTCACATTGAGATAACCTGATACGGCCAGGCTCTTTCGAAAATCCACTTTTGAGCCGATCATCGCTCCTATCCCTGAGAATATCAATGCACGTAACGGCCAGACAATGAATTGTCCCACGATAGATGTAATCAGGGCAATCCCTATCGTAACAGACCTGGATGGCATGGGTACGCCGGAGGGAAGCAATTCAGGCATAGTCTTGAAAGCATGAATCACAGGGACTAAGCCCAGCAATCCTGTAAGGATAATAAGTGTGACAGGTACAACATAATCCGGAGTTTTGACAATATCCTGAAAAGTGGGTCCGGGGTCTGCAAGTACGCCTACTGCACGGGCAAGGAGAGTTTTGTCTCGTGGAGAATCGGGATGGGACATGATAACGGTCAACTCCTTTTCTACGGTTACGGAGATTACTCCATATATTCATCATGAGCCACTCTTTTCCTTTGAAGAGAGGCATAACTTGAGCCCTCCATCGTTTTCCGATTGTCTTGGGTGGCCCCACACGGTACGTACATTTTCCGGAACCGGAGATCACTTATGGTGGAGACCGTTGAACTTCTCCAGTAGCTGCCAGTTTCGCCGAAGACGGCGACCGGTTTTTGCGATTCAAGCGAGCTGCGTTAACATAATGTGGGAGAGAACAACGGTCTCATGGTGATCTACTTAGGCAGGGAATGACGGAACAATGGGCGAAATGAAAAAGGTAGGCCTAAATATCTAAATGTAGGGAGAATAGGACAGAGTCCGGGAAGAGTATTAGAATAGGTAATGCAGGATATGGCAAGCGAAAGGGGTTACCTGAATTGGCGGGACGAAGGGTTACCATAGTAATAATCGGGCTTGTTCTCATATGTATAGCGACTATCGTCGCTGGAAAGAGACTGGGCGAAGACAAAACTGTCATCGCGGTGGACAGTGTCAAAGTTGCGCCGCGGCCTTTCACTGTCACTGTGTCCGCTCAGGGAGTAATTGAGCCTGCCAGGACAGTGGAGGTCAGGGCAGGGGTTACGGGAAAGGTACAAGAGATCTATGTCAAAGAAGGCGACACCGTGAAGATCGGACAGCAACTCGCGAAGTTTGAGAAGCAGGACCTCGAAGCGCAGTTACAGCAAGCCAAGGCTCAAGTAGTAGCAACCGAAGCAGAGCTAATGCAGCTCGAGTCACAGGTTGCGGGAGAATCGGGTAAGACATTCGCTGTTCGACAGGCTGAGACCCAACTTCAGGCTGCAAAGGTAAGGCTTCAGGATCTCCTTAAAGGCTCGTCTGAAGCCCAGATTGCCCAGGCTGAAGCCCAGGTTGCTCAGGCAGAAATCGCGCTAAGGGATGGGACGCGTCAGCTTGAGGCAATGGAAGCTCTCTATAAAGAAGGGGCTGTGTCAAAGGCTGCTTTGGAAGATGCGAGGGCAAGGGTTGAAAGCGCGAACGCCCAATACCAGGCATCAAAGAAGCAGTATGAGGCCATTTGTGAGCAGCCTGCCAGGGAGCAAGTGGAGCTTGCTGAGGCCCAGGTAAGCGAGGCTGAGATAGCATTAGGCCTTGCCAAGGAACAAGAGGTTTCGAAGGAGAAGAGCAAGGAGGCGGTAAAGGCTCGGCTTGCTCAAGCAAATGCCGGCCTTCGGTTGGTTGAAGCAGCTCTTGCCAAGACTACTGTGACTTCAAATGAAAACGGCATGGTCACTGCTGTTTCGGTAAGGGAAGGGGCTGTTGTCACAGAGGGTATGCCCCTTGCTGTTATTGCTACTGCCGAAGGCATGAGAGTGAGAGCTAAGGTAGATGAGACGGATATCGCCGGAGTGAAAGTTGGGCAACGCGCAACATTCTCTACGGATGCCATTTTGGATAAGCAGTTCTTCGGCGTGGTTTCAGAGATTGCTCCTCAAGCAGTTCATGACAGTATCACGCCTGGGTTTCCCGTCCTAATCAATATCGAGGATCCGGCAGAGGGCCTCCGGGCCGGGATGAGCGCAGACGTGGAGATTGCTACATACTCCAATGAGAACGCTTTGGTTGTGCCGATACAAGCCATTGTCCAACGAGACGGCGAAGAGGCGGTTTTTGTCGTTGACGAGGCAGATTCCAAAGCTCGCACGGCTCAGGTGGTAACAGGTCTTACAGATGCAATAGACGTGGAGATTCTTGGCGGGATCAATGCCGGCGACTGCGTGATAGTTGGTGACTACGACGCTCTTAAACAGCTTGGTGACGGCAAGCAAGTGCGGCTGGGTAAGGTGAAGTAAGGTGATACCATATGATTGACGCAAAGGACGTAGAGAAGGTTTACGATACCGGCGTAGTCCAGGTAGCAGCACTAAGAGGAGTGTCCCTTAGGGTGGGGCGCGGTGAGTCGATGGCTATCATAGGGCCTTCAGGCTCCGGCAAGTCCACTCTGATGAATATTCTTGGGTGCCTCGACAGGCCTACGAGCGGTAATTACTCTCTCGACGGGCGATTAGTAAGCAAGCTGTCTGATGACGAACTTGCCGAAGTTCGAAATAAGAAAATCGGGTTCGTGTTCCAAACCTTCAATCTCTTGCCTCGAGCTACAGCCTTAGAAAACGTAGAGCTTCCTCTTGTGTATTCCGGTGTTCAGCCTTCTGCCCGGAGAGAGCATGCCCTGGCTGCGCTGGAGAAGGTAGGGCTTGCTGACCGGGCAAACCACAGGCCCAATGAGCTTTCCGGTGGCCAGGCGCAGAGAGTGGCAATTGCCAGGGCACTGGTGACAAAGCCTTCCATCATACTGGCGGATGAACCTACAGGGAACTTGGATACCAAGTCCGGCCTTGAGATTATTGGGATACTAAGGGAGCTTCATGAGCAGGGAATAACCATAGTGGTCGTGACTCATAACCCGGAGATAGCAGCTAGGACAGGACGGTTTGTGGAAATAAGGGATGGACTGATTGTCAGGGAAGGAAAGGGGTCCGACGTCGGTGGAAGGACGCGCAGAGTGGAAGAGGGGGATGGCGAAGTCAAATGACTTTCTATGAATGTATGAAGCTTGCGCTGTCCAGCTTGAAGACGAATAAGCTGCGATCAGCCCTTACCCTTCTGGGGATAGTCATTGGGATTGCGTCTGTGATTGCCATGATGTCCATAGGCGAAGGCGGGAGAAGGCTGGTTAGTATGGAATTGGCGGGGCTTGGCTCCAACCTTATTTTCGTACAGCCGGATTATGCCGGGGAGGCCATGTCAGGAGCCAGGAGGAAGTCATTGACGTACGAGGATGCCCAAGCTATACGCAAAGGGTGTCCTGCTGTGGGCAGTGTCAGTGTGTCACGGATGGGACCGGTGACTGTGAAATACGGCAAAGACCGGTACAATGTAAGTGCTACCTTCACAGATGAAGGGCTCTCTGCGACACACGGGGCAGGCTTGAAAGAAGGCAGGTTTCTCTCAGAACTTGATATCCGGGTACAGCGTCAGGTAGCGATTCTTGGCGGGAGCCTGGCAAACAAGTTTTTTGGCGAAGAGGCTGCCATAGGCGCAAAAGTGAAGGTAAACGGGCAGAATTTTGCTGTGATAGGAGTCATGAAGGAGCAAGGCAGGACCATTTTCGGGGAGAATCCCTCTGACATGTCGGTCTATTTGCCGATTACTCAGTCCAAGCGGATGACAGGCAGTGACGAAGTGGCGTTCATATCCTGTGAAGCGCGCGATGCCGTCCAGGTGAGAGACGCTATGGATCAGATTGAGAAAGTCCTGGTACAGCGTCATGGCAAAGACACTTCTTTCAATGTCATAAGCAGCGCCTCCATTTTGGAGACGACTGAGACTATCGCGCGGATATTCACTGTGATTCTCGGAGGCATAGGCGGTATTTCCTTGCTCGTAGGCGGGATAGGTGTTATGAACATCATGCTGGTGTCAGTCACAGAACGCACCCGCGAGGTAGGGATAAGAAAAGCTGTCGGCGCCAAGAAAGCCGATATCCTGAGACAGTTCCTGTTTGAAGCGATATCCCTTTGCTTGGTCGGTGGAGCCATGGGAATCGTCCTTGGATGGGCAGGGGCTGCTCTAATCGCGAAGATCGCCAAATGGCCTACCTATGTGTCATTATTTTCCATCGCTGTTGCAGTTATCTCCGCTTCTTTCTCAGGAGTGGCATTTGGAGTCTATCCTGCGTATAAGGCAGCGAATTTGGATCCTATCGAAGCTTTGAGATACGAGTAAACGCTTATGTTCAATGGAGAGCGGGAGTAATGAAGCACTGGATTTCAATTATTATGGTTGCGGCGATTCTGAGCGTGGGGCTTACCCGAACACTGTCTGCACAAACTACATTAACTGAGCTTACATACTCGCTTGAGGCGCGGCAAAGGATATGTCGGGAGATCTGGGAGAAGATAGGCCTCTGGTACAGCTATTTTGATGATAAAGGCATCGATTGGGAGTCAGTTGGGCAGCGCTATCTGGATAAGGTTGAAGGGGTGGAGAGCGACTACGAATTCTTTGTCAGCATGAGCGCTATGGTGCGAGAGCTTGAGGACGGCCATTCCTATATGTACGATTACCCGAGGCAGGTGTCTTCAGACCGAGGAAAGCCCCGTATACATATTGTTGAGGCAGAAGGCAAGCCCGTTGTAGCGAAAGTTGCATTCGGTTCAGATGCCGAGGCAAAAGGGGTCGTACCCGGCCTTAGGATAGTCGCGGTAGACGGTGAGCCTACCGAGAAGCGCATAGGCTCTCTTGTCCCCCGGATTCATTCGTCAACGCCTTGGCATAGGCGCAGCGTGGCAGTGGCTGCGATGCTGGAAGGAGATGTTGATGAGCCGGTTCAAGTTGAACTGGAGAGTCAGGACGGTCAGGTTTTCAGCCTCCGGCTCCTCCGCGAGCCTTTCGCAGCCGAGCCTGCGGCAGTAACCGCTGAGATCTTGGACGGGGATATCGGGTTATTGACGCTGCCGTCATTTTCCGCATCCCGCCTGGGATTGAAGTCCGGAGACGATCTGGTGAAAGCATTTGATGAAGCTTTGGAACAGCTTAAGGAAACGAAAGCGCTGATTATCGACGTAAGGGCAAACGGCGGAGGCGACGACAGGGTAGCACAAAAGTGTGCAGGACGGTTCTTCACATCTTCCGTGGCCTTTCCCAGCTTCCAAATGCACATGGTCACCCTGGGTAAGCCCTGGTTTGCGCCGCGCATAGGGCGTAATGTCAGTCCGAGGGGGGAGTGGCAGTACAGCAGGCCTGTCGTCCTACTCATCGACGAGTTTGTCATCAGCAGCGCTGAGCATTTCGCCGCAGGTATGCACGACTCCGGGCGGGCAACAACTATCGGGCATACGACCGCAGGATCCAGCGGCAATCCCATTCGTCTTGAGGTCAGCGGATTTAAGTTTCAGGTTTCCAGGTGGCGGGAGTTTCGCACTGACGGCTCGCTTATCGAAGGGCAAGGCGTGCCTGCGGATGTGAACGTCAGTCCTACTGTCAACGATATTGCAGGCTGCATCGACAGAGCGCTCATATGCGCTATAGATTATCTCAAGTCTCAGGGAGTCCTTTCAGTATCAACGACGTACTTACAACGACTCAACGATATGACAGGCTGTGTTCTGAAGAGGCGCATATCTGGGCCGGCCGCCGCATATCACAAGATTGTGCCCCCAATCCCCTCATAGCCCAACCTCATAAGTTGAAGGCATCAGGGAGGGAGCGTTACTTAAGGAGGAGTTCGATACGAGGCAGCATCCCTGATATGGAGAGCGCTGCGTAAAGGAGAAGTAATGCCATACCCATGTTCAATGGCTTTCTGTACTGTCCGAAAAAGCGTTGAATCGCAGTTCCGAACAGCGCCCAGCAAGAAGCCGCTATAGCTGAACAGCAGCCCAGGAAGACACAGATGAGAAATACCGCCATGAATGATTCGTAGTAAGGGGTAATGAAGTTGGCAGTGACTGTCAGGGCATAAAGTAGCAGCTTGACATTGACAAATTGCATGGCGATGCCCATAGCGAAAGTCGCGCTATGGGTATTTATATTGGCTGTGGCTTCCTCGCTTCTTAAGATACGCACCGCCAGATATAGCATGTACAATCCGCCTAAGACTTCAGCTATCGGCCTGAAGCTTGGGATGAATCTGGACAGAGAGAGATTCAAGTAGCTGCACCCGAGCATTATCACAATCACTCCGATGGAAAGCCCTGCAATGAAGTGAAGCGTCTTCCTGAAACCGAACCTGCTGCCATTTACCAGGCATATCATGTTGTTGGGCCCTGGGGTAAGCGTCATTATGAATATGTACGACAGAAACGCGAAAACGTTAGGCATGCGGCAACCTCTCCTTTGACTTTCAACCCCGTCCGGATACTACCTGACATTCATACTCCTTAATACGCAGGTAGGCCAATATGCAGGTGGGTTAATATTTAGGTGGGGGGTGATTTAAGGCTTATATTGTATCAGTTGTATTAGTATACACCGCACCCTTCACTTTCGTCCATAGTAAGAGTTTGACTCCTTAAGGTCGCCCGACCTTCGCCGGGATGCCTTTATGCGACGTATTTTCATATCGCGGGAATAGTCAAATGCCTCACTCATGTGTCATGATCCCCTATTGTCTTTCCAAATCGCCACACCGGGTTTTTCAGGGATTTTTCTTAGGATTAGTTGCGGTCATGAAGCCGGTAAAGCCCAGCTTATCTACGAGTTAACGTGCAGGCGAATGTTCATGGGCGCTCTTTGGAAGAGGAGGCTGACTTTTGGAGATTCCGCGAATCGCATGCCGCAAGATTCCATTGTGACGAGTACAATTTCCGTCAGGTTCTCCCTATGCGCCTGTGGTAGTATCGCAACAGTCAGTGAATCATGGGACAACCTACTGTCGGCAAGTAAAGGAGGAACCGGGGATGGATAGAGAGACCACGCGTGTAACCTCTGGTGTTTCCAGGCATGCTGTTTCTCCCAGCCGGGACAAGAGGGTTCGGATATCTTCCACAGGAGTCAGGCAGAGGCGCACTGAAGATAGAGGTAGCCGGGTTCAAGATTTCTGGATGCATGCGCTTTCGCCGGGAGCGGTGTTTTGCGCCTTGATAGGAATTCTCTTAGGCCGGGCAAAGATTTTCGGCGCAGGCGCTCCCTTTGGCATTGCTTACCTTGGGGTCCTGGCGGCGTGTCGCGGCCCCTTTGCGCCGCTGACGATGTTTGGTGTCCTTCTGGGCACAACCGGACTGACGCTGGGCCCTGACGCGATATGGTCAGTTGCTCCTCTGGTTCTTGTTGTGATCTTCGCACGCGTATTTTCCCGCCGGGTGAAAGACAGGCCTTTCTTGTTGCCCATAAGCATAATGGTATTCGGTTTTCTCGTGCCTCAAGCCATCGAGATGATCCTTGGCATATCTCGGCCTTCCATGGCAATAGTAGCACTGGAAGCAGTCACAGGCGGGCTTGCTGCCGCAATCTTCAGTTGGGGAGGGGTGGGCAGGGGATTCTCGGCCCTGCCTCAATGGGGAGCCTTAGGGCCTGAACAAGTAGCTTCCTTTGGACTGCTGTGTGCAGGAATAACCATGGGGCTCGCAGGTATAGAGTTCAATGGCGTATCGTTAGGCCCGGTGGCAGCCGGCATTGCAACAACCGTTATAGCGTATTCAGGAGGCGCGCCTTTTGGAGCTGCAGCAGGGGCTTTGACGGGGTTGGCATGTGCTGTGTCAGGCCAGGGATTGGCGCCTATTGTAGGCGCATATGCTCTGGGTGGGCTCCTGGCAGGCAGTATGCGCAGTTATGGCAAATTTGCTTCTGCCATCGGGTTCACGACAGGAGCAGGCCTGCTTGTGTTCCAGGTATCCGGCAGGAGAAATGTGTTGCTCTTTGCCGCGGAGTTAGGTGCGTCAGGCTTGCTGTTCCTCCTGATCCCTCGAAAGGGCCTGCAAAGTGTAGCCAGGTTGTTGCCGCTTCTCAATAGAAAGCAGGGAGGCGGCGGAGAGGCGCATGCCAGGAGAGTCCAGGAGCTTCTGTCTCAAAAGCTCATGGATTTCTCCAAGGTGTTTGATGATCTCTCATCTATGTTGAAGCAAGTCCCATACGATCCGGAATTGGTTGAACGGGCAGACGTTGCTCACATGCTACACGAGGTTTCCTCATCTGTATGCAGCAGGTGCAGGGCTTACCTTTTCTGCTGGGGTGACGCTTTCCACAGGACTTTCCGAGACGTGCTGAATCTCGCAGCCCTCGCTGAGTTGAAAACCCGGGTGGACGTGGCTGAAGTCAAAGACCAGCTAAGCTGGAAATGTCTCAATGTCCCCGGGCTCGTAGCCGCCGTAAACGGATCCACAGGTTCTTACAGGCAGAATCTGGCATATGCCAGGCGGCTTGCTGAAGGACGATACATGTTCTCCGGGCAGTTGCAGGGGATCGCCGAAATCCTGGACGGCCTGGGTGAAGATGTTTGGGCCTGTGTTGAACTGGAGACCAGCTCAGAACGGAGGATCATGCGTGAACTTTCCCGGCTCGGACTTGGAATCACAGAAGTCAGTGTCGTGGCTCGTAGGAGAGGAAGGCTTGACGTCACTGTCAAGAAGGCTGCGTGCTGCGGGGAGCGGGAGTGTAGAAACGCGGTAGGGCCATTGGTCTCCCGAATTCTCAATCGTGACCTTGAGGTCTCTAAGGTAAGATGCGGGATGAGAGCCGGACAACCTACATGTGAGGTAGTGTTCTCTCAGGCAAAAGTATACGGTATTTCCGGCGGAGTTGCAGTGTCAGCTAAGAATGGCGCGGACATTTCCGGGGACGCCCATTCGATACTGGAACTTCCTGACGGGCGAGGGGTGTTTATCGTCAGTGACGGAATGGGAACGGGAAAAGGCGCAGCAATCGAGAGCTCCACTGCAGTAAGCATGCTGGAAAAGCTGCTCGAAGCAGGCTTTGATGATGAGTTTGCGGTCAAGACCGCAAATCTTATTCTCCTGCTCAGATCGCCCGGGGAGTCATTTGCTACTTTAGACGTGGCTACTATGGATATGGTCACAGGTGAAGTCCAGTTCATAAAGGCAGGCTCACCCCCGAGCTTCATCAAACGAGGAAGACTCGTGAAGACTATAGAATCCCCGTCCCTTCCTGCAGGGATATTTGACGCGATACAAATCGAAAAGACCCGTCAGAAACTGGGTGACGGGGATCTTGTGGTCATGCTGAGTGACGGGGTTCTGAACTCAGCAGCAGGCCTTCGCGGTTCGGCTGTTCCTGTGCACGCGCCCGACGACTGGGTGGAGAGGTTGATTTCGACTGTTACCACAGAGCGTCCTGATGAGATCGCCCGGTTGATTCTCGGACGCGCGTTGCAGTATTCGGGGGGGATGACTTCTGACGACATGACCGTTCTTGTGGTGCGAATCTACAGGAAGAGGCCGCGGAGACGAAATTCAAAGCAGTCTTCTTCAGACAATACCTCGTCCCAACCGGGAAACCTGAGCCTATCCATATAGATTTAATCCTGTGATATAATATTCTCAAGATCTGCCGGGGCTTCCTCATACAGTGGGGACTTTCCGAATTCATATGAACACCCCATTTGATGGGGGTGCCTTCATGCGGTAGGGACTCCATCTTTGATGTGAGCTTCCCTATCTCATGCAGGCTTCTCTATCAGGCGGAGTCTTCCCGGCGAGAAGTGGTGAAGACTTGTGGCGATTGCCGCTCCGGTGTTTCCAATGAGTGGGATAGAAGCGTGAATTCGGAAGAAGGCCGGTTCATCCGTAATGTAACATCTACTATCACACGCTATGACATGCTTGCTCCCGGAGACAAAGTCGTGGTAGGTGTCTCCGGAGGGCCTGACTCAGTGGCTCTTCTGCACGTACTGCATGTATTGAGAGACCAGTTCGGGATATCGCTTCACGTTGCCCACCTGAATCATATGCTTCGGGCGGAAGCCGCTGCTGAAGAGGCAGAATACGTGGAATGCCTTGCTGAAAGGCTGGGTCTCGGGTGTACCGTCGAGGCAGTGGACGTAAAGGAGTATGCTGAAAAGACAAGAATATCCATAGAGCTTGCAGCACGTGATGTGCGCTATGACTTCTACCGGCGCACTGCCGTGGATCAAGGCGCTTCTAAAGTGGCGTTGGGGCATCATGCCGGAGATCAAGCTGAGACTGTCCTTCTCAGGCTTATCCGCGGGACAGGGATGAGCGGGCTTGGCGGAATACCTGCTGTAAGGCCTCTTGATCCAACCGGTGATATCACCGTAATCCGCCCTCTTTTGAACTTGACCCCTCATGAGATACGCTCGTATTGCCATGGAGCACAGCTTGTATACTATATAGATGCATCTAACGTAAGCCCTGTCTATCTTAGGAACAGGATCAGGCATGAGCTAATTCCTCTGCTTGAGGAAGGATACAATCCCAGGGTGGTCCGAACACTAAGCAACACAGCGGAGCTGGCGCAGGATGATGAGAATTACATTATGGGCAAGGTTCGTGAGAAATTCAGACAAATAACGGAAGCCACTTTGCCTCACAATGTAGTTATAAGCATACCCCTTTTAGGCAGGCAGCACATGGCAATTCAAAGGAGGGTTATCAGGCAGGCTGTACGCAGTCTTGCCGGAGAACTCGATGATTTTCAGTTTGTGCATGTGGAGAAAGTCTTGGAACTGGCAGGAACAGGAAAGACCGGGTCGCGTATTTCACTGCCGGGCGGGCTTCGGGCAAGGCGCGACTATGAGCAAATCATCATAGAGTGGGCCGAAGGCGCCGAGTCTTACGGAAGCCTACCTGAGGGACGCCCGCCTTTTGAGTACAGGCTGCAAGTTCCCGGCAGAACTGATATCCCTGAGGCTTGTATCACGATAGAAGCCGAAGTATTCAATCTTGAGGATAAGCCGGGCCTATTGAATGCCATAGCCTGCACTGATGAAGATGAAGCCTACTTCGATCTGGGCCTTATTGATGAGAATATCACTGTGAGGAACAGGAGGCCCGGGGATAGGTTATCTCCTCTTGGTATGAAAGGACGCAAGAAGCTCAAGGATGTCTTCATCGACAAGAAGATATCCAGGAACGTACGAGATGATATTCCCGTTATTATATGGAGAACAGAGATTCTTTGGGTAGTGGGGTTGTGCGTAAGCAATTTTGCGAAGCTTTCGCCTGCCACCGAGAAAGTCCTTCACCTCAAAGTCACACGCACGCGCAGGTATTCAAGTTGTGCCCAATAATCGCGTGTGTTATAATGTGCATGCAAATTATTGCCTAATTCTCACTTTGGAGAGGCTCAAGACTGAGATGCCAATGTGGCCGAATGCCAGGTGGTGACTAATGGGAGGAGATCAATTGAACAAGGTACTAAGAACGCTCGGGCTGTGGCTCTTGCTTGGCCTTATGACCGTATCCATCGCCAGCACTTTTTACGGTCAAAAAGCGACGCCAAGAAAGATTAGCTTGAGCACATTCATGGATAACCTTGATTCCGGCAATATTACGGAGCTTCACATAATCGGTGACGATAAAGTCCAGGGACGTTTGAAGAGCGGCGAAGATTTCGAAACCTACGTGCCGGACATATCCCTTGTCACTGATAAGCTGAAGGATAGGGCAAATCTGCTTTCAGGAATTGAGGTAGTGGCTGAACCTAAACCCGCTCCCCCTTGGTGGTACACGATATTGCCACAGGTTATTTCTATGGTGTTCTTTGTGGGGCTGTGGTTCTTTCTTCTTAATCAGATGCAGGGCGGAGGCAACAGGGCCCTTTCTTTCGGAAAGAGCAGGGCAAGGCTGCACATAGAGGAGCGTGGAAAAACCACATTTGCTGATGTAGCCGGGGTTGACGAAGCCAAGGAAGAGCTTTCGGAAATCGTGGAATTCCTCAAACATCCCAGGAAGTTTGTGGAGCTTGGGGCTCAGATACCAAAGGGAGTCCTCCTGGTAGGGCCTCCGGGGACGGGCAAGACCCTTCTTGGACGGGCTGTTGCAGGTGAGGCAGGGGTCCCGTTCTTTATCATAAGCGGCTCAGACTTCGTGGAGATGTTTGTAGGTGTAGGCGCCTCCAGGGTGCGTGACCTTTTTGAACAAGCCAAGAAAAGCGCACCTTGTATCGTGTTTATTGATGAAATCGACGCTGTCGGCAGGCAGCGCGGGGCAGGCCTGGGTGGAGGACATGACGAGAGGGAGCAGACGCTGAACCAACTCCTTGTAGAGATGGACGGGTTTGAGTCGAATACCGGCATAATACTGCTGGCTGCAACAAACAGGCCTGACGTACTTGATCCCGCACTGCTGAGGCCGGGACGTTTTGACCGGCAAGTAGTAGTGGATATGCCGGATATAAGGGGCAGGGAGGCGATCTTGAAGGTTCATGCAAGGAATAAGCCTCTGTCACAAGACGTGGATCTTCAGGTAATGGCCCGCAGGACTCCGGGGTTTACCGGGGCTGACCTGGCAAACGTCCTTAATGAGGCTGCAATTCTGGCGGCAAGGCGTGGAAGCAAGAAGATTTCGGCTGATGATTGCGATGAGGCTATTGACCGAGTCATAGCAGGCCCTCAGAAAAAGAGCAGGGTCATGAGTGACAGGGAAAAGGACTTGGTTGCATTCCACGAGGCAGGGCACGCCCTGGCAGGAAAACTGCTGCCAAACGTGGATCCTGTCCAGAAAGTATCGATAATTCCTCGAGGGAGAATGGGCGGGTACACGCTGATGCTTCCGGAAGAGGATAGGTTCTTCAGGACTAAGTCTGAAATCCTTGACAGCGTAGTCGTGACTCTTGCAGGACGGGTGGCTGAAGAAATCACATTCAATGAAATATCGACCGGCGCGGAAAATGACTTGAGCAGGATTACAAAGGTAGTCCGCAAGATGGTCACTGAGTACGGTATGAGCGAGGAGTTAGGGCCTCTGTCCCTCGGAACCCGCCGTGAGGAGACTGTATTCCTCGGGCGCGATTTTGGCCATGACAGAGATTACAGCGAAGAGGTAGCCGCTCTCATAGACCGTGAGGTGCGCCGGATTGTCGACGAATCCTATGAACAAGCGAGGGCTCTTCTCATAAGCAACCGGGACAAACTGATTAGGTTGGCGGATGCCCTGAAAGAAAGGGAGACGCTTGACGGGGATGAGATCGACGAGGTGCTCTCGGATAAGGTTGACGTAGTTGCTGAAGATGCAGAGAAGGCAACCGCCGACGTTGCCGCTGCAATCTCCATAGATGAAGGAGCAGGCGCAGGAGAACAAGCCGGCCCGGGCAAGGCCAGGATTTCCTCCAGGCCGCCCAAGCTTGCGGAAAGTCCGGGCGGGGCATAGTAGTTATTTAGGATTGAGAACGGGCAAGGGCTTTTGCACAAACGGAAACCTTGCCCGTTTTAATTTGACATGCAGGGGGCGAAGGATGTGTCACGGGTAGTGAAGGCTCCAAGGGGTTCTCGAATTTCATGCAAGGGGTGGCAGCAGGAAGCTGCCATGAGGATGCTCATGAATAACCTGGATCCTGATGTGGCGGAGAATCCTCTTGAGCTTGTTGTGTATGGCGGTAGGGGTAAGGCAGCACGGAACTGGGATTCCTTTGATGCGATAGTTGAGAGCCTTAAAGATTTGGAGAATGATGAGACTCTTTTGGTGCAGTCAGGGAAACCGGTAGGCGTGTTCCGTACTCATGAACTTGCCCCTCGGGTGTTGATATCCAACTCAATGCTCGTCCCCAAGTGGGCTACGTGGGAGACTTTCTGGGAGCTCGAGGAGATGGGCCTCACCATGTACGGACAGATGACAGCAGGGAGCTGGATCTATATTGGCACCCAGGGTATCTTGCAAGGGACGTATGAGACTTTTGCCGAGGCTGCAAGACAGCACTTCGGGGGCAGTCTTGCCGGAAAACTGACTCTCACTGCCGGCTTGGGCGGGATGGGAGGAGCTCAGCCTTTGGCTGTTACCATGAATGACGGGGTTGTCATCGCAGTTGAGGTGAATGAAGAGCACATAAGGCGAAGGCTGGATACCGGGTACTGTCACATGATGACAACAAGTATTGACGAGGCTATACAGCTTGCCAGGGAAGCACAAGAGAAGAAACAGCCCCTGTCCATAGCTTTGCTTGGCAATGCTGCGGAGACCCATCCTGAGCTGGTGAAGCGCGGCGTGATTCCTGACGTGGTTACAGACCAGACTTCAGCCCACGATCCCTTAGGCGGTTATATCCCCATGGGCCTTTCCTTGGCCCAGGCTGAAGCCTTGCGAACATGTGATCCAAAGCAGTACATAGAAAGAGCCATGGAATCCATGGCGGTTCAAGTTGAAGCGATCCTCGCCATGAAAAGCAGGGGAGCGGTGGCGTTCGACTACGGTAACAACATCAGACAGCAAGCGTACAACGCAGGGGTTAAGGATGCGTTTTCCTATCCCGGATTCGTACCTGCCTACATTCGTCCCCTTTTCTGTGAAGGCAAAGGGCCTTTCAGGTGGGTGGCGCTTTCCGGGAATCCTGCTGACATCTACAAGACGGATGAAGTTGTGCTAAGGGAGTTTCCCGAAGACAGGCACCTGGCTCAGTGGATTGAATATGCCCGCGACAAGGTGCAGTTTCAGGGTTTGCCGGCAAGGATATGCTGGTTGGGGTATGGTGAACGTGCAAGGTTCGGCAAGGCCATCAATGAACTGGTTAGGCAGGGAGAGATATCAGCTCCTATAGTAATCGGACGGGATCACCTTGACACAGGCTCAGTCGCATCTCCGAACCGGGAGACCGAAGGGATGAAAGACGGGAGCGATGCAATAGCCGACTGGCCTATTTTGAATGCACTGCTCAATGCGGTGTCCGGAGCTTCATGGGTCTCTGTCCACCACGGTGGGGGCGTAGGGATAGGTTACTCAATCCATGCAGGAATGGTGGTAGTTGCAGACGGCAGCGATGAGGCAGACTTCAGGCTGGAGAGGGTGCTAACTACGGATCCAGGTTCCGGAGTGATGCGCCATGCCGATGCAGGGTATGAAAAGGCTATAGAGACTGCCAGAAAGCAGAACATCAAGATCCCTATGTTAGGTTAGCTAAGTAGATCACCATGAGACCGTTGGACTTCTCCGGTAACCGCCGGTTTCGCAGAAGACGTCTGCCGGTGTTGCACTAAGGGGACGGCTCCCCAAGCGGGTTGCCTTGGCAAAATGCACAGAAATACCAGACTTTGCCCCCGGGTTTTCTGGTTAACCCGGGGGCGATTTTTCGCCTGAGAATGATATTGTAAGCAGCGACTGACAGGGAAGATACAGGGCCAATTAATATCTGCTGCTGCCCCGCGTGGGCGGGTTTGAGGGGAAGGATTTTTATAGGCTTTTGGAGAATAAATTATTTTGCAGGCAAAAACTGAAGATTTGAGGAGGGATGGTGCCTTGGAAAAACTCTTGCTCGTAGAGCATGAGAAGTGTACCGCATGTCGTATTTGTGAACTGGTTTGTTCAGCAAAGCATTGTGGGGTAATCAATCCAGTCAAGGCAAGAATCACAGTAGCAACTTTCCTCGAAGACAACTTCTTCTTCCCGGTTACATGCCAACATTGTGAAGAACCTCTCTGCAAAGACGTATGTCCCACCGGTGCAATAGTCAAGAACCCCGAAACAGGCGCTGTAGTAATTGAAGAATCCAAATGCATAGGCTGCAGAATGTGCTCAGCCGCTTGCCCGTTTGGAGCAATTTCTTATTGTTCCGCTGACCGCAAGGTAGTAAAGTGCGATCTTTGCGAAGGTGAGCCTGAGTGCGTCATGTTCTGTCCGTGGGATGCCATTAAGTATGTGGATGCGGACAGTGCAATGGTACGCAAACGCAGAGACGTCGGTGAGAAGCTGAAGCGAGCCTTGCAGGAGGTGAAGATGTAATGTACGGTTGGATAGGAAAGCTGGCCAGGATAAATCTGACCAAAAGGTCAGTTGTAGTGGAAGACCTTGATCCCAAGATGGCTGAGGAGTACATAGGCGCCAGAGGCCTGGGCACGAAGATCCTGTGTAAAGAGGTTATGCCCGGAACAGATCCGTTCAGCCCTGACAACAAACTGATATTCGCCACAGGGCCTCTTACAGGGACTGGAGCCATATCATCAGGCCGCTATAACGTTATCACAAAGTCTCCGCTTACAGGGTATATAGCGGCTTCCAATTCAGGCGGGTATTTCCCCGCAGAAATCAAATACGCAGGTTTTGACGCTTTCATCTTCGAAGGCAAAGCAGATGAGCCGGTTTATATCTGGGTTAGCAACGGGAAAGTAGAGATCCGTTGTGCGAAGCATGTCTGGGGTAAGGACACGTCAGAGACTACTGATATCCTCGTGGCTGAGACAGATCCTGACGCCAAAGTTGCGTGCATAGGGCCTGCCGGAGAGAATCAGGTATTGTTTGCATGCGTGATAAATGACAAGGGCAGAGCCGCCGGCCGTTCAGGGGTCGGCGCTGTCATGGGTTCAAAGAACCTAAAAGCTGTTGTAGTGCGCGGAACCGGCGACGTTAAGATCGCTGATATGAAAGCGTTCAGAGAGGCTATGGCAGCCTCGTTCAAGAAAATCAGGGAACACCCTGTAACGTCAGAGGGCCTACCTACGTACGGAACTCCTGTCTTAGTAAACGTAGTCAACCAGCATGGGGCGTTCCCCACACGGAATTTCCAGACCGGCGTTTTTGACAGGGCTGAGAAGATATCCGGCGAGACCCTGGCAGAGACACTTCTGGTAAGGAAACGCGCTTGTTTTGCCTGTCCGATTGCCTGTGGCAGGCCTACTGCAGTGACTACTGAGAAGTACGCAGGTAAAGGAGAAGGGCCTGAATATGAGATTATCTGGGCCTTTGGCGCAACGTGTGATATTGATGACCTGGAAGCAATCACAAAGGCCAACTACATTTGTAACGAGCTTGGAATTGATCCTATCACCATGGGGTCAACGCTTGCTTGTGCCATGGAACTGTATGAGAAAGGTTACATACCGAAGGACGCTGTTGATGTTCCGCTGAGGTTCGGTGACGCTGACCTCTTGATTGAGGCAGTCCGGAAGACTGCATACAAAGAGGGAATAGGCGAGCTGCTTGCAAAAGGGTCATACCGCCTTGCTGAAGAGTTTGGCCATCCTGAGCTTTCGATGAGCACGAAGAAGCAGGAATACCCGGCGTACGATCCTCGCGGGTCCAAGGGTATAGGCCTTAACTACGCGACTTCCAACAGAGGAGGGTGTCACGTAAGAGGCTACACCATTTCCCCTGAGATGCTGGGTGTCCCTGAAAAGCTCGATCCCTTGTCAAAGGAAAACAAAGCTTCCTGGGTCAAGGCTTTTCAAGATGTGACAGCTCTTGTCGACTCTTCGGGAATGTGCTTGTTTACCACGTTCGCTCTGGGTGCGCCTGATGTGGCAAACATGCTGGAGCCGGCGACAGGTGTACCGTTCTCGACAGAGAAGGCCCTCCTTGCAGGTGAGCGCATATGGAACCTGGAGAGGCTCTACAACATGAGGGAAGGGCTGACAAAGGACGACGACAACCTCGCGCCTCGGCTTGTTGAAGAGGAGATGCCGGAAGGGCCTGCTTCAGGCCAGGTGGTGGAACTTGCGGAGATGTTGGCCGAGTACTACGCTCTTCGAGGCTGGTCAGATAAGGGAGAACCGACTCCTGAGACCTTGGAAAGACTTGGCCTCGGCAAGTGTATGTGCAGGTGCCTGTGCGAGGAGGCATAACGTGCGCGTCAGATTCTTCTTCTTCATGAAAACAGCGACAGGCGTTGATGAGGCGGAGATATCCGCTGATTTAGCCCCTGACATAGAGGCTCTTGTCCGTGTGCTGGTATCCCGCTTCGGCCTGCCGCTGAAGAAGGAGTTGCTTACTGAATCCGGGGAACTTCGTAAGGATATCAATATCCTTGTGAACGGAAGGAATATTGAGTTCATATCCGGGGCTGCAACCAGACTCGATAACGACGACACTGTCAGTTTTCTCTCGGCTGTCGCCGGCGGGTAGATGTGTTTAGTGTAAGCTACAGGCTTCGGAGGGGGGAATTGCCCTTGGTTGATAAGGCGTTCAAAGAAAGCGCGGCAGACTCTGACTTTAGCAAGTACGTAATTCTAGGGAACGGCCCTGCGGGAATAAGCGCCCTCCTTGCCATAAGAGAGATAGACCCCGATGGCGGGGTAGTAATCGTATCTCCTGAGGTTGAGAGGTATTATTCGAAAATCCTCTTGACGTACTGGATAGGCGCGAGAATCCGGTTTGACGATATCTTCCTCGTAGACGAAGATTTCTACGAAAAGAATGGAGTCCGGTGCTTGTTTGGCGCAGGAGCTACACGCGTCGACACGGTCCAAAGAGAAGTTGAGCTCCGAGACGGGTGGAGGCTTCGATATGATTCGCTGTTGCTTGCTATGGGCGGCAGTCCCCAGGTTCCGGATATCCCGGGTGTTGATCTTCCCGGCGTGCACTACTTGAGGACTATTGAGGACGGGAAGAAGCTCCGGAAGGCGACTTCCACGTCTAAGCGGGCAGTGGTGATAGGAGGAGGCCTGGTCAGTATCAAAACGGTTGAGGCCTTACTTGCCCTCAATATCCAGGTCTTGCTTGTGGTGTCTTCGGGACGGCTGTTGTCTCAAATCACTTCTCCTCTGGATTCACAGATGACTCGTGCCATGTTCCAAGCGCCCGGCTTGGATATCAGGCTGAATTGTGACGTTGAGACCATTGAGGGAGACGGGCAAGTTGACAAGGTCCGTCTTTCCACAGGTGATGTCATAGGCTGTGACATGGTGGTCGTGGGGAAAGGTGTAAGCCCTAATCTGTCGTGTATAGAAGGCACGGAGGTTAAGACAGGGACGGGGATCATTGTAAACGACCGGATGGAGACGGGTGCGCCCCATGTTTACGCAGCCGGGGATGTCGCAGAATGCTATGACATAGCCCGGGGAAAACCTTGGGTAAACGCGCTTTGGTCAAGCGCTGTCTGGCAAGGGCGAATTGCAGGATACAATATGGCAGGGCGCAGAGTCTCCTATGCAGGTGACGTAGGGCTAAACTCAATTACATTCGGTGATAAGTGTTTAATAACCCTGGGAAAGACCCGTCCTGACAAAGGGGACGAGGTGTCATTCTTCAGAGATGAAAGCAGGGAAGAATACCGGCGCCTGATATTCACAGGCGGACGGCTGGTAGGAGCGGTCATTTCGGGCCCTTCCGCACAAGCGTCAGGTGTCTTAAGGAGCCTGATGGCACGTAATGAAGATACTGCTGCCATAAGAGATGCGCTACTTGGTGCCAGGCTGACCTATGGTGACGTTATGCAGGCCGGGACCAGGCTTTCACATTGCGGCTGATTGCAGGGGTAGAGTTGCATGCCGCCCAGATTCTGGGCGGCTGCACTTCATCATACAAGGTAAAACCATGTTTTGGACTTTATTCAGCCTCCACCCGCTCTATTTCAGGAATTTCCTCTTTGAGCGCTCTTTCTACACCATTTTTCAGAGTCATTCTTGAAAAAGGACACCCGACGCAGGCGCCGGTAAGTTTCACCTTCACTACGTTGCCGTCAAAGCCTACAAGTTCTACGTCACCACCATGCGCTTGCAGCGCAACTCTAACCTTGTCAAGGGCTTTCTCCACTCGCTCGCGCAAAATGCACGCCTCCTCTGTCTAACCCGAGATCCGGGTATCTGTCAGTTGTGATTATATACCGTAATTAGGTAGTAAGTCGAGGGCAACTCGGCGCTTTGAGTTCTTTGTCTATCTGATTTCAATCTGGAGGCTAAGCCGTACTCCGGTCCCTGTGTTCACTGCTGTGACAGTGTAGACTCCTGGACCCACAGGGACTCCTTGATTTGTCGTCTGATTCCAAACCTGCACGTGAAGCAGCCGCTGTCCCGGGCCTACCGTGATTCTTTCCAAAGCAAACGTGAAGAATCGTCCTTCGGACCAACGCCAAATCTCTCTGCCTGCCCGCGTAACTATAAAATCATATCTCTGGCTTGATCTATAAGTGATTGTCACAGGGGTTCCGGTAACATTGGTCTTGCTGAGGCTTAAGCGTACAGGCTCACCCCGTGAGAATACTGTCCTATTCACCATGAAAGTATGCCTTAGCCCGTCTTGGATCAGAGATACCTGATTCACTCCTGTGACTGGGACAGGCGGCGGCCCGGGAGGCACCGGAGGGCCTGGGGGCACAGGAGGGCCGGGCGGTACCGGCGGGGTAGGTGGCGTAGGAGGCGGTACAGGTATGACTATGGTCGGCCTCAAAGGAACAAACAAGACCTGTCCTACAGATATGAAATTTACATCAGGGACGCGGTTTACTGTCACCAGAACCTGAACCGTCGTCCCGAAGCGGCTTGCAAGCGCTGCCAGAGTATCTGCAGGCTGCACAATGTAAAGTCTAAAGCCTGCCGGCACCGTAATTGAAGGTGGTGTCGGGGCCGGCGTGGGGGGTGCAGGCGGAGTAGGCGCGGGAGGCGCAGGCGGCGCACCTGCTACCGGTATCTGCAGCACCTGTCCCACAAAAATGAGGTTCGGGTCAGAGATGTTATTGGCAGAGACTATTGACGCCACTGTAGAACCGAACCGTTGGGCGATCAATGTAAGGGTATCACCGGGTTGGACTATATATGTGACCATAATGACTCCCCCTTAATGAGACTTCCTCACAACATGTTATTCCAAGGCATGGTGGACGTTACTGCCGTATGTGACTCGGTAGGTTTCCGTAGGTTGCCACAGCGCTTGCCGCCGGTTTGGCGTAAGCCGGCGGCTTTGCCCTGATACCTTCGCCAAAGAGGCGAGGACCAATGTTGCCATACTTAGGAGGATTGATCCAACATTTTAGAGGTTTACATTTGTGGATTATGAAGGAATCAGATATCACGAAATAGAACTCAAGTCACAGGCACCTATGTTTCTTTAGAAAAGGGGCTTTGAATTTTGTGACTCCGGTGGACCGCATAAAGCGCAGTCTCAGAAACCCGATTACCGGCTGCGTGTGCATTATGCTCCTCATTGCAGGCTTTTCTATCATAAGAGCTACAGGCAATCCTTTTCGCATTCCAGGTCAAAGCCAGGCAGGCCTTAAGGTTTTATCAGCGGAATCAGGGTTTCAGGATCAAACATGCCCAAGCCTCCAAGGAAGTGATGCACTGGACAGGCTCAGGTCTTTACGTGCACCTGCTTTGGAAAGGGAAATCCTAGACATCGCCCAGGCTTCTGTGGCTCGCGTGGTCAGGAACGAGAGGCCGGGGCCTGAGCCGATAGACTCCGCTGTGTCTGTGTCAAGCCCCCTCCGGAACATTCAAGCAGGCGTATTCGTTACCATAATAATTGACGACAAGGTCAGAGGATGTATGGGAAGGATTCACCCTGCCGAGCCCAATTTATGGGCAGAGATTGCCGGTGCAGCGGAGATGGCTGCTACTATGGATGTGCGCCATCCTCCGATTAGCGCAAAGGACTTGCCCAACCTTGATTTCTGCGTATCTGTTGTAGGACGGGTCAGGAGAGAGAGTCCTGATGCAGAGGTCAACCCGCGTCTTGAAGGGATATTGGTAAAGACAGGCGAACGCTCGGGAGTAATATTGCCGGGCGAGGCCAGGACTTGTGCATATCAAAGGAAGTGGGCTATGCGGGAGGCAGGCATAAAGCCCGGGGTTCCCTTTGAATTGTATGTCTTTGAAACGGAAAGGTTTGGAAAAACCTTACCCGTAAGGGGGTAAAATAACCATGAAAACGCAGTCTCATCGAAAGATACTTGTAACCGGTGCAATCATCGCCCTGTTTATCGGACTGATCCCTGTTATGCGCTCATTCCCGGTGGACAGTAAGGCAGCGGAAGGTTACTTATACATGTATTCAGACGACCGGGTCCTTTCGACTTCTGAGACGCCTCTGGTTCGCTTAAGAGGAATGGGTTCAACCAGGATTGACTTTACAATATGGAAGTTCGACCCGGCAGTGCATTACAAGAAGTATGGCTCACTATCCTCATGTGCAGAAGTAATCCCGCAAGATGCGACATTGATCCGGAGGTTCTCAGAATACCCCCGTCCAAAGAAGGCCGGAGGAGAATTCTCTATGAACGTGAGGATCTCATCCGAGGGTAAGGGGGGGTACTTAATCAAAGCCCGAGACAGCGAAGGGCGCGAATCCAGAGAGTGGTTTCTTGTAACAGACCTTGGGCTTGTGACGAAACAAGGCCGGGAGGAACTTTTGGTGTACGCCCACACTTTCAGCGAAGACGCTCCATCGGAAGGCGCAGGCATTATCGTATACGACGAAAACAGAAAGGTTATCGCAGAGGGAACTACAGATCATAACGGAGTGTTCGTGCTTGAGGCAGCCGGTGTCCCAAGGGGAGGAATCTCCGTACTAGGCACGAGAGAAGACGGTAAAGGCGCAAGTTTCGCACAGGTGAGTTCTTGGAGATACTGGGAAGACGCCCGCTATAAAGTGTATATCTACACTGACAGGCCAATATACAGGCCGAGTCAAAAGGTATCGCTAAAAGGCATTCTTCGTGAAGATGCCGGTGGGGTTTTTAAGGTTCTGGATGAAGAAGAAGTCACAATTGAGGTCAGAGACTCAAAGGATGCATGCATATATAAGACAGACACGAAGACTAACAAGTATGGCTCGTTCACTGGAGAGCTCATTTTAGGGGATGAACCTTCCCTGGGGTCTTACAGGATTCTTGTCAATGTCCGCGGAAGCACGCATTACGGTTGGTTCAAGGTGGCTGAATACAGGAAGCCGGAGTATGAAGTCAAAGTCACCGCTGACAAGGAAGTGTATGTGGCAGGGGATGAAATATCTGCCCAAATCACAGCTAATTACTATTTCGGCAAGCCTGTTGCCAATGCAAAAGTAAAGTACGCAGTCTATGCCCAACCGTATTACCGCCCCTATTATTCAACGGAAGATCTGGGTTATTTCTCGATTATGGATGAAGACTACGGATACTATGGGGAGCTTGTGGATTCAGGGGAAGGCGCAACTTCAGACACCGGAACCATGCAGTTCACTGTGAGAACCGAGAAGATCCAAAGGTCTCAGAGGCTGTTCATAGAAGCCGCTGTAACCGATGAGAGTTTAAGGGAGGTTACGGGGAGGTCGTCAGTGATTTTGTCTCGAGGCCTTTTCGACATAACGGTCCAGCCTGCCGAATACGTGGTATCCCCTGAAGAGCCGGCAAAGATCCTCGTGAAGGCGGAGACTTTGGACCGTGAGCCCTTCGCCGCGGATCTTACGTGGCAGACCATGAGGGTTAAGTGGGAAGAGAAGAAATCCACCAGATGGAAGGAGCAGTCAGGGACGCTGTCTACAGATACAGACGGCAAGGCGGAGTTCGAGTTTACTCCGAGAGAAGAAGGGTCCTATGTGGTGGAAGTGTCAGGGACTGATGCCAGGGGGAATCGCATAGTTGAGGAAGCGTACGTTTGGGTAGCCAGTGATGCGGGCCGATGGCCCAGCTATGGCGGCACGGAAATCGAAATCATAACTGACAAGGATGTCTACGAAATAGGTGATGTCGCGAAAGTCCTTGTGAATACGGCTTTCGACCATGTTTGGGCAATTGTCGCCGTAGAAGGGCGGGACTTAATCTCCTATGACGTGGCTGAGCTTACAGGACATA
Organism: Bacillota bacterium; assembly: GCA_033809295.1. GTDB lineage: Bacteria > Bacillota > SHA-98 > UBA4971 > UBA4971 > UBA4971. The sequence continues at coordinate 36,879 of JAPXLY010000004.1, forward strand.
CACGCTTGTTCGAGATCCCGATAACACAAGAGTTCAGTCCTAACGCGTTTTTCACAGTCACGCTTGTGCGCGGGAAGCGCCTGTATTCTCAGGAGAAGGTCATGTATGTTTCAGTGAAAGACAACTTCCTGGACATATCCATTATTCCGGACAAGGAGAGTTACAGCCCGGGCGAGCGGGTTTCCTATACTATCAAGACGTGTGACCACACAGGCAGCCCTGTTCAGGCTGAAGTCTCCTTAGGAGTGGTTGATGCGTCGATATATGCTATCCAGAGAGAGCTTGCGCCTGATATTCGGAAAGCTTTTTACGGGTCAATCTGGAACCAGACTGTGACGAACTACTCTTTTCCACGGTGGTACTATGGAGGAGCGGACAAGGAGGCAGGAGACTCAGATGTCCGCAAGGAATTTCCGGATACAGCTTTCTGGGCGCCTACAGTTTTAACTGATAGAAGAGGCACGGCGAAAGTGACATTCACCATGCCTGATTCCTTAACTACATGGAGAGCGACTGTAAGAGGGCATACTCTGACGACGCAAGTAGGATCTGCCACTTGCGACGTGATAACCACGAAGGATCTCATTGTCAGGATGGGTGTGCCGAGATTCTTTACGCTGGGTGATACGACCTATGTATCCACCATAGTTCACAACTACACTGACAGGCAGATAGACGCTAAGGTTAATCTCAAAGCCGACGGGGTTGCATTGGACGACAGGAATGAGCGTAGTGTGACTCTGGCTCCCGGCGCACAGGCCACTCTTAACTGGAAGGTCACATGCGATAAGGTGGGTGTTGCCAAGTTCACTGCATCGGCAAGCGCCGGAAGGGTAAGGGATGCTCTGGAGATTGGCGTGCCTGTGCTGCCCTTTGGTAGGCAGGCTCAAGTATTTCAAGGCGGTGAGGTAGGAGGCGACCCAGGTCAGGACGGAGAGGCGCGAATAGTATTCGACGTTCCAGAGGATGTGCTGGATAACACCGTCAGCGTGGAAGTGCGGCTTGCTCCGTCTGTGGCTGCCACTGCCTTAGGGGCACTTGAATACCTTACGTCCTATCCATACGGATGTGTAGAGCAGACAATGAACTCGTTCCTTCCTAACATTATCGTTTCCAAGACTCTTCATGAGCTTGGTATCGAGATGCCGGAAGCTCTGAAGGACCTTCCGAAAATGGTGGAAGCGGGCCTTGCCAGAATATACCGGTATCAGCACTGGGAAGGTGGTTGGGGCTGGTGGGAGTATGACAAGCCGAACGCAAGAATGACTGCATACGCAGTATACGGCCTTAATCTCGCCAAGAATGCCGGTTTCCAGGTGGATGACGGCGTGCTTATGCGCGGGAAGAAAGCGCTTGGCGGGTTCCTTAACAAGCCTCGAAATGTTGATGATCTCGTCTACAACTTGTTCGTTATGTCTGAGGCCGGCGAGAAAGTCCTGCCCCGTCTTGACGAGATGATAACGAGACGCAATGAGCTCTCCAACTACTCCTTGGCCCTTCTTACTCTGACCCTGAAGAATGTGGGGAGGCCTGATGATGCCAGGGCAGTCTTTGATGAGCTCTTGGATCTTGCGTGCGGTGATGATACCAGGGCTTATTGGGAGGCTTCGCAAGATGAGTGGTACTGGGCTGATAACCGCGTAGAGACTACCGCCTATGCGCTCCTTGCCATGTTAGCCGTGGAGCCTGACAATCCTTCCGCCACGCGAGTCGTGAGATGGCTGTCTGAAGCGCGCCTGGGGAATGCCTGGAATTCGACAAAAGATACAGCCATCGCAATAATGGCACTGACTGACTACATGAAGCTCCGCGATGAGATCTCGCCGAACCTTACGGCTGCTGTCACCCTTAATGGAAGACAGGTGCAAAGGACCAGGTTCACCGGGAAAAGCGTGTGGGATAAGGAGACTGCGATACAGATAGATCCGGGACAGCTTGTTCCAGGCAAGAATGAGCTTGTCATTAAGAAGACAGGCAAGGGAAGGCTCTATTACTCTGTTGCATGTAAGTACTACACTCCTTCTGAATCCCTGGCTCCTTTGGATAACGGCCTTAAGGTAAGTCGCAATTACTACCGTAAAGCCCAGGGAAGCGACACATATGAGCCGATTACCGGCCCTGTGCGCCAGGGGGATGAGATAACGGTCAGGATTACCGTTCGAACGGATACACCTCGCACATATATCATGATTGAAGACCCGCTTCCGTCAGGGTTTGAAGTAATCGATACGCCGCTCGACATTTACAGTTGGGATTTTTGGTATGGGCGGAAAGAAGTCCGCGATGAGAAAGTGGCAGTTTTCAGCGCCTACCTGAAGGAAGGCGAAAATGAGATAGTGTATTCCATCAGGGCTGAACGGCCCGGGGAATACAGGGTGATGCCGACAAAGGCATGGGGAATGTATGCGCCTGACGTTTACGGCGCCTCGGAAAGCGATAGAATAGTGTGTGAGCTGCCTACCTTAGCCGGATTCTCCACCACTGTCAAAGATCCTGAGCTAAACAGGAATCATAATATTGCCCTTGCTGCGTCTGCGATTGACGGGTTCGTGCTTCAGCCCGGGGAAGTGTTCTCCTTTGACAAGGTGTTAGGGCCGAGGCTCAAGTCGGAGGGGTACAAAGAGGCGCGGGTAATTTCGGGGGGCAAAAGTGTGCCCGGAGTGGCGGGAGGAATCTGCCAGGTATCGACTACGTTATACAACGCGGTTCTCAGGGCCGGGCTGGAGATTATTGAACGTCACCCTCACTCACAGCCTGTGGATTATGTGCCTCCCGGCTTTGACGCTACAGTCAGCGAGGAAGGCGGGCTTGACTTGAGGTTCAAAAACCAACTGGACGTGCCTGTGACTATAGGGGCACGCACAGAGGGTGCGAGGCTTACTATTGAAGTAAAGGCAGGGCTTCTGACGCAGCGAAACGTAGAGGTGGTAAGCGAGGTCCTGGATGTGGAGAGGCCCCGGCTCATGGGCGCGAATTCTGATAATGTGAAGGTTTCCGGCGGGAAAAACGGAGTCCGGGTCGCGGTTTGGCGGAGTATTGATACTGACGGCACAGTCAGCCGCGAACTGATATCAGAAGACTACTACAAGCCTATCCATGTGCTGGCATACGATATTTGAGTATGGCGCT
>JAPXLY010000005.1:0-38640 GCA_033809295.1 Bacillota bacterium
GTAATGGCCCCGGGTGCAGTTGACACCGGATCCCCGGTATGGTACACTGAACCCGTTCTTGTGCAGCGCGTGAAAAGGGAGGAACCAATGGTGAACAGTAAGAGCTCACTAAGAGTGATCACTATCATTGTAGTTGTAGGCCTTTTGATAATTGGAGCCTTGTGGATTCATAATGACCTGAAAGCCGTTGCCAGAGTAAACTCAACAAACATCACGTGGAAACAGTTTAACGATGCTCTGAAGAAGCAAAGCGGCAACCAGATGCTAGCCGGGTTGTTGCGTGAAGAACTCATTAGGCAAGGGGCAAAGCAGCATGATATCACAGTCACCGATGAGGAAGTTCAATCTGAAATGGACAAGCTGGCAGACCAGTTCGGATCCTCAGTCGGCCTTGAACAAGTCTTATCCCAGTACGGAATGACTCTTGACGATCTAAGAGGGCAAATCAGAAGCACGTTGTTACTTGAAGGGATAGCAGCAAAAGACGTAACAGTGGAAGAAGAAGAGCTGAAAACCTATTATGAAGAGAACAAGGATAAGTACACAGAACCTGAGCAGGTCAAGGCAAGGCATATCCTGGTTGAGGATGAAGAGACGGCAAAGAGTATCCTGAAGCAGCTCGAGATGGGCGAGGATTTTGCCGAAATCGCCAAAGAGAAGTCAACGGATCCGGGCTCAAAAGATAAAGGCGGTGACCTTGGATTCTTCGAAAGAGGCGTCATGGATACCTCATTTGAAGAAGTTGCGTTCAGCCTTGGTATAGGTGAGACCAGCGCTCCTGTTACGACCATGTTCGGTTATCACATAATCAGAGTCGAGGACAAGAAACCCGAAAGACTGTTGCCTTATGAAAACGTGCAAGATGATGTGCGGAAACAAGTCATAAAGCAGAAGGCGAAGCTTACATCAGCAGTGCTCAGTGAACTGAAAGATGCGGCACAGATAAAAATTAACGACAAAGACTTGGAAGGCGCTATTTACAGCATAGCATATTGAGCTGCTGCTCTTTAGTCAGACTTTGTCATTGGATGAGACGAATTGTGTCTGGCTTTTGCAGACGCTGTTGGTTATTATGAGGAGGAGGGCTAGTCCCTCCTCTTGTCGTAAGAATACATACGGGACACTTAAGCCACTGTATGTACAGGCAGGCCCATCACAGAACGGATTACGTTTATGGTAGAGGGGTGACCTTTAGTGTATGGTTCCATAGTGGCTATTGTGGGAAGGCCGAACGTGGGCAAGTCTCAACTGTTTAACAGGATCCTAGGCACTCGCCATGCCATCGTCGAGGAAACCCCGGGAGTTACAAGGGACAGAGTCTACGCCCACGCTGAATGGAGCGGAAGGACCTTCACTCTTGTAGATACAGGCGGTATCTATGCCGAACCTGCCGGAGATTCTATTGGAGAGCTCACAATTGCTCAGACTGACATGGCAATCAGTGAAGCTGATGTAGTTTGGTTTGTGGTAGATACAGCTTCAGGCTTAATGCCCCATGATTATGATGTTGCTGACGTCCTAAGGAGGTCCGGGCGCAAGGTGATAGTCGTTGCCAACAAGGCAGAGGGGGCACGTTACGATCACCACGTGGAATTCTACGCGTTAGGCCTTGGCCCGCCTCATCCCGTCTCTGCTATTCATGGGATAGGGATAGGGGACCTGCTTGACAGAACCCTTGAACTCCTGCCACATACCTCCGCTTTGCCCGACGAACGGGACATTCAAGATGAATCAATAAAACTGGCGGTCCTCGGCCGTCCCAACGTGGGCAAGTCTTCTCTGGTAAACTGCATCCTCGGGGAGGAGCGGGCTATAGTGACGCCAATACCAGGCACTACCCGGGATGCTTTGGATACGCCTTTTGTGTGGAACGATAAGCGTTTTGTGATAATCGACACTGCCGGGATTCGCCGGATGGCGAAGATTGACAGCCCTGTAGAACGCTATAGTGTATTTCGTGCGCTTCGCGCAGCAGACAGGTGTGATGTAGCTCTCATTGTCCTGGATGCCTCGGAGATGCCTGTCTCGCAGGACGCAAGAATTGCGGGATACGTGGAAGAAGCAGGTCAAGGCATGATTATTGTGGCAAACAAATGTGATCTGCTTAAAGGGGGCAAGCAAGGGAGAGCTCATTTTGAACAGCGTGTAAGGAGCGAAATGGCGTTCATATCATACGTGCCTGTTCTTTTCGTGTCTGCCCTTAACAACCAGGGGATTTCCACATTAATGGAGGTTGCGGAGAAAGTGGCTTCGAACCACAGAAGGCGCATCGACACTCCTGTTCTGAATGAGGTGTTGAAAGAAGCCCAATTCAGAGTGGCACCACCCCAAGACAAAGGCAGGCAAATGAAGATATTCTATGGCACCCAGGTATCAACAAGCCCGCCGTCCTTTGCCCTCTTTACGAATTATCCTAATCTAATGACTTTCTCCTACAGACGCTACCTGGAAAACACTTTAAGGGAGTCCTTTGACTTCCAAGGGGCTCCGTTGAGATTCCTGCTCCGGAAAAGAGGATAGACAGGAACGGAGGAGAAATCATGAAGTATGTGGGGGTTCTGGCAGCAATAGGTTTCAGCTATCTTTTAGGGTCCATTCCTTTCGGGTATGTTGTAGGAAAGCTATTGACAGGTGTAGACGTGCGAACTAAGGGCAGCGGTAATATAGGCGCTACTAATGTCCTTAGAGTGTTAGGACGGGGCCCTGCGCTTCTCGTCTTGTGTTGTGATCTGGGGAAAGGGGCCTCAAGTGTTTATTTGGGTATCCTGGCTCAAGGAACATTGTGCGGCGCACTGTGCGGCTTAGCGGCTGCGTTAGGCGGTGCATACTCTGTGTTCTTGAGATTTCAAGGTGGTAAAGGCATTGGAGTCGGAGGCGGGATCATCCTTGCCTCCATGCCTATGGTGGCTCTGGTTCTTGTTCCGGTGTGGGCAGGCGTTGTATTACTCACAAGGTACGTGTCCCTAGGCTCGATTATCGTAGCAGCGCTTGCTCCATTTGCAGCTTATGCATTGCACTACCCTCCGGAATATGTGGTCCTTGCTGCGATTATCGGTGGATTAGCCATATTTAAGCATCATTCAAATATCAGAAGACTACTATCCGGCAAAGAACGGAAGTTAGGAGAGAAAGTTGAGTGAGACTAGGGATTATCGGTGCAGGGGGCTGGGGAACGGCTCTAGCGGCTCTACTAGCTGAAGAAGGCTACACGGTAGACTTGTGGGCAAGGGAAGAAGAAGTCGTTGATGAAATAAACACATGCCGGACAAATGAGACATTTCTGGAGGGGGTCTTTGTACCCGAGAGAGTTCTTGCAACTTCTGATATGGAAAGAGTCATCGGGATGAACCGGTTCGTCCTGATGCCCGTTCCCGCTCAGCATATGCGGAGCGTGATTCGGAAAGCCAGGCCGCATTTGACGCCGGAACATGTCCTGATTCATGCAGCCAAAGGCATTGAAGAAGGAAGCCTAATGCGTATGTCAGAAGTCATGGCGCAGGAACTTCCCGCTGAGCTTGCTGATAACATAGGGGTCATATCCGGTCCGAGTCATGCCGAAGAAGTGGCCCGCAGGGTTCCTACTGCAATTGTCGCTGCGTCCTGTCATTTACCCGTTGCCAAGCTGGCTCAAGAGACTCTCATGTGTTCGACTCTCAGGGTCTATACCAGCAGGGATATCATCGGGGTGGAGCTGGGCGGGGCTTTGAAGAACGTAATCGCTTTAGGAACCGGGGTTTCTGACGGGCTTGGATTCGGCGATAATACGCGCGCTGCCATTATGACCCGGGGTATTGCGGAGATCGTGCGACTCGGGACTGCCCTCGGAGCCAATCCCATGACCTTTGCAGGCCTTTCAGGGATGGGCGATGTAATCGTAACATGCATGAGCATGTTGTCAAGGAATAGGAGAGCAGGGATGGCAATAGCCAGGGGAAAGAGTGTTGACAAGATCTTAAGCTCCACAAACATGGTGGTGGAAGGGATTGCCACCACAAAGGCAGCAGTGGCCTTGTCAAAACGCGTCAATGTGGAAATGCCTATTGCCTCGAAATTGTACGCCGTTCTTTTCGAAGGTTTGGATCCCAGAAAAGCAGTGGAAGACTTGATGCTCAGAATGCCTGTTCCCGAAATCAGGATCAAGTTTGAACATATGAAGGATTCGTAAGACCCCAGGCCTGGCTCACTTTGGAAACATGATATGACAGGGGAAGGGAAATGGAAGCAAACGGAATGAATTGGCCTGTATTCATCGGGACTATAGCGGTAGGCGCCGTGTGTGCCTGGTGGGTTTTCCGCGACGCCCGCGGGCGGGATCATAACCCTGTAATCTGGGCGGTAGCGTGTGTCTTCTCGGCTTTGACCGTAAATGTTTTTGCAACTCTGGCTGTCGTGGTTTTATACTTGTTCTTGCGTCCACGCGGAGAACTTCTCACATGCCCCCACTGTTCCAAGAAGTACATCCACAATCTGGCCTTCTGCCCACATTGCGGAAAGCCGGTAAAGAAGGAATGCCTAAAATGCCATGATCTCATGGAGCTTGACCAAGATGTGTGTCCTCATTGCGGAATGAGAAGCACTTAGCCAAGACACAAAAGATTGAATGACTAAGAATAGGCCGGGAGGAATAGATCTGCCGGCGTCGAACAATTAATGTGCTGTCGCCATGCTGTACCCACGAGTAAGGCGCATTTTCCCCTTTGTGCTGATTCTCGGGCGGCGGAATCCATTTCGAAATTAAGTTGCTGCCAGGGGATGGGGGAGATTTCACATGGTGGATGGTATCGACAAAATAGATATTCTAATTCACCAACTGTCTCAACTTGAGGAAGATTTGCACAGACTTGCCGGTAACAGAACAGATGTTGCCAGGGTCGAGGTTCAAAGCGTCAGGGCTGAGATCGTAGATCTTCTTATGGAAGCGCTTGACCGAGGAGATGTCTCTGCCAGGCGGGGGGCAGCCTATGGCCTTAGTAAACTACCTGACAGCAAAGCCGTAGGTATATTGATTCGTGCTCTTGAGGACGAGGACGATTCAGTCAGGAGCTGGGTTTCAGAAGCGCTTGGCGAAATCCGGGAAGAGTCTTCATTGGAACATCTTGTGAAAGCCCTGCGAGATGAAAATCCGTATGTGGCGTACAATATCACGAGAGCAATTATGAAATTCCCCAAAACACAGGTAGTTGAAGCTGTCAGTTGTGCGCTGGAGATCACTGACAGGAACACCCGTCGCAGAGCGGCAAAGCTCCTGGGAGAGATGAGACACAAAAAATCCGTGTCGCGCTTGTCAGCGCTATTGGGCGATGCTGATCCTGCAGTGAGATACGAAGCAGTTGAAGCCCTGCGGAAAATCGGCGACATCAAGGTGCTGGGAAAGCTCATTTCCTGTCTGGGTGACGAGTCTGTCGATGTTCGCTATGGCGCCATACAGGCCCTTCGAGCCTTAGGCGATGAGCGGGCAATTGAGCCTTTGGTAAGGATATGCCTTGAGAATGAAGATCTCAGGTCCTATGCACTGGAAGCCATAAAAGAGCTATGTGGAGATGAGTCCACAAAGCCGGTTCTGGAAGCCCTGGACGAGATAAGATCACTTGTGTGTCAAGTCTCCCGCCGTGTCTTAACCTTGCGAGAACAATTCAACCGGAGAGCAAGCAGTTGACCCAGTGAATTTCCGGGTGCCTCGTGGTATTACATGCGCTTGCACTTCCATCCCAATGTTTATGCTATAATTGAATCTGATTGATAAGGCCTCTGAGTTTCAAGGGATCGTGGGGTGAGCGTATGATCTCCCAGGGAGAGGTAATTCTGAGACTCTTCGTTGCCACTGCGTTAGGTGGGCTGATCGGGCTCGAACGGGAGAGCCATAAACGGCCTGCAGGCTTCAGAACTCATATCCTGGTATGTATTGGATCAGCTCTCATAATGATAATCTCTCAATACGCTTTCTTGGAGTTTTCAGGAAAACTGGGGTATGATCCGGGGCGGATCGCAGCTCAGGTAATCAGCGGGATAGGTTTTCTCGGGGCAGGCACCATCCTTCGGGAAGGCTCGACGATTAAAGGGCTGACAACCGCAGCAAGCCTTTGGGTCGTGGCAGGGATAGGATTGGCTGTCGGCACAGGGTTTTACGCATCCGGTGCAGTGGCTACAGGCCTTGTCGTTGTTGTGCTTGTGGTATTTGATCGTTTTGAGCGAAGATTCATACTGTCAAAACGTGATACGCTTTTTGTCCATGTAAGCGACAGGCCTGGGCAGTTGGGCGCCATCGCGTCGATATTGGGCAGATATGGGGTAAGTATAAAAGAAGTAGATATGGAGACTCTGGGGAAAGGGCATGAAGCCGGTATCCATCTAAGCCTTGAAGTGCCATTCTCAGTGCCTAAAGACAGGTTGCTGGATGAGATCACTGAAGTGGACGGCGTGATTCATGTAGGTTATGAGGAGTGAGCGCTCTCCATGCGAATACTGGTCACTAACGATGACGGAATCCTCGCTGACGGGATAAGCATGTTAGCACAGGAGCTCATAAAACTCGGCGAAGTCAAAGTAGTGGCCCCTGACAGAGAAAGAAGCGCAACGGGACATGCCATTACGGTGCTTAGGCCTCTAAGGATACAAAACATTGAGTTCCCCGACTCCGGAATTCAGGCGTGGGCTGTTGACGGCACCCCTTCAGACTGTGTCAAGTTAGCTATTGAGGATCTCCTGGAATGGAAGCCTGATGTAGTCGTGTCCGGGATTAATCGCGGACCGAATCTAGGCACTGACGTGCTGTATTCCGGGACTGTGTCTGCTGCAATTGAAGGAGTGATATACGGAATTCCTTCAGTGGCGATATCTGTGGCTGCCTTTGACAACTGCAATTATCCTATGGCAGCCGAGTTCGGCAAACAACTTGTTTCAACAGTGGCCAAGAGAGGGCTGCCGCCCAAGACCCTGCTGAACGTCAACATTCCGTCTGTGGAGAAGCGGGACCTGGCGGGCGTATCCATTACAAGATTAGGCGCGAGGGTTTGGAAAGACGTCTTTGATAGGCGAGTTGATCCCAGGGGTAGGACATACTACTGGATGGCAGGTAATGTAGAGGAGTACGAAGGAGATCTTGATATTGATTCCGTAGCCGTCAGGCACAACATGATTTCGATTACCCCGATTCACCTCGATCTCACTAAATACGATTTGCTTGAGCAGCTCAAGACTTGGGACATTAAGTTTGGCGATGGATCTTAATCTCAAATCCCCGGCAATAGACATAGAATATAGAGACTCTTATTTGTCCGGGGGTGCAGTTGTGGGCCTCATTTCGATAGTGAAGTGCGCATCTCTTCTGTCTCTTGTAATAGTATTCGAGATGGCGTGGGTAATTGCAGCCCGGCGGTTCGGGGGGATTTCAGGAGAAGTGATCTCCTTCGCCACATGCATTGTCTTGGCTACGATGGCAATATATGTATTCTTGGTTTCAGTTATCGCAGTAAGGGTTATGGTGCCGCTGTTTTACCGGTTATGATTCTATAAGCCATGTCAAGAAAGGAGCACAGGCAATTCCAGGCGCTTTCTGCGCCGGTTTGCCGACGGATACTGTGAAAAAGAGAGTTGCGCTAATTTACGGTGGAAGATCTGCAGAGAGAGAAATATCATTGTTCACAGGAAGGCAAGTAAGTTCTGCCCTGGTTGAGAAGGGTTTTCAGGTCACACCTTTGGATCTGGACGATAATACCGTGACTGCTCTTGCGGAAGCCAGGCCTGACGTAGTCTTCATTGCTCTACACGGGAAGTATGGGGAAGACGGGTGTCTTCAGGGCCTTCTGGATATACTTGGACTTCCGTATGTAGGTTCCGGGGTTCTTGCCAGCGCCCTGGCTATGAACAAAGCGATTTCAAAGAGACTCTTTCGCCTTGAAGGCCTCCTCTGCCCTAAAGATGTTTTGGTCAGCAGTCATGCGTTACGGAAAGAAGGACTGCAAGGTGTCATAGGACAGATAACGAAAGGCCTGGATTATCCGATGGTGATAAAACCTAATAAGCAAGGTTCAACCATAGGATTGACTGTAGTCAGGTCTTCCGAAGATCTTGAGAGTGCGGTTTTGAACGCATTCAAGTATGACGATGAGGTTTTGGTTGAAGAATACATATCCGGGACGGATATCACTGTTGGAGTATTGGGCAATGAAGAGCCCCAAGCACTGCCGGTAATTGAAATCCGCTCCGTCACCGGCTTGTACGACTACGAAGCCAAGTACACTCCCGGCATGAGTGAACACATCATTCCTGCCCAAATTGGGGCCCATGCTTATGAGGCAGCCCAGGAAAGTGCGCTGAAGGCTCACAAGGCTCTGGGGTGTCGAGGCATCTCACGATCCGACTTAATTGTCACGCCGGGTGACGAGGTTTACATACTCGAGTTGAATACAATCCCCGGTATGACCCGCACCAGCTTAATCCCTGATGCTGCAAAGGCTGCGGGAATGGAATTTCCCGATCTTGTTGCTTTCCTTGTGGAACTCGCTCTGGAATAAGTTAATAATCATTGAAGGAGACTCGGGATCAATCCAGAAAACTAGGGGTAGGACGCCCAAAGATCAGCGGTCATACCCGGGGAGTGATGGTCATGGATGGAATGAGCCCGAGAACTGCGGATTCAAATCCGGACAGTGATTCCGTTCGGCTGCTTCAGAACTTTCATCTGATTCTTGATTCCATAGATGAAGGCATTCAGGTTGTGGACAGGAACGGCGTAACAGTATTCTATAACAGAGCAGCAGCGAACCTGGATAATCTGAAGCCTGAAGAAGTCGTCGGTAGGCACGTACTGGAAGTATTCCCTTCGCTGTGCCGAGAAACCAGCACCCTGCTTCAGGTGCTCAAAGCCGGGCAACCCGTGTCTAACAGGGAGCAAACCTTCATGAATTACAAGGGAGATACGATCACTACAGTAAACTCCACTCTCCCTGTGACAGTCGGGGGCAGGCTTATCGGGGCTGTGGAGGTCTCCCGCGACATAACACTCATACAGGAAATGGCCCACCGTATTGTTGATCTTCAGATGGAGTTGTTCGCAAAACGCGAAGGCAGGCGGGATATTGGTTCAGATCGTGCCCACTACACTTTCGAAGACATAATCGGCGAGAGTGAATGTATGCTGGATCTGAAACGAAAGGCTGCAAGAGCTGCAGGAAGCATATCAGCCGTTCTTGTTCACGGTGAAACCGGGACGGGAAAAGAGCTTTTTGTACAGGCTATTCATAACGCCGGACACAGAGGCGCCGGGCCGTTTATTGCACAAAACTGTGCAGCATTCCCTGAAGGCCTGCTTGAAGGGATACTGTTCGGAACGACAAAAGGTGGATTCACAGGCGCTTATGATCGGCCGGGCCTTTTTGAACTGGCTGATCCCGGTACGATTTTTCTTGATGAGATTGATTCCATGCCTTCCAGCTTACAAGGGAAACTACTGCGGGTCCTTTCAGAGAAGCGGTTGCGTCGTGTAGGCGACATAAAGGAACGCATGGTAGATGTACGGGTTGTGGCTGCCATGACACGACTGCCCGAGGAAGCGGTTGCCATGGGTCTATTGAGAAATGACCTGTATTACAGGTTAAACGTCATTTGCCTCAGAATCCCACCGCTTCGGGACAGGCGCGAAGACATACCCCTTTTGATAGACCACTTCGTCGGAAAATTCAACAGCCAACTGATGATGAACGTGAAAGGCGTCTCAGACGAAGTTTTTCAGTTGTTTCTGTCCTATGATTGGCCGGGCAATGTCCGCGAGCTGGAACATGCAATTGAAGGCGCCATGCACATGCTGGACGGGGATATGATTCTCCGTGAGCATCTGCCTGATCACATTGGAAAGTCAAGGCTTCGGCCGGTAGATGTGCCGACGCCTCTTGATGATATTATTCAGAAAATGGAGTCAGGCAGTGACTTTCGTGAGACTGTCCGGGACTTGGAGAATACGCTTATCCGCCGGGCTTTTACCAAAGCCGAAGGCAATGTGTCGCAGACTGCACGCATCCTTGGAATACCTCGCCAAACCCTTCAGTACCGCCTGAGAAGACTCGGTATGCAAGAAGAGAATTAGCGGTAAATGAGTTACATCTTTGGGAAATGAGGGCACTTGTTTCGCGGTATGCGCTCATTATGGCAAGGCCATAATATCAATAGCTGCCCACCAATGCCGCGTTACACTATGGAGGTGCCCATATTGAAAGAATATCGAGACCTTGTAGTACATGAAGGCAATCAATCGTTAGTTGATGCCTTGGAGATGTCTGTCTTGTCCCTCATCGCAGGCAGGCCTATTCACGTTCACGTGGAAGGTCTTCGTGGTACAGGCAAAACCACAGTTGTCAGGGCCATGAAAAGCATTCTTCCTTCTATGGAACGAATTGCAGGATGTTTATACAACTGCGAACCTACTAATCCCCACTGCCCGATCCACCGGAACATGGAGTCCGACGACCTCTCTCTCTTAGGCACCGAGTCTGTCTCCATTCCGTTTCTTGAAATATCTCATGCTGCGAAACTTGGGACTGTTGTCGGGAGCATAGATCTGGCGAGAGTAGTGGACCCGAATGAGCCCGAAGTAGCCCTCTTGCCGGGAGTGATACCTAGGGCATACCGAGGCATTATTTTCGTTGATGAAATAAACAGACTGGCAGATACCTCCCCTGAACTTACAGACGTCCTCCTTGATGTCATGGGGACAAAACCCGGGCGCCTCCAGGTAGAAGAGACAGGCCTGCCTACTTTTACGCTTCCGGTGATGTGCTGTGTTTGGGCTGCCAGTAATCCTGATGAAGAACCGGGGGCGCTTGAAGATATCAGAAGGCAATTATCAGACAGGTTCGATTTTGTGGTAAACATGGGAAGGCCTCAGAACCACGACACAGTGAAGAAGATTCTGTCCGGCTACACAAAAGAGGCAGAATCTCTATGGCTTCAACACGGAGGTTCCGTTCCTCAGAAAGCAGATGCACTCCGGAAGATTACCTTGCCGGACGACTTATCATCCCTTTTGGCAGAACTGTATGTCGGATTCGGCATAGAAAGCCTGAGGGCTGTGGAAGCGATTTCCCTGGGAGCACGGGCAAGGGCAGCAATGAACTCCAGAACCCGAGTGCTGCTTGATGATATCAGGGGAGTGCTGGCTATTACCCTTCGCCACCGTGTTGACGGGGCAACGCTCATCAACATCAGCAAGTTCCTTGATGAGTACGAATCCAGACGAGGCAGGCACAGAGATCAAGATACAGCTCCGGATGATTCAGGAGACAACGTGGATGAGGAACAAACCTGTGAGCAAGATACGAGAGATCTGGCGCGAGGCGGCGATACTCCCGGGAAGCCTGAATCACTATGGGACAGGCTCATGAAAGGCATGGGTCTGATCCGTCCTGACGTATCAAGGAGACATCACAGCGTGCAGGGAAGAGGGTTTGCGCCCGGTACCGGAGCGTCGCGGGGCCAAACAGCTCACGGACGGCGGTACGCGGCAGGAGGTGGGACAAGCATATCAGATCCCAGAGATGTCGATGTATGCGCTCCGTCCGGCAAGGCTAAATCCCTCTTCCAGCTTGCAGGCGGGGACATTCTGTTTACCGAGGAGGACCTCAGAGTCAGATGAGTGATTTCCGCCACTTAGCCTTCTTGCGATATGACAGTCACCGTCTGGTTAAGTCGATGCTGACTGAGTTTCGGATGGGAAGGGGCCTTAGGATTGGTGAAACTACGATAATCAGCCGTAGAGTCCATGTCATCTATCCTAAGGAGCCTGATGAAGTCAAGATTGTCATTAATCAGGATGCGGGTTGTGCCTTCTACTCAAGGATTAAGAAGAACGAAATACTCCACATTGATATCTTCCACGAAATCGGCGAGATTGACCACAGAAGAATTGCTGAAGCAATTAAACAGGCTGTACATGAGTACTTTCACAATCCTATGCTCCATCATGCCAGAGGCCTCCTGTTCCCTACGGCAGGAGAGCTCCTGGACCTCATTGACATGCAGACAGGAAGCGGCGGGGGTAGAATAAGCGGATCCCTGAATTACGGGAGAAAATTCTCTTTAAGAAAAGCCCACTATAACCATGTGCATCTCGCTGCTATGTTACCTGATAATTGCCTTACAGCCGTGTTCTATATTGTCAGTGCCGTAGAAGCTGAGCTCGCGAATCAAGGAATTGAAATCCGTAAAGTGGAGCGCATATCTCACGTGGAAGGGAAAGGAAAGGCTGACCTTTCTCCATATTCCAGTATTTTTGACTCACATCTGAACGAGACGGGACGGAGTCCGGCTGACCGGGATTGGAAGTCTCTGAATCAAGACTCCAGGGTGGACGCAGTAGCATCTATGGCAGAGGAATTCGGCGGAAGGGTTAGCATGGCAAGACTCCTTGAAAGCCTTACATCTTCAGGCAGTATTCCTCCGGATATTCGCTCAGACGTAGGGGATCTGGATGAGGTCATAGAAAGGCTCAGCTTTCTGCAATTGATAGGACGCGAAATGGGCAAGTTCACACTGACTCCAAAAGGCAACGAAGTAAAAAGCATCCTGACCGCTTATGCCTCAGAAATCGAAGCCGCAATCAGACGACTCATTAGGAAGATGCCGATTGTGAAGAGATTTCCTCAACATGAAGAAGGCCGGTTCCGCAAGAAAGCTCCCGGCGATGCACCGAGAATTGCCAAGACTGCAAGGCCCCTCAGAGAAGGGGAATGGTGTGACACTATAGCCATTCCGGAAACAGTTGTTAATTCTTTAGTAAGATGCAGGGTCGAGGAGGCCAATTCACCCCGGTTCCTGCGTGACGACATACATGTCTATCGGCGTCGTCCCGCACGCCCGCCGGAAGTCTGCCTTTTGATAGACGCCAGCGCAAGTATGGTAGGCCGACGGATTCGAGCTGCAAAGTATCTGATACGCCACTTGACTATGGCGTGCCGGGTAAAAATCAGTGTATTGACGTTTCAAGAGCGTGATGTCAAGATCCACATTGCTTCTACCAGGTCAAAAAAAGCAATTGAAGAAGGAGTGAAGAAAATCCAACCTCAAGGCCTGACTCCGCTTGCGGCAGGCATCGCTGACACGCTGGAGTTCATCAAGGCAAGAAACTTAAAAGACGTGCTTCTTATCCTGATAACCGACGGCATTCCCACTATGAACCGCTGGACTGCGGATCCCGCAAGAGATGCTCTTACAGCCGCAAAATCCATAGCGGACAGGAAAATCACCTTCATGTGCGTAGGCCTTCAGCCTAACCGTGATTTTCTTTCTCGCCTCGTTGACGTGGCTCATGGTAAACTCTATATAGTGGACGAATTTGATAAGGATATTCTGGTGAACTTGGTAAGAGCCGGTAGACGAGAAAGCGCCAAGAGCGGTAAACGCTGAAGGCAGGATTTCCCCGGCCACTTGGCGAATATCCCCAAAACATATATTCGGCCATCCTCATACTTTTCAAGTTAGGAGATGATATCGTTGCTTGCCATTGCCATAGTAGCGTTGGCGTTTGCCGTTCTTGTGGCAATGTTCGCTATCCAAAACTCAGATCTGGTGTCTATCTCGTTTTTCAGGTGGCAGCTCACAGACATTTCTCTGGCAGTGGTAATCCTGGGCTCTGCAGCAGCAGGTGCGCTGGCAGTGGGTTTATTCACTTTCGTCAGGGAAATCGGGCTCAGGCTTTCACTCAGATCATGTAACGCCAGATTAGATGCGATTGCCAAGGAACTGGATGAAACGCGAGAGAACAGTGGCCACTTAGACAAAGAAGTCGAAAGGCTGAAAGAGGAAATTCAGGCTAAGGCTAAGGAACTTGAGACTGAACAAAGGCGTGTATCAGCTCTTCAAGTTGAGCTGGAGGCGACACAAGCCATGGAGGTCCTTCCTGAACCTCAAAACAATGAGAAAGAAAACATGTAACGCATGTCACCTAAGTGGATAGGATGAATAGCCGGGGAGTGAGAGATTGACTAATTGTGTGTGGAAACTATTGGAAATGCCTGAAGAGGCCCGGGCAAGAAGCAAGATCATCAGCGATGCCTTGGGCATTCCTTCAATTGTGGCAGATGTGATGGCACAGAGAGAAATTGAAAACCCAGGTGAGGCTGAGGCGTTTTTGCGAGCGGATCTTATGGATCTTGAGGACCCGAACCTTCTTAAGGATATGGGGAAGGCAGTGGAAAGGATAGTCCGGGGGATAGAAGACGGCGAGAAAATCGTCGTGTACGGTGATTATGACGTGGACGGAATTACATCCATATGCGTCCTGGTGGATGTTCTCAGAAGCCTTGGAGCAAATATCGACTATTATATACCTGACCGTGTTGACGAAGGATACGGAATGAATCCTGAGGCAATCAGGAGCATAGCTACAGATGGTGCGTCCTTGTTGATTACAGTGGATTGCGGTATTACAGCATTCCTTGAGGCTCAGCTTGCACAGAGCCTCGGTTTGGACGTGATTATCACAGACCACCATGAACCCCATGGAGAGCTCCCTTCAGCAGTGGCGGTCATTAACCCCAAGCACCACGACGAACTCTACCCTTTTCGGGATCTTGCAGGGGTAGGCGTCGCTTATAAGCTGGTTCAGGCCCTTCTTATGGCTGTCAAAGGCATACCGGACGTGTTCAGCCCGCCTGACCGCCTTCTGGATCTCGTGGCCCTTGGCACTATTGCAGATGTATCTCCGCTTGTTGGGGAGAACAGGGTATTCGCAAAGCAAGGCCTGGAAAAGATGAACCGGACCGACAATTTGGGGCTGCAGGCTCTAATCAAGGTCTGTGGCATTTCAGGCCGTATGATTACTGCAGGAACCGTAGGGTTTGTGCTTGCCCCGCGCCTTAATGCTGCAGGCAGGATCGGCGATGCCTCACTCTGCGCAGAGCTTCTGTTGACTGATTCGCCTGGGAGGGCTATGGCTATCGCCAAGTTCCTGGACAATGTCAACTCGGAGAGGCAAGAGATGGAAATGAGGATACTCGAGGAAGCCACGTCCATGGTTGAAACCTGCGACGGCCAACCTGTTGACAGTGTCCTCGTCCTGGCAAATGAAGGATGGCACCCGGGAGTAATAGGGATTGTCGCGTCCAGGATTGTTGAGGAATTCAATCGCCCTACGATCTTAATATCCCTTGACGGCGATGAAGGCAGAGGCTCCGGAAGAAGCATCCCTGAATTCGACTTGTATAAAGCGCTTTCTCTTTGCTCAGGCACTCTCCTGCGTTTCGGAGGACACAAATATGCTGCGGGAATCGCTGTATCCCGCCACGCAATAGACGGGTTCCGCAAGGAAATGAACGAAGTGGGGCGGAGCGTTCTCAGCAAGGATGACTTCATACCAAAGATCCTTTGCCATCAGGAGCTCGCCCTAGATAAAATCAACCTGGAAGTCGCAAAGGGCATTGCTCTTTTGGCGCCCTTTGGTGTGGCAAACCCGACGCCTGTGTTCCTTTCAACAGGAGTTACACTCGAGGAGTACAGGGGTGTCGGGACAGGCGGGAGGCATTTGAAATTGAGGCTTTCCCAAGCAGGCGAGGAGCATGACGGCATAGGATTCGGCTTGGGCCATCTCGCATCACGGCTTTATCCCTACCTGAAAAAAAAGATTGACCTCATTTACACAATTGAGGTTAACGAATGGAACAGAATAATTCAGCCGCAACTTAATGTAAAAGGTTTGAGAGTCGCTGAAAATCACGGCTGATTGATGTATAATTGACAAAAGGTATACAAGCCGGAAGATGGCTGACTAAGTCGTTCGGCCAAAGAAGAAGCCGGGCCGAAGCATAGGTGGTATCTATGGGAGTAACCATCGAGGATGTGCTTGACAAGGTAAAGCAATATGCCCCTAATGCCCCTGTTGATACTGTAACAAGGGCCTATGACTTTGCTTCACGTGCACATGCAGGACAGCGCCGTGATTCAGGGGATTGGTATATTTTTCATCCTCTTGAGGTTGCTCTTATCCTTGCCGAGCTTGAAATGGATATTACTACAATTGCCTCAGGGTTGCTCCACGATGTAATTGAGGATACAGACATAACCCTTGGTGAGATTAAGGCGACATTCGGAGATGAGATCGGCCTTTTAGTTGACGGAGTCACGAAACTCGGCAGGGTCCCCCTTATGTCCAGAGAAGAACAGCAAGCTGAGAACCTCAGGAAGATGTTCCTTGCAATGGCCCAGGATATTCGCGTAGTCCTCATCAAGTTGGCTGACAGACTCCACAACATGCGGACCTTAGGCCATCTCCCCTGGGATCGCCAGGCGAGAATAGCCAAGGAGACCCTGGAGATTTATGCGCCGCTCGCCCATAGGCTGGGAATGTGGAGGATTAAGTGGGAGCTTGAGGATCTTGCCTTGAGGTATCTGGAGCCCGGTGAATACTACAAGCTTGTGGAGAAAGTCGCAAGGAAACGCAAAGAACGGGAAGGCCTTATTGAAGAAGCCAAAGACATCCTTAGAAAGAACCTGAGCGACGGGAATATCCCCTGTGAATTGCAGGGGCGGGCTAAGCACTTTTATAGCATTTATGAAAAAATGAGGATGAGGGACAGGACCTTTGACGAGATTTACGACTTGATCGCAGTTCGAATCATCGTCAGTAATGTGAGAGATTGCTATGCAGCTCTTGGTGCCGTTCACTCCCTTTGGAAGCCAATACCCGGCAGATTCAAGGACTATATAGCAATGCCTAAGTCCAACATGTATCAATCTCTTCATACTACGGTAATAGGCCCCAAGGGGGAGCCTTTGGAGATTCAGATTCGAACTTGGGAAATGCATCGGACAGCCGAATATGGTATTGCAGCTCATTGGAGGTACAAAGAAGGCACCCAGGCCACTAACGAGTTTGAGGAGAAGCTTTCATGGCTCAGGCAGCTTCTGGAATGGCAAAGGGACATGAAAGACGTCCATGACTTCATGGAGACTTTGAAAATTGATCTCTTTAAAGATGAAGTCTTTGTGTTTACCCCAAAAGGTGACGTGAAAAGCTTACCTGCAGGGTCCACTCCTGTGGATTTTGCTTATAGCGTGCATACAGACATAGGACATAGATGCGTAGGCGCGAGAATCAACGGGAAAATGACTCCTTTGGACTATCAACTTACCAACGGCGATATCGTGGAAATAGTTACATCAAAAGGGCAAACAGGCCCGAGCTGGGACTGGTTGGCTTTTGTCAAGACATCAAAAGCCAGAAGCAAGATACGCCAATGGGTGAGGGAGGAACGGCGCAGTGAATCCTTACCCCGAGGCCGGGACCTCTTAGAGAGAGAATTACGGCGTCAAGGTATGGAGGTCCACGAGAACCTCAAAGAAGAAAAACTGCAAGTTGCTGCACACCGTCTGGGGTTTCAGGATGCAGACGACCTCCTGGCTGCAGTGGGAGACAGCAAGATCTCAGCCGCCCTCGTAATCGGACGACTTGTACCTGAGAAACCTGAGAAGGTGAGGGAGGACAAGGAGCCGACTCAGCTCGCCCCGAGGAGAAGGCCTGAAGACGCCCAAGGAATTAAGGTTAAAGGCGCAGATAACGTCCTGGCCAGGATGGCGAGATGCTGCAATCCTGTCCCCGGAGATGAGGTTATAGGCTACATCACCAGGGGCAAGGGGATTTCAGTGCATAGGCGGGATTGTCCGAACATTGCCTGGCTAAAGACGTCACCGGAACGCTGTATAGAGGTTGAGTGGGTATTCGGGCAGGAAAACTCATACCCAGTGGAACTTGAGATTGAGGCTATGGACAGGGTCGCGCTCCTGACCAATATCATGAATGCCGTCACAGGGCTCAGGGCAAACATAAGCGCTGTAAACGCCCGGACAGGCAAGGATCACATAGCCGTTGTTAACATGGTTGTCGAGATAAGCGGCGCCGACCATTTGAACTCAGTTATAGAGAGGGTCGGACGCATCAAAGGAGTAACAGCCGTACGCAGAGTGCAGCAGATAGGCATACATCCAGGGAAGTCTGTGTCGGTCTAGGTACGAGCTCATTAGTCTTCGTCCGTTTTCTGAGGTCTTGGGTGGCCCCGCACGGTACGTACGTTTTTTGAGGCCGGTGATTGCAACGAGGGGTGTCAAAATCCGGCCACCGGCCGACGGGCCGGATTTTGTCAAGGCAACCCGCTTCGGGCGCCGTCCCCTTAGTGCAACACCGGCAACCTGACATGGTACTTACATTTTCCAGAGCCGGCGATTACTCATGGCGGAGACCGTTGTTCTCTCCCATATTATGTTAACATAGCCCGCCCGAATCGCAAAAAATAGTCGACGTCTTCGGCGAAACCAGCGGTTACCGGAGAAGTCCAACGGTTTCATGGCGATTTACTTAGACTCCGTTTGTATTACGAGAGAGTGGGGTATTGATGAGAGCTGTAGTTCAGAGAGTCAAGAGTGCCAGAGTCACAGTTGAGGATGAGGTAGTCGGTGAGATCGGTCCGGGTCTTGTGGTTTTCCTAGGGGTCGGGGAAGACGATACTTGTGATGATCTGAGTTACCTTGTGGATAAGGTTGCTAATCTTCGGGTTTTCGAAGACGATGACGGAAAGATGAATCTTTCCGCCTTACAACTGGGCTTACAAGTGCTTATTGTCTCCCAATTCACCTTGTGGGGCGACTGTCGCAGAGGCAGACGACCCAGCTTCAGTCATGCTGCGCCGCCGGAGAAAGCCATGGAGATGTATGAAGAATACGTTAGGAGGCTCAAGGGAGTCGGCCTCTCAGTGGAAACCGGTAGATTCCAGGCTATGATGACTGTATCTGTAGAGAATGACGGTCCCGTTACCATACTGCTGGACAGTGATAAGTCATTTTGAGTTACCGGCGGCACCGCCTGAGAGTGCGCTGACGGCAGTTCCGGCGTTTAGGCAGTATCCGGATACCACTTGACATCATAAAGACAGTACACAGCAGTATACATAGGTGGCTTGCTGCATTTGGAAGTCGCTTGTGTGACGAGTACTGAAAGTTTTGGAAAGGGGTTACGGCATCTATGATACTCAAGACCATACGCGTAGGAGCGTTTGGGACTAATTGCTATATCGTGGGGTGCGAAACATCAAAAGAAGCCATAGTCATAGATCCGGGAGACGAAGCAGATTTGATACTGGGTGCATTGAAAGCAGCAGGCTTAGTATGCAGGATAATCGTGAACACCCACGGACACGTGGATCACACAGCCGCAAATAAAGCTGTGGCGGAAGCTACGGGAGCAGTTGTCGCTATAGGCGCCGACGACGCGCCTTCACTGGAAGACCCTGCTCTCACTCTTTCGCGGGCTTTACACAATTTGGCCAGGGGCAGGACAAGTCCGCCTGCGGATTTGCTTCTTGTTGAAGGTGACACAGTGTGCGCAGGTAGTGTCTGTCTTAATGTGCTACATACTCCAGGCCACACCCCGGGTAGCATTTCCCTGCTTGGGGAAGGGATAGTTTTCTCAGGAGACACCATTTTCGCTTCCGGAGGGATAGGGCGTACCGATCTTCCCGGTGGTTCCTATGATGAACTTGTCAAATCCATTGAAGAGAAGCTCCTTGTCCTTCCTGATGAAACACGTGTCTATCCTGGACATGGCCCTTCTACCACGATCGGCGGAGAGCGTATGGGCCTTGGTCGTTGACAACCGAGTGGACTGTGAGATAGACTCTCAACATAGCGTTGAAGATAGGGGGAGATGCCCTTGTTCAGGGGCTTTCGTGGGAAAAAAGGTGCCAAACTCACCAGGATTTTGGTTATAGTGTTAGCAATTGCCTTCGTAGGAGGGTTGCTATATACAGGCTCAGTAATGGTGAGAGAGCCTTCTCAAGACGGCTACGGGGTTATCGCTACTATTAACGGGAGATCCATAACAAGAGAAGCTTTTGAGCAAGGGTACAGAAACGCGATTCTTGCTGAGTACGAATATACCGGAAGGGTGCTTCCTGAGATTATCGGGCCTATCCGTGCCTCCTTACTTGATCAGTTCATTAATACAGCCTTGATTACGGAGGCTGCACAAAAAGAGAAAATTCGCGTCTCATCAAAAGAGATTAACGAAGAGTTCAAGCTACAGGAAGAGGCCTTTCC
This sequence comes from Bacillota bacterium, assembly GCA_033809295.1. Taxonomy (GTDB): domain Bacteria; phylum Bacillota; class SHA-98; order UBA4971; family UBA4971; genus UBA4971. The sequence goes on from JAPXLY010000005.1 coordinate 20,074, forward strand.
CGGCAAGGAAGCTTTCCGTGAAGCTCTCGCTGCAAATAACGTCACAGAGGCCCAGTTCAAGAACTTGATAAAGGATCGTTTGACAATCCAGAAGCTGTTTGCTCAAGTTCAAGCAGGAGTTCAGGTCTCTGAAGAGGAGATCAAACAAGCCTATACAGATGAAACAGGGAATCCCGCTGAAGGAGAAGACTTCGACGCGAGGCGGTCTGAAATCGAGACAACGCTCAGAACGAAAGCGCAAGAAGACGCTTTGACCAAATGGCTTGACGGGCTTCGTGATGAGGCTGACATTAAGCTGATGGACGCTGAATTGCGGGCGTTGGCGAAGCTCAGAGAACAAGACTACGGGGAAGCTATTGCAGAATACAATTCAGCCATAGCCCTCGACCCGGACAATGCTTATTTGCACGTAGGCATCGCCCAGGCCCATATGGCCAATGACGACCTGGAACATGCTACTGAAGCTCTGAAAAATGCTGCCGACTTGCGGCCCGAGGATCCATATATAAGGCTCCTCTTGGGGCTGGCATACAGAGACAAAGGTTCCAAGGATCTTGCCGCAGAAGAATTCAAGGCAGCTTCTGAATACGGCGGGCTTGACATTCTGCTTCATGTTCGTCTCGAGTCTCTTCTGAAGACCGTGGGCACTGACGACGATGTCAAGACGCAGCAAGCTAAGATTACGGAAATCCGGGCGCTCTTGGAGGAAAGAGACAAGGCTCTCCAATCCCAGGAGCAGGCTGATGACTAAGGAGGCAAACCCATGACACGCATCAGGGCGCCCAGAGGAACAATAGACGTATTTCCTGAAACGCCGGGCATGTGGCGACTACTGGAGGAGACTGTAAGGTCGGTATGCCGGAATGCCGGATATACCGAGATCAGGACCCCGATTTTTGAGCATACTGAGCTCTTTCAAAGAGGCGTCGGAGAAAGCACTGATATTGTCGAGAAAGAAATGTATACGTTTCTTGACAAGGGGAAGCGAAGCATTACGTTGCGTCCTGAAGGCACGGCGCCGGTTGTCAGGTCTTACCTGGAGCATAAGATGTGGGCGAATCCTCAGCCTGTCAAGGTTTACTACATCGGACCGATGTTTAGATATGAGCGTCCTCAGTTGGGGCGCCTAAGGCAACATACACAGTTTGGAGTTGAAGCGCTGGGATCCTCTTCACCTGCCTTGGATGCAGAGGTTATCTCTTTGCTTATCAGTGTTTACCGATGTTTGGGGCTTGAGGGTTTCGTGGTTCGCCTGAACAGTATCGGGTGTGCTAAGTGCAGGCCTCGCTACAAAGAAAGCCTGATCAATCTCCTTTCCGGGCATGTGGACGAGCTGTGCGATGACTGCAGAAGGAGGCTCCTGCGCAATCCTCTCAGAGTCTTGGATTGCAAAAATGAACGATGCACCGGACTTGCCAAAGAGCTTCCTTCGATATTTGAGTATCTCTGTGAAGATTGCAGCCATCATTTTGACGGAGTCACGCAATGCTTAAAAGCGCTGGATGTTGTTTATGAACTGGATCCTACGATTGTCAGAGGGCTTGACTACTACACCAAAACTGTTTTTGAGGTGGTCCATTCCGGCCTCGGGGCACAGGATGCGCTCGGGGGAGGCGGAAGGTATGACGGCCTGGCGGAAGAGCTCGGCGGCGCCCCGACTCCGGCTGTAGGTTTTGCTGCAGGTATAGAACGAGCTGTGCAAGTATTACAGAGTGCGGCAAGCGAAGAGGCCCAAGGAGATACATGCAGGATCAGTGTGTTCATCGCTGCAATGGGCGCTGAGGCTAAGCTTCAGGCCTTTCGCATGACTCATGCTCTGCGCAAGCGCGGCATATCAACGGACATTGATTATTTGGACAGAAGCCTAAGATCTCAGATGAAGTACGCTGATAAGCTGGGCGCCAAGAAAGTCGTGATCATAGGTGAAGATGAACTCAGAGGAGACTACGTAATAGTCAGAGATATGGTAACCGGGGAGCAAACTCAGGTTCCCTTTGGTAATCTGGTAGAAGTCTTGGCATAGAACACAACACCTTTGACAGAGTCCAAGTTACGGAGAGAGAAGTGAGCTATGATGCAGAAGAAAAGAACTCATATGGTAGGGGAGCTTGCAGATGAAGCTCTGATAGGGAAGACAGTTGTTCTCGCAGGTTGGGTAGGAAGAAGAAGAGACCTCGGAGGCCTCATATTCATTGACCTTCGGGATCGCTCAGGCATCGTCCAGGTGGTCTTCAATCCTGAAAGTTCTCCTTTGGCACATTCAATAGCTGAAAGGCTTGGGTCGGAGGACGTAGTATGCGTGTCCGGAGTTGTGGTAAACCGGCCTGCCGGCGCCTGGAATCTTTCAATCCCCACAGGGAAGGTTGATGTGGCCGCTGAGCACCTGGAAGTGTTGTCCAAGTCGAAGACTCCGCCTTTTTATATTACTGAGAACCTTGATGTTGATGAAGTTCTCAGGCTTAAGTATAGATATCTTGACCTCCGCAGGCCCGACATGCAGAGAAACATCATTTTCCGCCACCGGTTAACCATGGCTGTAAGGAATTTCTTGGATTCCCGAGGTTTTATTGAGGTGGAGACACCTATGTTCATGAAAAGCACGCCCGAAGGGGCAAGGGACTACGTGGTCCCCAGCCGCGTGAATCCAGGCAGATTTTTTGCATTGCCGCAGTCTCCTCAGCTTTTCAAACAACTCCTGATGGTATCAGGATTTGACAAGTATTTTCAGCTTGCCCGTTGCTTCAGGGATGAAGACTTGCGTGCTGACAGGCAACCTGAGTTTACGCAAATCGATATTGAGATGTCATTCGTCGAAAGGGACGATGTACTAACCCTTGTAGAGGGGATGATGACTGATTCTATGGAAAAGACTTTAGGGATATCAGTGGATGAGCCTTTTCCGAGAATGTCATACCATGAGGCCATGGAGCGATATGGTTCAGACAAGCCCGACATAAGGTTCGGCATGGAAATTGTTGACATAGGAAGTATTGTGAAGGACTGCGGTTTCCGCGTTTTCCGTGGGGCTATTGACGCAGGGGGCAAGGTAGCTGCCATAGCGGCACCAGGCTGTAGTGGCTTTTCCAGACAGCAAGTAAAGGGCCTTGAGGAAGTTGTGAAAGACTTTGGAGCAGAAGGACTCATGTCAATAGCAGTTACTTGCAGTGAAGAAGGGGAGCCGGCTCTCACCTCGCAGCTTTCCAAGTTCCTCACCGAAGATGAACTGCGAGGCATTGTAAAGCTTACAGGTGCAAAAAGCGGGGATCTCATCTTGATAGTGGCAGGCGCGAGAAGCGTGGTCCTGGAGTCCCTTGGGAGACTGAGGCTGCACCTGGGCGCCAAATTGAACCTGATTCCCCAAGATCAAATGGCATACCTGTGGGTCACTGAGTTTCCCCTGTTTGAGTTCAGCAAGGAAGAACAGAGGATGGCCGCTGTCCATCATCCGTTTACTTCTCCTCTGGAAGAGGATATTGATCTAATGGAGACGGATCCTCTGAGTGTCAGAGCCAACATCTACGATTTGGTTTTAAACGGTGTGGAGCTAGGAAGCGGAAGCATAAGAATACACAGACGTGATGTACAGGAAAGAGTGTTCAGAGTCCTCGGGCTTAGCGAAGAGGAGGCTAAAGAGAAATTCGGGTTCCTTCTTGAAGCTTTTGAGTACGGTGCCCCGCCTCATGGAGGGATTGCCATAGGTTTTGACAGACTGGCTATGCTGTTTGCAGGGAGAAAGACTATCCGCGATGTAATCGCGTTCCCCAAGACTCAGAAAGCAGTATGTCCCTTGACGGGAGCCCCGGCGGCAATTAGCCAGGAGCAACTAAAAGAGCTGCATATACAGGTAGTCGACATGGGTAAAATAGGCACAAGCGGTGATGTAGAGCTGCCTTGAAATCCTGAAAGGCTTATGATATCATTCACTTGCAAGGGAAAACGATACAAAAAGGACCCTACCGTGTGCGATTTGACATCGGTAACTTTTGTTCCAACACCATTTGAAAGGGGCCTCAGCTCCGGGTGTAGCGCGAGTGCCGCCGGCGTGCGGAGTCGTAAAACACTTGGGAGGGCACCCACCTGCAGGGCGCAGGGATAGAAATGTTACCGGCCAAGCGGCATGGTGGGGTCATGTTTTCTGCCGGGGATTCTTGATTCTTTCCTTCCTGCATCCTTCCACCATCCTCCCACTTCCTGCGTTAAGTATGTTATGATCCGGGCGAACCTTAATCGGAGCGTGATATCATGGATTTGTTCAGCCGCCAAGGCGACAGGATCTTGAGACGCGAGGCGCCGCTTGCTCTCAGAATGCGCCCTGCCACATTGGAGGAGTTCGTCGGGCAGGAACACATCTTGGGCCGGGGCAAACTGCTTAGACGAGCTATCGAAGGGGACAGGCTTTCATCTGTTATCTTTTACGGGCCTCCGGGTACCGGCAAAACTGCGCTGGCCAATATCATAGCCGGGATAACCAAATCTCACTTTCAATCACTGAACGCAGTTACATCAGGCATAGCCGACATAAGGCGCGTCATGGAAGATGCCTCAGACAGACTCAAAATGCACGAAACAAGGACGATTCTTTTCATAGATGAGGTCCATAGGTTTAATAAGACACAACAAGATGCCTTGTTACCTGCGGTAGAAGATGGAACAGTGATATTCATCGGTGCGACAACGGAGAATCCGTTCTTTGAGATTAGCAGGCCGCTCCTGTCACGTTCACGCGTGTTTAAGTTCGAGCCCCTAGATGACGCAGATGTCTCTATCATCCTCCGAAGAGCGCTTGAAGATAAGGAGCGAGGCCTCGGAGGATATGAAGTCGTATTTGATGAAGACGCATTCTCTCATCTTGTCAATACCGCAAACGGTGACGCAAGATCAGCCCTGAATGCATTGGAGCTTGCAGTCATGACCACTGAGGCTGATGAGTGCGGCATGCGGCGTATCACGTTGGAGACAGCCGAAGAATCCATTCAAAAGCGAGCATTAGGGTACGATAAGAGTGGAGACGCTCACTACGACGTAGTCTCGGCCTTCATAAAGAGCATGAGGGGAAGTGACCCTGACGCTACCGCGTACTGGCTGGCGAGAATGATTGCGTCAGGGGAGAAACCCGAGTTTGTGGCAAGGAGAATCCTGATTCAGGCAGCAGAGGATGTGGGCCTGGCAGATCCCCACGCTCTTTTAGTGGCTGCGGCTGCAGCGTGGGCAGTCAACTTTATAGGATGGCCGGAAGCCGGGCTTATTCTTGCTGAGGCAGCCATGTACATAGCCGCCGCTCCAAAAAGCAACTCGTGTTACCGGGCATTGGAGCAAGCCACAGCCGACCTTGAAACCGAACGTACAGGCGAAGTCCCTCCGCACCTCCGTGACGCGTCATACAAAGGCGCATCCGTCTTAGGACATGGCAAAGGCTATAAGTATCCCCATGACCATCCCGGCAACTACATCTTTCAGCAGTATTTACCCTATTCTTTAGCAGGCAAGACATACTATGAACCTTCAGCAAACGGTTATGAAAGGACCATCAAAGAAAGGCTTGCAATGTGGAAGAAGGGTCAGCCTAAGTAACAAGCAACATGCGGACGTGCTCGATTCGCTCGATTCTCGATCGTGTTTCTCGAATGTGCGCGCTTGAATGAGCATGTGGTTTTGGTGCTCGAGAAGCAGACAACCTAAGTATGAGTTCATTAGTCTTCCCTCGTTTTCCGATTGTCTTGGGTGGCCCCGCACGGTACGTACGTTTTCTGAGACCGGTGATTCCTTGCACAGACATTAGAACAGTCTAATCCTCCGTACACAGGCAAAAAGACTCATTCTGCATTGCCTTCTACACCTATCTCACTCTCGAGGGCGGTCTCTCATATTCTCTTCCAGCTACTCTCAATTCCTCAGTTCAAAAGAAAATAATTGACATCGATATCGGCTGGTGGTATATTTTTTATGCAGGAATCCCGATTGATTTACTTGGGATTCCCTCTGCTGCAAGGAAGAAGGTGAATCTGATGAAGCTGTCTACTCGCGGAAGGTATGGGCTCCGAGCTATGTACGACTTAGCTCTCCGCTACGGTGAAGGCCCTGTCTCTTTGAATTCCATAGCTGACAGACAGATGGTCTCCTTGCCTTACCTTGAGCAACTCATGGCGAAACTGCGTAGAGCAGGCTTGGCCTCCAGTTCCAGAGGCGCTCAGGGAGGCTATGAACTCGCGAAGCCCCCTGAGGAGATCACGGTGGGAGACATTGTCAGAGTAATGGAGGGACCTTTTGACCCGGTGCAATGCTTATCCGGCGACTTTGATTATGACGATTGCGAACAGCTTGGAGATTGCGTGGTGCGCTCTGTGTGGATGAGATTAAAGGATTGCACCAATAGGGTCCTTGATTCCATTAACCTCAAAGACTTGTGTGATGGAACCGTTGACTCAATGCAGACGTCATGTGGAGTCTGTTCCTCTGATTCCCAGCGCACAAAAGGGACGTGCCGGTGAGTCAACAGTCGTGTCGAAAGTCACACTACTGTCAGGAGATGATTAGAAATGGAGCTTGTATACCTGGATAATGCAGCAACGACAAAACCACGACAGGAAGTGGCGGAAGCAATGTTGCCTTTCCTGGGGGAAATGTACGGCAACCCGTCGAGCATTTACGGCATAGCCAGAGATGCAAAGGCTGCCCTGGACGAGGCCAGAGGCAAAGTCGCAAAGGCCATCAACGCCCATCCGGAGGAGATCATATTTACCGGGTCAGGGACTGAAGCAGATAACATGGCGATCAAGGGTGCCGCTTACGCCAATTCAAGGCGCGGCAGACATATCATTACTTCCGCAATAGAACACCATGCCGTGCTTGACAGTGTCAAGCGCCTCGAAAAGCGCGGGTTTCGAGTGACATTTCTGCCTGTGGACTCTTACGGGACGGTTGATCCAAAGGATGTGGAGGCTGCCATTACCGACAATACGGTACTTATCTCAATAATGCATGCCAATAACGAGGTAGGCACAATTCAGCCCGTTGAAGATATCGCTCGTATTGCCAAAAATCGCGGTGTACTGTTCCATACAGACGCAGTACAGACCACAGGACACATTCCTATAGACGTAGGGCAGCTCGGTGTAGACTTGCTTTCCCTGTCAGGGCACAAGTTCAAAGGCCCTAAAGGCGTAGGAGCTCTCTGGGTGAAGAAAGGCGTGAAGGTGGAAAAGTTTATTGACGGGGGAGGCCAGGAACGCAACAGGCGAGCCGGGACGGAAAACGTTGCTGGGATAGTAGGACTTTCAGTTGCTCTTGAGCTGGCTGTGGGAGAACTGGAACAAGAGGCGGCACGCCTTACGCAACTACGGGACTACCTGATAAAGGGAGTCATGGAGCGCATTCCTCATGTGAGACTGAATGGGCATCCTACCAGGAGATTGCCAGGCAATGCCAGTTTTTGCTTTGAGTTCATAGAAGGGGAATCACTCCTTCTTAGCCTTGATAAGGCCGGAATATGCGGATCCAGCGGGTCCGCGTGCACGTCGGGATCCCTGGAACCGTCCCATGTGCTTTTGGCTATGGGGCTTCCTCATGAAATCGCTCACGGGTCACTCAGATTGTCACTTGGGCATGAGACTACGTTTCAGGATATTGACTACGTCCTGGAGACTCTGCCTGGAATAGTAAGTAGGCTTAGAGCTATGTCCCCGTTCGGCGAGGAAGTCTCGTCCGGCAGTGCTTGCTCGTGTACTCAAGAAGAGCGTCACCTTGTCAAGAGTTATCAATCTTAGTGGCACATGCTTATAGCAGTGGTAGGGGGGAGGTCCGGAATATGTATACGGAAAAAGTAATGGATCACTTTACTAATCCGAGAAACGTCGGGGAAATACAGGATGCAGATGGCGTAGGAATGGTAGGCAATCCCATTTGCGGGGATGTCATGAAGTTAACAATAAAGGTTGAGGGGGACAGAATCAAGGACGCCAAGTTCAAGACCTTTGGCTGCGGTGCAGCAATAGCAGTCAGCAGCATGGTTACGGAACTGGTATTAGGAAAAACACTGGAGGAAGCGCTTGAAATCTCCAACAAGGCGGTGGCAGATGCTCTTGGAGGCCTTCCCCCTAAGAAAATGCATTGCTCAAACCTCGGCGCAGACGCTCTCCGGAAAGCTATTGAGGATTACCTCAAGAAACAGGGGAAGAGCTTGCCTGAAACCCGGCCTGACGGCGAGCAGGGCGGAGAAGCTTCATGAATCATGCATGATTCTGTGAATGGGCCGGATGTGCGACACATGAGTCCGGGGACGCGGATACTTGTAGCTATAAGCGGAGGAGTGGATAGCTCTGTCGCTGCTCTAATCCTGAAATCTGAAGGTTTTCAAGTAATCGGCGTTACTCTGAAGATATGGGAAGCATTTCCTTCGAAAGACGCGAAAGCAGTTGCGGATTCCCTGAGTATCCCGCACCATATGGTGGATGTTACAGAGCCTTTCCAAAATGAAATCGTAGAATATTTCGTGAATGAGTATCGTCAAGGACGAACACCGAATCCGTGTGTCCTTTGTAATGCCAAAATCAAGTTCCGTTATCTCATTGCCCTCAAGGCTGAGCTCGGGGCTGAGTATGTCGCCACAGGCCATTACGCCAGGGTATCTTTTGAGTCTTCCAAAGGCAGGTTTTTGCTGAGAAAAGGAAGGGACGCGACTAAAGATCAATCATATGTGCTCCACCGCTTAACACAACATGACCTTTCTTCCATACTCTTTCCATTAGGCAATCTTACCAAAGAGCAGGTTCGAGATGCTGCGTCCGGGGCCGGTATTCCAGTGGCGGATAAGAGTGAAAGCCAAGAAATATGTTTTCTGGCAGGAACTGATTATCGGGATTTTCTCAGCGGATATGAAAATCAGGTTATTGAGCCCGGGCCAATTCTCGACGCAGCCGGCTGTCTCATCGGTAAACACAAAGGATTGCCTTTCTATACTGTCGGCCAGAGGAAAGGCATTGGGATTCCGGGGAGTAAGAGGCTATATGTAACGAAGATTGACGCATCCCGGAATGCAATCATTGTGGGGGAAGAGGCGGATCTGTTATCTGACGGGCTTGAGGCCGGCGATGTGAATTGGATCGCTTACTCCACTCCTCCTCACAGAATGCGTTTAGGCATCAAAATCCGTTACAACGCAAAAGAAGTCCCTGGGTTAGTCTTACCTAAGAGTCAAGATATGGCTGAAGTCGTCTTTGACACGCCCCAAAGAGCGGTAACACCGGGACAATCTGTTGTATTTTACGACAACGACATTGTCGTAGGAGGCGGAATCATCGTCTAATTTCCCGCCATACGGCAATACTAAGTATACTTTTAGACGTAAGTGTTCCGGAGGTGACTTATGTGAATAGATTCTGGAAAACCGTGATTACCGGGACTGCAGCAGGAGCCCTAATAGGCTTCTATCTATATACCAAATCCAAGAGGACGCGTATGAACCTCATGACGGATGATTCTAAAGCTGAGAGAATGGCAGGCAAAATGACCCGCCGAATCATGCGGACTACTGATCGATTTGCCAGGGATATTGGGAAAGAAGTGATGCGTGCAGGCCGAACCATGCAAGCACTGGGTAATCGTCTTACCATGGGAGGAGTCGACTAGTTGTAGACGAGCATTCGGGAGAAAACTCTCCTTACCGCCCAGGGCGTTCCTGGCTTTTCACTGTCTTTCTGGCAGCAGGTTCCGTGCTTTTGCTTTACAAAGTCAGGGGTATACTTACTCCTTTCCTCCTGGCTTTTGCGTTGTCCTATTTGATGAACCCGGTTGTCACATATCTGGAAAAACGTGGCGCCCCACGCGGGCTGGGAACCCTCGTAATTTACGTAGGGTTCACTCTCTTTGTGACACTCTTTGCCCTCTACTTGGTGCCGAGATTCTTGGTCCAACTGGAGAAGCTCGCTGAAGTCCTCCCTCAACAAGCAGGAAGTATACAGTCTCGTCTTGCCGGATTCTACGTAAGGTTCTCGCGGTTCAATGTTCCCGAACCCATAAAGGGGGCAATCGATAACGGAATAGAGAGGGCGGAAGAGGCTCTTCTGGCCTTCGTTGAGCGGGCACTGGGTTCAATTCCCGGGCTTCTGCCAAGGTTGAGCTTACTTATACTCGTTCCTGTTCTCGCTTTTTACCTGACCATGGATTTCCCCGACCTCAAAATGTGGCTTCTCTCGTGGATACCTGACAGATGGCGTAGTGACGTAGTAGGACTCATGATCGAAATGGATAACAGCCTCGGATCCTTCATCAGAGGACAATTACTAATCTCAGCGATTGTCGGATTTCTAATTGCGGCAGGCCTGTCCATAATGGGCGTGGATTTTGCGCTGATAATCGGGCTGATAGCAGGAATCTTCAACATAGTGCCTTACTTCGGGCCCATTATAGGAGCTGTTCCCGCAGTTGTTTTCGCTCTTCTCAAATCACCGTTGAGCGCTGTCTATGTTGCGATCCTTTTTATCGTCGTTAACCAGGTGGAAAGTAGTATTATCAGTCCCAATATCCTTGGTGAGCATGTAGGACTGCATCCTGTGACCGTCATTTTTTCGATAATCTCAGGAGGCTATCTCTTTGGCATCCTAGGTGTCATCCTTGCTGTGCCTGTTACTTCCATTGTCAAGGTCACTCTAAGGTACATCCATAACAAGCTGTTACAGTAGAATTGCCCGACGGAAAGGCCGAGACGCTTCGGGATTCTCGTTGACACCCATTGGGGTACACGCTATGATATTAGTATCTTATGGCGAATAGCGATGTGAAGTACGTTGCCGTCAATGCTCGTCACTTCCGGATATGAGGTTTCAAGTGGCGTAATTTTGCGGCATTATGCTTAAGTAGTCTAGTCGCTTTCGGAAACTACCAGCTTGGGAGGCAATAGTCGGTGCAAGAAGGTTTAGGCGTACGTACATTTACCACACGTGAACTTAGAGACATGTTCAGAGATTTCTTTGTCAGCAAGGATCATGTTCCTCTCCCGTCCGCTTCTTTGGTTCCCGGAAACGACCCAACACTTCTTCTCACAGGCGCAGGTATGGTTCCTTTCAAGCCGTACTATATCGGTACCGCCAAGCCGGAATACCTTCGTGCGACTACCTGTCAGAAATGCATAAGGACATTGGACATTGAAAACGTAGGCATGACTTCGCGACACCTGACGTTTTTTGAAATGCTCGGGAACTTCTCTTTCGGAGACTACTTCAAAGAGGATGCGATTATCTGGGCATGGGAGTTTGTCACAACCCATTTGGGCCTTCCCGAAGACAGGTTGTGGATCACCATATACCTTGATGATGATGAGGCTTTTGATATCTGGCGCAGAATAATCGGAGTCCCGCCAGAGCGCATCGTGCGAATGGGAAAACCGGACAACTTCTGGGAAATCGGAGTCGGCCCTTGCGGGCCGTGTTCAGAAATTTACGTAGACCGCGGAGAATCCTTCGGGTGCGGACAACCTGACTGCAGTGTCGGTTGTGATTGTGACAGGTTTATGGAAATCTGGAACCTTGTCTTTATTCAATTCTATTGCAATGAAAAAGGAGAATATAAGCCCCTTGAGAGAAAAGGGATAGATACCGGGATGGGCCTCGAACGGGTTGCAGCAGTTATGCAAGGGGTATCCAGTGTATTTGACACTGATTCTTTCCGGCCTATTACAAAGGCGATTCTTGACGCTGCCGGACTGGAAGAGGAACTGGGCTCCAAACCGACGATGTCCCTGAGAATAGTAGCCGACCATGCCCGCGCTGTCACATTCCTCATCGCTGACGGCGTCCTCCCTGCCAATGAGGGTAGGGGATATGTATTACGCAGATTGATTCGCAGAGCGATTCGCCATGGGAGGCTGCTGGGAATTGCAAGGCCGTTTATGGTGGACATAGCTGACGTAGTCTCATCAGTGTTCTCCCATGCTTATCCTGAACTTGTCATGAGAAGGGATCACATTCATAAGGTCATCCGGTCTGAAGAAGAACGGTTCCTGGAACGCCTCGACCAAGGCACGACGATGCTCCAAAACATAATTGCGGAGCTGGAAAGCAAAGGGGCCTTGACAGTCCCCGGGTCTTGGGCGTTTAAGCTGTATGATACGTACGGGTTTCCGCTTGAGCTCACAAGGGAGATTGCGGGAGAAAGCGGGATGGCCGTAGACGAAGAGGGTTTTAAGGAAGCCATGGAAGAACAGCGGGAGCGCGCCAGAGCTTCCAGGCATGCCCTGGGGTACATGGGTGGTTTGTCTACAGCGAAGGCAGAAGCCTTGTCCGATCTTGACGTTAAGTTTATCGGATATGATACTCTGACCGGTGAGGCCAAGGTAGTCGCCGTGTTTTCTGAAGGCGAACCTGTAGGACACATATCATCCGGCCAAGACGGGGAGGTCGTCCTTGATAGAACCCCGTTCTATGCTGAAGCCGGGGGGCAAGTCGGTGATTCAGGAGATATTGTCGGGGAAGGTTTTCACGCAAGAGTCAAAAATACGGTAAGGATTTCCGATTCCGTAATTGCACACATCGTTACAGCCCTTGAAGGAAATCTCAGTGTAGGGGACGTGGCAAGGGCAAAAGTGGATGAGGGCATGAGGCGATCCACAGCCAGGAACCATACAGCTACCCACCTTCTCCACGCAGCGCTTAGAGCGGTCCTTGGCGACCACGTCTTGCAGGCAGGTTCATATGTGTCAGGTGACCGGCTGAGGTTTGACTTTTCGCACCCTTCGCCTGTGAGTGACAGTGAACTCCGCAAGGTGGAAGATATGGTTGCAAAGTGGGTTCTTGATGATTTCCGTGTTAACGCTGAGGTGATGCCAATCTCAGAAGCCGAGGAAATCGGCGCGATGGCCTTATTCGGGGAGAAGTACGGCAACGATGTGCGAGTAGTCCGAATCGGGGATGTCAGCGCCGAATTTTGCGGTGGTACACACGTGGATCACACAGGACAAATCGGTCTTGTGAAGATTGTTTCAGAAAGCCCGGTTGCAGCAGGTATTCGTCGTATTGAAGCTATGAGCGGCTATGCTGTTCTTGATTACATGAGGTCTAATCAAGAGATACTTGATAATACCGCCAACTCACTCAAGTGCCTTCCTGATGAGATTCCAGACAGAGTGCTGAAGCTGCAGCGAGATGTGAAGGAACTGGAAAAGGAACTCGAGAGCCTGACATTAAAGGCGGCGCTGCCCAAAGTCCGTCACTTGATTGACCAGGCTGTCGAAGTAAATGGCGCCAAAATAGTGGTGGACGCAGTGGACGGCCTGGACGGACACGCCATTCGAGAGCTTGCTGACAGGATTAGAGATGAAATACGCTCAGGTGTGGTGGTATTGGGTTCTCGCATCGATGAGAGAGTCCTGTTTGTCGCCATGGTTACAAAGGATTTGATCCAGAAAGGGATCCGCGCAGGAGATATCGTGAAAGTCGCTGCAACGATAACCGGTGGGGGAGGCGGGGGAAGGCCGGATATGGCGCAAGCAGGAGGGAAAGATGTATCAAGACTTGATGAAGCCCTCGGGCAAACCAGGTCTTTCATAGAGAGCCGACTGGCATCAGGTAAAGAGGACCGCTAGTCTTATACGAGAATCTTTGGTAAACTTAGCGTCGGGAGCGTGAGGACGTTATGAATGGCTCTTTTGATGAAACCCGGACGTTCCGCATTGTTCCGGAGGATAAGGTCAGTATAAGAGATGTTCTCCTTGAAGTGAGTCACGCATTGAAGGAGAAGGGGTACAATCCTGTAAACCAACTGGTGGGGTACCTGATGTCAGGGGATCCTACATATGTCACCAGTCATAAGGGAGCCCGCAACCTCATACGGAAGCTGGAACGTGACGAGATCCTGGAGGAGCTTATCAGGCATTATCTGGGTATATGAATTGCTCTGTTGAAATGCGGTTGCTAGGGAGGACAAATATCGCAGTATCGAGGCTATGCTTCGGGACTTTGACAATCGGGCCTCTTCAAGCGAATCTTCCTGTTCATGAAGGGGCTTCTCTGATTCGTGCAGCTATTGATAGAGGCATAAACTTCTTTGATACAGCAGAGATTTATGGCACATATCCTTATATTCGTGCGGCAATTTCAGGGATGAACCGTAGCGATGTGGTAATTGCCTCTCGATCTTATGATTACACATATGAGGGCATGGAGAGATCAGTGGCTTTTGCTCTTCAGTCAATGAATGTCGACTACCTGGACCTGTTCCTATTGCATGAACAGGAATCAGCCCTGACATTGATAGGCCATAGAGAGGCTGTCCGTTACCTTGAAGACGCCCGCAAGGCGGGAATTATCAGGGCAATCGGGGTGTCGACTCACTATATTCAGTGCGTACGTGCGGCTGCCCTTATGCCTGAAATTGACGTCATTCACCCATTGCTGAATTACTCGGGGATAGGAATAGCAGACGGTACCGTCCAAGACATGCTTCAGGCAATTGAATTGGCTCACTCGCAAAGGAAAGGCATATACTCTATGAAAGCCATCGGAGGCGGGGCCTTGCTCCGGGACGTAGAAGGAGCCTTAAAATTCGCCATAGACCAGCCATATGTGGATTCAGTTGCCGTGGGTATCAAGACGCTGGATGAGCTCGAGATGGACTTGGCGATATTTCAAGGGCGAGAACCTGATGAGTCCCTGCGCGAAAAGACTTGTCTTAATAAAACTCTGATAATTGAACCTTGGTGTACCGGCTGCGGCAAGTGTGTCGAGAGATGCAGTCATGGGGCTCTTGAGATTGTCTCTGGACGTGTTGAAGTTGACGGGGCGAAATGCGTGCTTTGTGGTTATTGCCAGGCAGTCTGTCCTGAGGTATGCATGAAGGTGGTCTGACTCGCATGAGAATAATGAGCCTTGATGTTGGCTCAAAAACGATAGGAATCGCCCTTTCTGACCCTGCCCGTATTGTCAGCCAACCTTTTTCAGTAATCGCGAGAACCGGAAAAGAGAAGGACATTAGGGCACTGTGTCAGGTGGTAAAGGATAAAGAAGTATCTCTCATAGTCGTTGGCTTGCCGAGGAATACCGATGGGTCGCTGGGCAAAAGCGCTATGCGGGTTATGGAATTTGTTGAAGCGTTGAAGAGGACTGTTTCTGTGCCTGTGGTTACCTGGGACGAAAGGTTTTCCACAATGGCTGCGGAGCGAGCCCTGATTTCTGCTGACGTATCTCGACAGAAGCGAAAAGGTGTGATAGACTCAGTTGCCGCTGCAATAATCCTCGACGGTTACTTGGATTATCTCAGGCAGCGGCCTGACATTTCTTCAGGCTGCGAATCAAAGGACTTCTCTATGGAAAACATAGCGAGGAATAGAACAGCAGGAAAAGAACGTGGACCGGGAGAATACGCCTAGTGTCATGATGAACTGAAAGTGGGGTGCTTGAAATGCCCGAGTTGGACGAGATTGTCACATTGATTTACGATGACGGAGAACAGGAGACCTTCACCGTTGAAGAAATTCTTGAGGTAGACGGAAAGACATATGTAGTGCTTGTGCCGGAAGATGTAGACACTGAAGCCCCTGATGACATTGAGGTTGACGCCTTCATTTTCAAAGTGGAGGAAAAGGAAGACGGAGAAGAAGTCCTTGTCGAACTCGATGATGACGAGTACGAGAAGATAACTGAAGTCCTCTGTGAAGAAGACGAGGACGACGCTGATTTCGATGATGACTTTGATGACGATTTTGACGATGACGATGAGGATGACGATGACGATTTCGATTTTGACGAGGATTTTGATGAGGATCCTGGCGACGAGGAATAGATACAGGTGCCTGGTGAGCTTGGTTCCAACAGATCTCAGCAAAGCATCATAACATGGCGGGGCCTTGAAGCGAAAATCCTATTGGGTGTTGTCATACTTCTTATGCTTTGGTTCGGTTTTCTGTTGCTTCCCTACGGCCCCGCACATGAAACCGTGGTCTCCATAGACCCGGGCATGACCTCGAGGGAAATTGCAGGCCTCTTGGCTAAGGCAGATCTCCTTCAATCTTCTGTGCTTTTTCGCGTGGTCACTAAGCTGGTGGGAGTCGACAACAAGCTTAAGGCGGGTACATACAGACTCAATTCGGGAATGGGTACTGTCGGTATTGTACGGGCTTTGGCCCAAGGCGACGTAGAACTCATACGGTTCACAATTCCGGAAGGAGTCTCGATGAAGAACATGGCTGACCTGCTTGAAGCCAAAGGCCTTGCATCGAAAGAGCGTTTTCTCCACCTGGCTGCCGGCCAAGATCATGACTTCAAAGTAATAGAAGGGGACATGGAGTTTTCCGGGAATCTTGAAGGCTACCTGTTCCCAGACACATATATAGTGGAAACCGGCGTCACGGAGGAAGAGATTATTACCATAATGGTGAGAAGGTTCGCAAAAGCCGTGCTCCCGGAGTGGTCAGGGGAGAATGTACATGAAAATGCAAGGAAGCTGGGTCTTCACGGAGTCATTACCCTTGCATCCATAATAGAGAAAGAAGCCAAACTCTCTGAAGAACGGCCATTGGTTGCTTCAGTGTTCTACAACAGGTTAAGGCTGAAGATGCCACTGCAATCTTGTGCTACGGTTCAGTTTGCCCTGGGCTCATGGAAGACACGGCTTACCCTCGATGACCTGGAGACAGACTCTCCGTATAATACTTACCTTACCCCCGGACTCCCTCCGGGCCCCATTGCCTCTCCCGGATTGTCTTCAGTACGTGCAGCGCTTCTGCCTGCAACTTCAGATTATCTTTTCTTTGCTGCAGACCAAAAAGGCGGGCACGTATTCAGCAGGACGTTTAAGGAACATCAAAACGCCATCGCGCAAGTGCAGGTACGCGACTAGACTCTCAGGTTTCGAGGAAGGCTACAGTTGTGTATTACAGTGACTATGGAGGGCAGTCTCTTTGTCACAACGCAACAGGTCAGCCGAAATCCGTGGGCGGAGTATCGTGTACTGTCTTCTTGCCGTTTTCCTGTTTCTCATGTCCGGCCTCACATGGCTTCAACTCATCCGCGGTGAGACTCTTGCCAGGCGGGCAAGGGATCAACGCATTGAAGTGCTCTACAAGACCCCGCTCAGGGGAACAATCTATGACAGGAATATGCAAGTTTTGGCAGGAACTTTCTACGAGCCTGCAATAGTCATCTTTCCTGAGCTTGTGTCAGACAGGGATGGAGTGGAGGAGTTCGTGTCATTTTCACAACTGTCGGGCCAGACTTGTCTTTATCTTGATGCAAGCCGGCTCTCTCTTGGCGGTTTACGTTCGAAAATACCGGACGACCCAGGCGTCGCTGTTATCAGACAACCTGTCCGATACGATCCGACAGGGTTAGCTGCCCACGTCATAGGCTATCTTGACAACGAGAGCATCACGGGAATATCCGGAATCGAGAAAACCTTTGATACCTACCTCCGAAGTGGGGATACCGGCCTGGTAGCATCCTTTGTAGATGCCAGGCGCATGCCTTACAAGGGCTTGGGAATCAGGTGGCTTCATGACGCGGAACCTAAGGCTGGTGTAGTCCTAACCATTGACCGCGAGATACAGGAAATCGTTGAGGAAGTGATGGACGCAAAAGTCCCCAGGGGTGCTGTGGTTGTCATGGAGCCTGAAACCGGCCAGGTGCTGGCTATGGCCAGCAGGCCTTCTTTTTCCCCTAACAATGTGAGCAGTGCCTTCAAGCAGCCTCTGTCTCCTATGATAAACAGGGCAATCACGTCTTATCCCGCAGGTTCAATACTCAAAACAGTGGTAGCCGCATGTGCCCTGGAGAAGGGTGTGGTTTCCCTCTCAGACAGGTTCTATGACCCGGGATTCATAGACGTAGGCTCCAAGAGATTCAAGTGTTACTTACATGAAAGCGAAGGCCACGGGTGGATTTCTTTCCTGGACGCCATGGCCTATTCATGTAACTCCGTGTTCATTGAAACTGCACTGAGGATCGGAGGCAGAAGCCTTGTAGATTTCTATGAGAAATTGGGATTCGGAGCTGCCACAGGCATCAGCCTGCCTTTTGAGCAGCCGGGCCAACTCCCGGGCGCCTACTACATGTCTCTGCAGGATACTGCCAACCTTGCAATAGGGCAAGGTGAAGTATTGGCAACCCCACTTCAAATTGCTGTGTTGCTTTCTGTCATAGCCAATGGCGGTGAACCGGTCTCGCCAATGCTGGTCCTGGAAATCAAACCAACAGGAGGAGGGACAATCACCGGCCTCAAATCAAATACGTCAAAGAGAGTATTGTCGCAAGATACATGCAGGCAACTTACATTCATGTTGGAGTCAGTCACCAGGTGGGGGACGGCAAAATCAGGTTGGGTCGATAATTACGGATCCTGTGGCAAAACCGGAACCGCTGAGACAGGGTGGCTGGACTCTGACGGACATCCCATATGCCATGCCTGGTTCGGAGGATTCACTCCGCTTAAGGATCCGCGTTTTGTGATAGTGGTCTTTGCCGAAGAAGGAGGGTCCGGCGGCGAAGCAGCCGCCCCCGTTTTCCAGGAGATCGCAGGTAGACTTCTTGCTGAAGCTTCCCGCAACTAAAGTCATTAATGCCCGGCCGGCATATCATTAATAACAAC
>JAPXLY010000006.1:0-33696 GCA_033809295.1 Bacillota bacterium
AACCACGAGTGCGCTTACCCGTGTTAACAAACCGAGAATGCAGCGGATTCAAGGAATGAAAACGACAGGAGTCCGCAGCCTGCGGATGCGCGAGGCGATGTCCGGAATCAGGCACGCAAAGGAAAGATACGAAGCAGATCAGCAAGGCAAAATCAATGGAGGCCCGTCTTTCTGCCGGCCCCTTCGGAAGACGCGAGAAACCGCGCGAAACTGACGAGAAGCTCCTTTCTGTTGGATACATCGAGCTTGTGGAAGATATGCCTCAGATGTGTCTTGAGCGTGCCTTCTGAAACACACAACCTCTCCTGAATCTCATCGTTTTTCATTCCTTTCAGAAGCAGCACAACAACCTCCAACTCCCGGCGGGTCAGAGAGTATTCAGTAGCCATAAGGTCCAACACGTAATGGTCAATAGCAGCTTCGACCTGATAAGACGGCTTTCGTTTCGACGATAGGCCGGTAGTGGACGATAATGCGTAAAACGCGCCAGAAGCCTCTGCACTATCCTCGCCTTCATGAACAATAGTCCCGCTCATCCCTCTTTCATTACATACAGCCCCCTCATGAGTCAAGGTCTCCTCGAGCCTCACCAACCCTATGACTCCAAAAAACAGAATCAAAGTCGCCACCAACGACATGTTGCTGAAGCCGGCCTCGCCTATGGGCAGAAATCTTTCGACAAATAACATGCCAAAGAAGATCAGCCAGACATTCAGTCCGAGACCTATACCATAGTACGTGCTTAGCCGATCCCGAGGAGCAATATCAGCGAGACTGACCCAAAGAAAGACATCGATACATGCATAACCGCCTTGGATAAGCGTTTGGGCAATCAGGTATCCGGGGATACCCGACAACGGCAAGAGTGAAAGCAAAGGCATGGATAACCCGAGGCAGATAAAACCCATATTTGCTACGTGACGCCTTCCCACGTGATCAGCGATCCACCCGCAAAGAAAACACATTAGTATGTACGGCATGACATTGTAGAAACGTGCGAAGTCACCTGTGAGAGTCAGATTAGGAAGGACAACTGCATACGCAAACCCTCCTATGATAGATGTAGACGTTAGCACGACGGCTAAGGCAAGAAAGAACATCCGGAGTCGACGTTTCTCGCCGGATAAGGCTTTTTCATAATTCAGCCTGCTTCCGGAACCCGTAACCGGAAGCTCCATACCATAGCGACAAACAGCAAGAAACGCAACAAGCAGCCAAACCGAGCTTACAGATACTGTAACGAGCGGCTCCAAGTGAGCAAGAAATGCAGTATGAATATAGAGAGCGATATTGGCTATGGCCATAGACAGTGCAAACCCCCGGCCCAACTCGTCCCGGGGAATGGTCCTTGCCATCTCTTTGGCGCACGTCACGACAAATGCGCCGGATACAAGGCCTAGGAAAACAGCAGGCCAAGACCAAAGCCTGTAAGGGACACAAACAAAAGCAACTGTAAGCCCGAAACAAATAAGGCAAGAAAGGCCCATCACGACAATATCAATAGCGCCTTCCCCTGTGATGTTGTCAGTCAGGCATATCTCGTCCTTTCCGGAGATTCTCTGACTCAGGGTAATAAGATAACGTCTCCCCCATATGCCATACCCTACCAGTCCAAGACCATGAAACAGGGTAAAGGCGGCTCCAATGCTCATAGCATGCATACCGCCGGCTTCGGCGAAAGCATACAGGGAAGGTCCGAGCAATGGAAAGCTCAGCAACCAAGAGAAGAACAGGCCTAATAAGGCGGAGAGAGTCCCGTATCTAAATGCGACTCCCCGATAAGCTTCATAAGTCACAAATTCACCCTCCGAAAAATCCCGAGTCCGGGCCTCCACTCAAGAACCTCATGCCCGCGATTGAAACCGTAACGGGGAGCAATACGTTTACGAGTTGTAAGCAAGCTTACGAAAGCCACTCCATAAATCATCGTATCCGGCTGTGATATTAGACATTCGATGACAATTCTAAAAATCCTTGTCAATACAGTAAATCTCTTCGTTTCTCCACGACGATTTTGTCAATTCAAAGGAGGATTCTTTCTATACGAGTTGAATATCTATACCTAGAATTCAGTCTTGCTACATATCTGACTTATATTCCGTACATCTCTTGCGATTTGTAATTTCACTTGTGTGCCGTATTCAGCAAGCATGTTCCCGAAAGAGCCTGAGAAGGCCTAACACCGGAATTCCGGGATGCGGAGGATTCTAAGTGAGCTACGTAAAATACCTAAAGTGCATCGTGTGCGGTTCAACGTTTAGAGAAGAAGACACCATACTTACGTGCCCTCTTTGCGGAGACAAAGGAATTCTCGATGTCATCTACGATTATGACAAAATATCCAAGGTGACAGACAGAGAGTCAATTGAGAAGAACAAAGAAATCTCCATGTGGCGATACATGCCTTTTCTCCCTGTAGAGCCACACTCGATAAAACCCTTTCTCCGGGTGGGCTGGACTCCCCTCTACAAAGCTCAGAGTTTAGCCGCTGAAATCGGGGTAAAGACTTTATTTGTAAAGGACGAGGGGGTAAATCCCACAGCATCCATGAAGGACAGAGCTTCAGCTATCGCTACTACACGGGCGTATGCTGCAGGTAAGCGAATAGTGGCATGCGCGTCGACAGGCAATGCAGCTTCGTCCCTGGCAGGGTCCGCAGCATCCATCGGGCTTCGCTCCTGCATTTTCGTGCCGCGCAGAGCGCCCAGAGGGAAACTGATGCAACTCTTGATTTACGGCGCGACAGTCGTGTCAGTTGAAGGGTCGTACCATGACGCCTTTTCCCTCTCAGCGGAAGCAATCAATAAGTGGGGATGGTACAATCGTAATGCTGCCATAAACCCCTTCCTTCTTGAAGGCAAGAAAACCGTAAGCTTTGAGATATGTGAGCAATTGAACTGGGAAGTCCCGGACTGGGTAGTTGTGGCTGTCGGAGACGGGTGTACAATAGGCGGTGTGTATAAAGGATTTCATGATTTCCACTCAGCAGGGCTCATCCCCTGCATCCCGAAGATTCTGGGAGTTCAAGCAGTCGGATGCCAGCCGCTGGTTAAAGCCTTCTTCGCAAACAAGCCCTTTGAGCCGGCGGAAGAAAACACAATTGCAGACAGCATTGCAGTAGGTGTGCCGCGCAACCCTATCAAAGCGCTGAATGCTGTCAAGCTATCCCATGGGACAATGGTTGCAGTAAGCGATGAAGACATCCTACAAGCAATGCCTCTTCTCGGTAGGACGACCGGAGTGTTCACTGAGCCTGCCGGAGCTGCAAGCCTTGCAGGGCTAAAGGCAGCTCTCAGGAAAGGTTACATAGATCCGGGGGAATCTATAGTAGTGATATCAACGGGAAACGGACTAAAAGACATTGTCAATGCCCAGCGTGCAGCGCCTCCGCCCATCGAAGTGCTCCCGTCCGTGGAGGAGCTGGAAAACAACCTTAAGATCAAGGCGCCGGATCTGCTCAAGGAGGAATGAGACTTGCTTGGTGAGAGAATACGCGCAAAAAGAAAAGAGCGAGGCAAGAGCCTTAGCCAACTCTCTGCTCTGACCGGATTGACTGCCAGCTTCCTGAGTCAAGTTGAAAGGGATGTGACAGAACCGTCTATCACATCTTTGCGCAAGATTGCAAAGGCTCTCGATGTTCCAATATTCTATTTCCTGCTGGATACTGAAGAATACAGTCCGGTCGTAAGATCCGAAAACCGCAAGGTCCTGAAGTTCCCCCAGTCCCATTTAACATTTGAACTCTTGACTCCGGACCTTAGCAGGCAAATGGAACTGATGATCGCTACTCTTGAACCGAACATCTCCACTTGTGATGAACCCCTTACTCACCCGGGTGAAGAGTGCACACTCGTCCTTCAGGGGGAGATGGAGATTCAAATCGGTGAAGATATTTATCACCTAAAGGAAGGCGACAGTATTTACTACTACTGCGCAATTCCCCATAAAATCACGAGCGTAGGTAGTAAAGACCTGATTTTCATATCAGCAATCACACCGCCGTCCTTCTAGCGAACTTGCGGCTTGGCGCTCTACACCGGCGGATGACAACGATTAGAAGATGAACTTTGTGAAATAGGTTGGGCCGAGGGTTAGAGGAGGGTTGGAGGAGGGGGATTATTTCAGTGCAACAGACAATCGTCGTAGCGCTAGGCGGTAATGCTATTCTGAGGCCCGGCCAAGCGGGAACCGCCCAAGATCAATTCGCTAATGTCAAAACAACGTGTGAAAGCATCGCTCGCATGGCCAAACAAGGCTATCGTGTAGTCATAACCCACGGTAACGGCCCGCAGGTCGGGAACATACTCATTCAGAATCTACATTCACAGGACCTTGTCCCTGCCATGCCCTTAGACGTTTGTGGCGCAAAGAGCCAAGGGCTCATAGGATACATGATTCAGCAGTCTCTCCACAACGAGCTCGCCAAAGAAAACATAAATGCACCTGTTGTCACTGTCCTCACTCAGGTAATAGTCGATGAAAATGATCCTGCATTCCAAAACCCCACGAAACCCATAGGGCCTTTCTACACAGAGCAAGAAGCGCAGCGTTTCGCGAGAGAGAGAGGCGAAACATGGAAGGAAGACTCAGGCAGGGGTTGGCGCAAGGTTGTCCCGTCTCCTCTCCCGGTTGAGATCTTCGAAAAATCCGCAATCGGAGCCCTTATCCGAGAAGGCTCAGTAGTAATCGCTGCAGGTGGCGGAGGCATACCTGTTATTCGGAAAGGCAATACGCTACACGGGATTGAGGCTGTAATAGACAAGGATCTTGCCAGCTCTAAGCTGGCAAGAGATATCAACGCCGATATCCTGATGATCCTCACAGATGTTGAAAGAGTGGCAATCAATTACCGCACTCCGTCTGAAGCCTATCTTACTGCAATTACCGTTGACGAAGCCAAGAAATATATGGACGAAGGGCAATTCGGTGCAGGCAGTATGGGCCCAAAGGTTCAAGCCGCTATTGACTTTGCCTCTTGTGGCAAGGCTTCCATCATTGCGTCTCTCAACCGGAGCTTGGATGCTCTGGAGGGTAAGACCGGCACGAGGATCACCTTATAGCGAACACGAAAAAGGTGGGCAACATCGTGAGTTACCTCATCAAGGGTGGCATCGTAATAACGGAAAAAGGCGAAACCTTAGCAGACGTAGCTATCGATAATCAACGGATATCGGCAGTAGGGAGAGATCTATCGGATTCTCCCGGCAGAATCACACTGGATGCCGGAGGGAAATACGTGGTTCCCGGCGTAATTGATGCTCATACCCATTTTGCCCTCCGCTCCCGAGGCACAATCACGGCAGATGATTTTGAGTCGGGGACAAAGGCTGCCATATGCGGCGGAGTCACAACTGTCATTGATTTCGCAGATCAGCTTCCAGGCCTAAGCCTGGCCGAAGCAGCCCAAGCCCGCATTGATGAAGCGAAACCCCACGTCGCCACAGACTTTGCCTTACATATGACTATGACGAAAGCCCCTGACAATCTTGCGGGAGAACTTGGAGGTCTCCTCAAACTGGGCGTGGGCTCGGTAAAGCTATTTACAACGTACAGAGCTGCAGGATACCTCCTTGAGAAGGACGTCTTCATCCGGGTTTCAAAGGCTGCTCACCGGGCCGGGCTCCTTGTAACAGTCCATGCTGAAGACAATTATCTTGTTGAGAGCCTTGAAACCCAAATGAAAGCAGCCGGCATGACCGCCCCTTCGTACCATGCTGCATCAAGGCCTGCGCAGGCAGAAGCATTGGCAATCAAGAACACATCATCCATTCTCGGGGAAGCAGGAGTGCCTGTTTACTTCGTTCATGTATCCAGCGGGCAGGGCTTGGAAGCAGTCAGGGAGGCAAGAAGGAAAGGTTACTCAGTCTATGCTGAGACAACACCCCATTACTTGACGCTCACTTCCCGCCTGTACGGCGGAGATAGCGCGCGAGAGTTCATTATGACTCCCCCGCTCCGAGAATCTTGCGATATAGACGCTCTTTGGGATGGGGTGCTGAACCGTGAGTTCCAGGTTATCGCAACTGACCATTGCAGTTTTACACGGGAGCAAAAAGCGCAAGGGACGTCCTGCTTTGATACTTTTCCCGGGATTCCCGGGGTTGAAACCTTGCTTCCCCTGGTTCACCACGAAGGGGTGACGCGACGAGGCATGCCTCTTTCCGAGCTTATGAGAATGCTTTCATGCGACCCGGCGAAGTTGTTCGGACTATATCCCCGTAAGGGCGTAATCGCCCCGGACGCGGACGCGGACATAGTTATCTTTGATCCGAACCTGTCGAAGACCATTACTTCTCCTTCACAACACTCTAAGACTGATTACTCGCCGTATGAAGGCATGACAGTAAACGGATACCCCTCCACTGTCCTTCTGAGGGGTGAAGTAGTATACGACAACGGAACATTTCTCGGAGTTGCGGGAAGCGGCAAATTCGTCGCCTCAAAGGGGCAGTCGTATTTAGATTGACTGTCTCGCGCAAAACTTCATCGCGCGTGGACAGGTTGGCAATTCAATAATCATGTATGAAGGGGGACGTTTCATGAAATTTACCAAGGAACAAGTGGCCGAGATTAAGAAAGCATCGGAAAAGTATACTGATGATATTGTGGCATTTCTCAGAGACCTTATCGAAATACCGAGTTTCAGTTCACAAGAAGGCGACTGTATCAAGAGGATCAAGGAAGAAATGGAGAAGGTCGGGTTTGATGAGGTGCAAATTGACGCCATAGGCAACGTCATTGGCACAATCGGAAACGGCCCAAAGAAGATCCTCTACGACTCTCACATTGACACAGTCGCAATCGCAGACCCAACTGCATGGAAGCACGATCCATTCAAAGGCGCGCTAAAAGACGATATCATTTACGGACGCGGCGCTTCGGACAATAAGGCAGCGATAGCGTGCATGGTTTATGCAGGAAAAATCATCAAGGAACTCGATCTCCTCCCTGAAGACGCCACCCTCTATATCGCAGGAGTCGTTCAGGAGGAAGACTGTGACGGTTGGGCAGTGTATGAGATGATCACTACGCAGGGAATCAAACCTGACTGTGTCGTTTTGGGAGAATGCACGAATCTGGCAATCAACCGCGGCCATCGTGGACGTTGCGAAATCAAAGTAACCACAAAAGGGGTCTCCTGTCATGCAAGCGCTCCTGAGCGCGGAGTCAATGCAATCTACAAGATGGTTCCCATAATACAAGGGATCGAAAAGCTACAGGGTAATCTGAAAGATGATCCCTTCATAGGGCCTGGCAGTATCGCTGTTACGTCCATCGAGTGCAAGACCGGTTCGCTGAACGTCGTGCCTGATGAGTGCACCATCTATGTTGACAGGCGCATGACTGTAGGCGAAACAACCGAGTCTTCCATAGAAGAGATTAAGTCTCTTCCAGGCGCGGAAGACGCTGAAGTAAGCCTTCTCCAGTATGAGACACCAAGCTGGACAGGGTATCAGCCTAAGTGGGACAAGTACTTCCCCACATGGGTGCTGGATGATGACCATCCCGTGGTCCGGGCAGGGACGGAATGCGGCGAGATCTTGTTTGATGAAATGCCCCCGACAAGCAGATGGGTGTTCTCAACTGACGGTATATCCACCATGGGCAGACTGGGCATACCCACAATAGGGTTCGGCCCCGCGGAAGAGCGGCATGCCCACTCCGTTGATGACCAGGTCAGAATCGATCATCTGACAAAATCAGCCATGTTCTACGCCTTATTCCCTGCTGTATACTCTAAGCGTGTCAAGTAATACACGGCGGACAGAGCATGCTGATTGCAATACAACAGAAAACAGGCTCCATGTAGCCAAAGCAATAATGGCACTGACGGTGGGAGGCAGGCCGTAGACAACCGCCTCACGGGATGTCCGAATTTGAGGAGAAGGTGATTCATATGGGTGATGTGCCGGGCGCCACTGACATAGGTACGCCATTTTCCGTGAAGTCACCGGTTGAGGTGTCTTTGGAAATCAACGGAGATGATGTACGAAGGGAGGTCCCGGCATCCCGCACTCTACTGGACTTTTTGCGGGACGACTTGGGCCTCACAGGCACAAAAGAAGGTTGTGGTAAAGGAGAATGCGGTGCTTGCACTGTTCTTGTTAACGGCAAGCCTGTAAACTCATGCTTAATGTTGGCATACCAAGCAAACGGATGCAAAGTTACGACTATCGAAGGATTAGAGAAAAACGGAGAGCTGCACCCGCTGCAGGAAGCATTTATTGAAGAAGGCGCAGTGCAATGCGGATTCTGCACACCGGGGATGATTATGGCTGCCAAAGCCATCCTGGATGCTAACCCTGAACCGACTCGCGAAGAGATTCGCACCGGAATTTCAGGGAACCTCTGTAGATGCACAGGATATGTCAAGATAATCAACGCCATAGAAGTTGCTGCGAAGGCAGGGTGCAAGAAAGGCTCAATGCTGGGGTGAACAGTCAGTTGATAGCAGCAATCATTCTGGCAGCCGGAGAATCGACGAGAATGGGGACGCTGAAACAGCTTCTGCCATGGGGTAAGGCGACTGTAATTGAAGCGTCAGTGGACGCAGCTTGCGATGCCCGGGGCATAGGCCGAGTCGTAACAGTGCTCGGACATGAAGCGGACAGGATTCAGGCTGTTCTGGATAAGAAAAGCCGGCCCAAATTGAGCCTCACGTTGAACCCTGACTACAAGTTGGGCATGTTTTCATCAGTCAAGGCGGGAATTAGCTCCCTTGATCCAGGAATCGAGGCGTTCTTTGTTACGCCCGGGGATCAGCCGGAGATACGATCTGAAGAGTACGACGAGATGCTTCGGGCCTTCCGAGGCCGAAAGCAGCCTGTAGACATAGTAATCCCTGTATATCAAGGCCGAGGGGGACACCCTACGCTGTTTCGTGCTTCCCTTTGCAGTGAAATCCTGGGCATGCCCTACAATGGAAACGGATTACGCGATGTAATCCGGAACCACAAAGCTGATGTAGTCCGCGTGAACATGGAGCATCCGGGTATTATCCACGATCTTGACACTAAAGAGGACTACCTTAAGGCAATGAATAGGAGGGGCGGGACATGACAACCAAACATGACGACTCCATAGCTATATACGAAGCAATAAACCGCGCCATTTGCGAAGGACGTACTGCCGCTCTCGCAATTGTGGTGGCAACCGGCGGGTCGACACCGGGCTTGCCCGGTTTCAAGATGCTGATTTTCGCTGACGGAACGTCAATCGGGACTGTAGGCGGAGGAGAACTGGAAGCCCGGATCATTAAGGAAAGCACTCACGTTCTTGTGGAAAACACGCCGAAGTTCATGGAAATTGATCTTACTCCGATGGACAGAGACAGTCTGGGAATGATTTGCGGCGGGCGGGCCAAGGTCTACATTGAACCTATCGTCCCCCGCCCGAGAGCCGTTATATTCGGGGCAGGCCATGTAGGAGTTGCAACCGCCCATATCGCCGGGATCGCAGGATTCCGGGTGACTCTGGTTGACGATAGGCCTGAGTTTGCTGAGGCAGCCCAATATGCGGCTGATGAAGTCATAATATCCGATTTCGAGGAAGCTGTCAGCAAGTTGCAAGCGGATTCCGGAACGTACATAGTCATTGTCACACGCGGTCACAGCCATGACAAAGAAACTCTGGCAGCATGTCTTAAGAAAGGTGTGCCTCATCCTGCATACATCGGCATGATTGGCAGTAAAACGAAAGTACGGAAGACTTTCGATGCGTTGAAAAGCGAAGGGATTTCTCAAGAAGATATCGAGCGGGTGCACTCCCCAATCGGACTTTCAATCGGGGCGAAGACCGCCCAAGAAATAGCCGTAGCCATTGTTGCTGAGATGGTTATGGTAAAGAATGGCAGTCAATAGAATCCCGGCATTGGTTGCAAGGAGGCAAATCGAAGTGAGCGTCCGACCAAAAATGAAAGAGCTTTCGGAGGAAGAACGGAAATCCGGATTTGACGAGGTAGAAAAGGGGCTTGCCCTTCATCAAGCGCTTCCTGAAGCCTCAAGATGCCTTTTTTGTCACGAAGCACCTTGTGTAACCGGCTGTATTGCCGGAATCGATGTGGTTGGTTTCATACGTCGTCTCAAAACAAGGAATTTTGTGGGAGCTGCAAGGCTTGCAAGGGAAGCTAACGTTTTTTCCGCAGTATGCGCAAGAGTGTGCCCGTCAGAAGAACAGTGCGAAAAACCGTGCTCCAGCACTAATCTGGCTGAACCGATTGCCATTTCAGCCCTGCACCGGTTTGTCACTGACGAAGAATTAAAAAGAGGCATACGCCCTCAGAAAGCAGGCGCGCCCACAGGTAAGAAAGTCGCAATAATAGGAGCAGGGCCTGCAGGCCTTACATGTGCCCACGAGCTTGCCAGGCTGGGGCATGAAGTCACAGTCTTTGAGGCAGAGGATACCCCCGGGGGGCTCATGACCCACGGGATACCAAGATACAGGCTTCCCCGTGAAATCGTAAGCCAAGAGATCGACTATGCCCTGTCGCCCGGCGTTCGCCTGAAGACAGGTATCTCGGTTGGCAAAGATGTTTCATTTGATAAGATAAAGAGAGGCAGCGATGCTGTTTTCATCGGCATAGGCTTAGGTTACAGATCCCAATTAGACATTCCCGGACACGATCTCCCCGGCGTGCTCCAGGCGGGAGAGTTCTTGCGTAAGGCAGCGCTGGGAGATGCGCCTGGACTATCAGGGACAGTCGCGGTTATCGGCGGCGGCAATGTAGCCATGGACGCAGCTTGCTCCGCTGTCCGGGCAGGTGCAAGTGAGGTTGTTGTTCTTTACAGACGTCGGCAAGAAGAAATGCCTGCATGGAAGCGGGAACGAGAGTTTGCCCAAAAGGAAGGCGTGAAATTCCGGTATCTGACTGCTCCTCGGAAATTCATTGCAAAAGACGGCAGAGTGGCCGCAATTGAGTGTGTCTCCACCAGGCTGGGAGAGCCTGATTCGAGCGGACGTCCCAGGCCGGAGGACATCCCAGGCAGCGAACATATTATTGATGTCTCCCACGTCATCCTGGCTACAGGCCAGGCGCCGTGGCCTGAGGTCTCACAAGTATTCGGAGGTATAGAACTCAGCCCTTCCGGCACTGTTAAGGTGGGGCCGGAGACTCTGGCTGCCTCAGTAGAAGGGGTCTTTGCAGGAGGAGACGCAGTCAACGGAGGCAGAACCGTGGTTCAAGCTGTCGCCGACGGCAAATTGGCAGCGAAATCCATTAATGATTTCCTTTCATAGGAGACGAAATACCGGCCGCACACTTGTGGCTTTGGTCGTGGAAAGACTTAAAATGGATACGAGGAGGGACCGTACGTGGTTGATTTATCTTTAGAATTCTGTGGCGTGAAGTTCCCTAACCCGTTTACCCTTGCTGCAGCGCCAACCACCGACTCTGCCGAAATGGTGGCAAGAGCCTTCGAAGCCGGTTGGGGCGGAGCAATCTTAAAAACCACATCAGTGGAAACAGAAGTAGTTGAACTGGTCTATCCCATGATGTCAGGTATAGACTTAGAAGACAAGAAACTCATGGGGCTGCAGAACATCGACTTGATTTCCGAACGGCATATTGACGAAGTTGAGAAGGACGTAAAAGCCCTAAAGAAGGAGTTTCCCGACAAAGTGGTAGCCGCCAGCATTATGGGGGCAAAAAAGGAAGACTGGCAAGAATTGGTCAGGCGCCTGGAAGCTGCCGGCGTGGATCTTATTGAGTGCAGCTTCTCCTGCCCGCACGGTATGCCTGAGCGTGGCATGGGCTCTACCATAGGACAAGACCCTGAACTTACAGAGCGCACGGCCCGCTGGGTAAAGGAGGCTGCCAAAAGGGTGCCCGTAATCATCAAACTCACCCCGCAGATTGCTGACATTACGGCAGCAGCCCGGGCAGTAAAAAGGTCAGGCGCTGACGGGGTATGCGCCATTAACACGCTGAAAAGTCTGATAGGCGTCGATCTCGAAACATTCATACCCTACCCCAACGTCGGAGGATATTCCACATACGGCGGCTACTCAGGGCCTGCAATTAAACCTGTGACTTTGAGATGCGTGGCTGAGATCGCCAAATCAGTGGATATTCCCATAGCTGCGGTAGGCGGAATCAGTACATGGAGCGATGCAGTGGAGTTCCTCCTCTTAGGAGCCACTAACATTCAGCTCTGCACAGCGGTAATGCATAACGGGTTCAGGATTATTGAGGACCTTATTGACGGGCTCACTGTTTATCTCGAGGAAAAGGGGATGGATTCCGTTAAGGAATTGGTTGGCAAGGCATTGCCGTATATTGTCGACCACTCCCATCTATCCAGAGACTACAAGGTTGTCTCTACCGTAAATCGTGAAACATGCATCAAGTGCGATGTCTGCTACATCGCGTGTATGGACGGAGCTCATCAAGCCATAAAGCTGGATGAGACCAGGATTCCCGTGATTGACGAAGATAAGTGTAAAGGCTGCGGAATGTGCGAAACAGTATGTCCTGTCGAGGAGTGCATAACTCTTAAACCAAGGGAGAGTTGAGTATGACCGGACTCCATGTGGCAATTCCCACAAGCATTGACGAAACCCTTGGACTACTTGAAAAGTGGGGGCCTGACGCGGTTGTAATTGCCGGCGGCACCGACCTTGTTGTCGAGCTGAAAGACAGGGTGAAGTCTCCGAAAGCTCTGATAGATATCGGACGTGTCGCTGAGCTCAGCGGAATAAGGGAGGTGGAGGGCGGTGATGTGTGGATAGGCGCCCTCTCCACACATGCTGAAATAGCTTCGTCAAATACCGTGAAGGAAGCTGCCCCTCTCTTGGCCGATGCCTGCGCTCTGGTGGGATCCCCTCAGATAAGGAACAGGGGCACTATAGGGGGGAACATTTCCACTGCGTCACCGGCAGGCGATACAATACCTGCCCTGTATGTCCTGGAAGCGTCTCTCGAAATCGCAGGGCCAAAAGGGAAGCGCATCGTGCCCATAGAGTCGTTCTTCCAAGGCCCGAAGAAATCTGCCTTAGCGCCTGACGAAGTAGTCCTTGGGGTCAAGTTCCCAAAGTTGGGCAAGGAGTATGTTTCGTTCTTCAGAAAACTGGGGCAGCGGAAATCACTGGCAATATCAATAGTAAGCGTAGCGTTTGCCGGAAGATGTCAGGAGCCCGGGCTTCTTACCGACGTTAGAATTGCCCTTGGCGCGGTGGCGCCGACAGTGGTCCGGGCGCGCACAGTGGAAAAGGCAATATCCAATACGAAACTGGATCTGAAATCCCTGGGATACATTTCAAAACTGGCATTTCGCGACTGTGTGCCTATAACGGATGTAAGGGGTTCCCAGAGCTATCGCGCGGCGATGGCATGCAATCTCCTCTATGAAGGATTGCTTGAACTGGGGAGGGTTCGGAAGGCGTGAAAGTCAATGTATGTCTCTTCGGTCCAATGCGAAAATACGGAGACAAAGATAAATTCCAATTGGAACTCGAGGAGGGCGCGACACTTTCCCACCTTCTGGATCGCCTGAAAATCGAAGACAGAATCTACATTGTCATCCTCATTAATGGTAGGCGAGCCTATGAAGAAGATGAGCCTCTCTCAGACGGCGCCGAGGTGTTCATTATGGCCCCGACCGGCGGCGGTTAAGGGGGAGGCTGAAGGTGCCAATGGGCTCTGGCTGGATGAGGAGGGGGTAACACAGATGACAAAGACCGAATGGGTTGGTGCCGGCGTCACAAGAATTGACGCAAAGGACAAAGCCCGAGGCGTTCTCAAGTACATGTCGGATCTTTCCTTTCCAAACATGATATACGGGGCCGTGTTACGAAGTAAACATCCTCACGCCCTGATAAAGAAGATCGACACCAAACGTGCGAAAGAACTGGACGGAGTGGTGGCAGTCCTAACTCATGAGAACGTCCCAGGCTTGAATGGGTTCGGTATCGCTATCCCGGATCAACCGGTGTTATGCAGTGATAAGGTGCGATACATGGGGGATGCCGTTGCTCTTGTTGGGGCGGAATCAAAGGAAATAGCAGAACGTGCCCTGGAGCTCATAGAAGTTGAATACCAGCCTTTACCTGTTGTTTCAGACCCCGAGCAAGCAATGCTCGAGTCGTCCCCTCTCGTGCATGAAACCGGAAACATCCATAACCATGTCAAGATCCAACGAGGTGACGTAGAGGCAGCATTCAAAGAAGCTCGGGTCATAGTTGAAAATACCTACTTTACACCCAGGCAGATGCATGCCTTTCTTGAGCCTGAAAGCGGAGTGGCAACTATAGACGAGGACAAGAACATCACCATCCGGTGCGGAGGGCAGCATCCATATAGAGATCAGCTCCAAGTGGCGCGGGCCCTCGGCATGAATCCAAGAAAAATCCGTATAGTCAACACACCCACCGGAGGGGCGTTCGGCGGTAAAGATGAGATTACAGTTCAAATATACCTGGCGCTTCTCGTGCTGCACACAGGGCGCCCGGCGAAAATTGTGCTTTCGCGGGAAGAGTCGGTCATCGCCGGGATGAAACGTCACCCCATGAAGATCCACATGAAAACTGCAGCGGCAGCCGATGGAACCATTCTCGCCAATGAAGCGAGGGTCATTTCTGACACAGGCGCGTACGCATCTCTCGGAGGCCCGGTTATCGGGTTTGCAATAGAGCACTCTTGCGGCGCGTACAGGGTGGATAGCGTGAAATTGGAAGGCTTCTGTGTATACACAAATAACGGCGTGGCAGGAGCGTTTAGAGGATTCGGAGCAAACCAGGTCACCTTTGCCGTGGAGACCCAGCTTGACATGATTGCAGAAGAACTCGGCATGGATAAGCTTGAGATTCGCAAGAAGAATGCCTTGCGAGAAGGTGACATAGCTCCGTTAGGCCATAAGATGGAGGCTTCAGTAGGATTGCTGCGCACACTGGAAGCAGCCGAAAACTCGAGCCTATGGCAACGTAAAGAAGAGCTCAAGGCAAAACCCGGCGCTCCTCACAAGAAGCGCGGTATCGGTATAGCCTGCTCATTCCAAGGGTGTGGCCTTGGGAAAGGGCTCCCGGACTATGGCGCAGCCTCGGTGGAGCTCTTACCTAACGGGCAGTTTGCCATAGGTGTAAGCTGTCCTGAAATAGGACAAGGCAACACCACTGCATTTGCGCAAATGGCAGCAGACTACATAAGGTGTCCTATTGACGACATAGTGGTACTATCAGGCGATACAGGGCATACCCTGGATTCAGGCACGTCCACTGCTTCCCGTTCTGTCTATACCGGCGGAAATGCACTGAAGCGTGCAGCCGAAAACCTCCATAATGCCATATCTCCTATGGCAGCCGAAATCCTCGGTGTGCCTGAAGATGACATCTCTTTTAGGTATGGCAAAATAGTCTCGAAATCTTGCCCGGATAAGATGCTTTCATTTAAGGACATCGCTGAGTATATGAAAGGAAGAGGGTTGTCAATAAGAGGTGAAGGTCATTTCATATGGCCTGTCTCAGAGACCGAGCTTGAGGGTTATGTCGGTATACCCCACCTGCTCTACAGCTATATCACTCAGATAGCTCTGGTTGAAGTCAACACCCTGACAGGTGAAACAGAAGTCATCGAAGCAGTATCTGTCCCTGATCCGGGTAAAGCCATAAACCCACAGGGAGTGGAAGGCCAATCCGAAGGCGGAGTAGTCATGGGCATGGGCTATGCCTTAACTGAGGACACAATTATCGAAAAAGGAATAACCCGGACCGGGAACTTCTCTACATATATACTTCCCACCAGCCTGGATATGCCTTCTAAAATCGAGACAATCATCGCTGAAGAACTCGAGCCTTCCGGGCCGTTCGGCGCAAAAGGTATAGGCGAAGCAGTATGTGTCCCGATAAGTCCTGCTATTACCAATGCCATCCATGATGCTGTCAAGGTATGGATGAAGCGAATTCCCGCCACGCCTGAGCGCGTATATACCGCGCTCAAAGATAAAGAGGTCTCCTAGGCTATGGCAGGAGAATGGAGGCGATAGACAACATGAGCTCGTTTACGGTAGTGAACCATCCGATAAGCCGAATAGACGCCACTACTAAGGTAACAGGCAGGGCTAAGTTCGCAGACGACCTCGCCTTTGACAGAATGCTCCATGGACGGGTTCTCCGGGCAAAGTACCCACATGCGAAAATTCTTGAGCTGGACACCCGCAAAGCGGAAGAGGCGCCTGGCGTGGCTGCAGTCATTACCTGCGCCGATATTCCGGGAGCGCAGGCAATCGGTCCCGTCCGTCCTGATATGCCTATTTTCGTATCCACGCAGACAATGTACTTAGGCGATGCAGTTGCCATGGTGGTAGCGGAGACGCCTGAGATTGCAAATCGAGCCCTTGACCTGATACGCGTAGATTACGAGGAACTCCCAACCATATTTGATGTGGAAGAAGCAGTATCCGAAGGCGCGCTCCGGCTTCACAAAGACTATCCCGGCAATATTGTGAACCACTATCCCCTTAGAAAGGGTAATGTAGGAGACGGGCTCAAAGCCTCAGACGTCGTCCTGGAGCGGACCTACACTACGCAACTGATAGAGCATGCATACATTGAACCTGAAGCAGCAGTCGCTGTGCCGGGGGCATCTGACTGCACTGTCACTGTATACGGGTCCATCCAGAACCCTTTTACAGCCAGGCGGCACGTAGCTCAAGTCCTCGGAGTAAGCCTCAATAAGGTGAGAATCATCCAGTGCGCCATGGGAGGCTCATTCGGAGGCAAAGACGACGTGGTGTCTGCAATCTGCGCAAGGGCTGCTGTAGCAGCTCTCAAAACCGGACGGCCTGTCAAGATAGTCTATACCAGGGAAGAGTCGCTCATGGAGAGTTACAAACGGCACCCATATGTCATGAAGTATAAGGTCGGAGCAACCCGTGACGGCAAGCTCCTGGCAATGGAGATATACATCCTGGCAGACGCAGGCCCTTACGCTTCAATGACGCCTTTTGTCACATGGCGTTCCGTGGTTCAGGCAACAGGCCCGTATGAGGTTCCCAACGTCAAGACAGATGTATACGGAGTCTACACAAACAACACATATACCGGTGCAATGAGAGGATTCGGAAGCCCGCAGATTATATTTGCGCAAGAATCTCTCATGGACGAACTCGCAGAAGAGCTGGGCATGGATCCCTTAGAATTCCGCTTAAAGAACGCGTTCAGGCAAGGGTCAGTAACCGCCAGCGGACAGGTTTTGGATGAGCATACGGTAAGTCTTCGGAACGTCATCAAGAAAGCGACGGAAGCCATAGGTTACTCCGAGAAACGAAAAGCCTATGAGAGAAATAAGGCAGCAAAAGGGAGAGTCCGAGGAGTAGGTTTTGCAGCAAGTTACCGCGGAGTGAGCCTGGGTGCGGAAGGAGTGGACGCCGCAGGAGCGCTGGTGTCAGTGCAACCTGACGGAAGCGTATATGTACACTCCGGGCTTGCAGAAAACGGACAAGGGCTTAAGACCATCTTCTCACAAATCGCAGCCGAAGAGCTTGGTTGCAGGTTTGAGGATATCGTGTTTATGGATACGGATACATCCGTCATACCTGACAGCGGAGCTACAGTCGCCTCCCGCAGCACAACAATGGGCGGAAGCGCTGTGCGGGATGCTGCGAAAAAGGTTAAAGAGGTGCTCTTCGGGGTCGCATCTCGGCTTCTTAATGCACCGCACGAAGAGATAACAGCAGCCGGCGGAAAAGTGTATGTAAACGACGACCCTGCAAGGTGCGTGGACTTTAAGGACGTAGCCAAGGCTGCCTACGGTAAAGGCCAACTCATGGCTGCCCTCGGATGGTACCAGGCGCCAAAGGTGTCATGGGACGAAAAGACAGGACAAGGCAAAGCATACTTCACGTATGTTTACGGGTGCCAGGCGGCTGAAGTTGAGGTGGATTGTGATACCGGGCAAGTTAAGGTCGTAAAAGTCGTGGCAGCGCATGACGTGGGCCGTGCCATTAACCCTGCCACGGTGGAAGGCCAGATATATGGCGGCGTCACAATGGGAATGGGTTATGGCATCTTAGAAGAAGTGGAGCTTCAGGACGGCGTCACAAAGACCCGAAATTTTGATGAGTATCTCATCCCTACATCTATGGACGTACCGGAAATCATTCCGATTATCGTGGAAAACCCTGACTCATACGGGCCCTACGGAGCAAAGACAATAGGTGAACCTACCTGCGAATTGCTGGCGCCGGCAATAGCCAACGCAGTGTATAACGCTTGCGGCAAAAGAATTCGTAAGTTGCCGCTTGACCTTGAGCGAGTGCTCCTAGGTTATTCGCTTAGAGCAGCCCGGGGCAAGAGGGGAAGTGAACAGGCATGACCCTTGGATTCATTCGGCCTAAGACAGTCCGTGAAGCAATGGAAGTCCTCAGTAAACACAAGGACAATTCAAGGATAGTCGCAGGCGCAACCGACGTCATGGTTCAGATGAGGAGCGCGAAACCCACCGAAGAGAGGACTCTCTGGCTGGTGGATATCACAGATATCCCCGAGCTGTCCTATGTTAATCTTGGGAACGGCATTGTAAGAATCGGAGCCATGACCACCCACAGGGATATTGCAAGGAGCGCTGTTATCCATGATGTAGCGCCATTTCTCGCTGATGCATGTCTCAGTGTGGGTTCTCCTCAAATCAGGACACGAGGCACAATAGGAGGGAACATTGTCAATGCGTCACCTGCCGCAGACTCTCTTCCGCCGCTTGCCGCCCTTTCGGCACGACTGCGCTTAGCCAGCAGGAGGGGTTCGCGAGATGTTGCCCTTTGCGACTTCTTCAAAGGCCCTTACAAGACGACAATCGAACCTGACGAAATACTTGAAGAAGTGTACTTCCGTGCTCCCAAACCGTCTTCTCGCTGTGCATTTTTGAAGCTTGGCAGACGCGAGTCCCTTGCCATAGCCCGCCTTAGCGTAGCCGTGCTCCTTGACGTAGATGAGTCACGCAAAATATCAGAAGCTGCAATAGCTCCGGGAGCATGCCTTCCCATGCCTGCCAGGATCGCCCGGGCGGAACAGGCTCTCGCCGGGAGAATCCCTGATGAAGAAGTAGTTGCTTCCGCCTCTCGGGAAGTGGGAGAGGAAATGGTGAGAGTCAGCGGTGTAAGATGGTCTACAGAGTATAAAAAGCCTGTTGTGTGCGCCCTTACAAAGCGGGCTATTTGGAAGGCTCTGGGGGTGGATGTAGATTGAAGAAAGCTGAGACGGAGCACAAGAAACTCATATCCCTTACAGTAAACGGCGATGATTCTGAGGTCGAAATATCCGCCTGCGACAGACTCATTGACGTGCTCAGAGGCAAGCTGGGGCTCACAGGCACAAAAGAAGGGTGCGGTATAGGCGAATGCGGAGCATGTACCGTGCTCATGGACGGTAGGCCTGTGAACTCATGTCTGGTACCTGCATTCCAAGCAGAAGGCAGTGTCATCGAGACTGTGGAGGGCCTTGACGCGTCCGGCAAACTCCACCCTCTTCAGGAAGCATTCGTGGAACATGCAGCAATCCAGTGCGGTTATTGTACACCCGGCATGCTCATGTCCGCATTGGCTCTTCTTAGAGAGAATCCACGGCCAACCCGGGAAGAAATAGCCCGTGCCATCTCAGGCAACCTTTGCAGATGCACTGGATATCACCAGATTATTGCAGCAATAGAGGATGCCTCAGCGAAAATGAAGACTACGTGATAAGGAGGGATACCTGATGCTGATTGTGGGAAATGGCCGGCTGATCACACTGGACGCTGATGGCAAGGTAATGCAAGACGGCGCTGTGGTGATTGAGGACGGGATTATCCGCGAAATAGGCGATACCGCAAGTATCCGGGCGCGCTATCCAAACGCAGAGCTTGTTGACGCGCAAGGAAAGGTCATCATGCCTGGGATGATCAACGCCCACATGCATCTCTACAGTACTTTTGCCAGGGGGATGGCGTTGAAAGATCCGCCGCCTCGAACCTTCGTGCAAATTCTTGAGAGGCTCTGGTGGAGACTAGATAAGACCCTGGGCCCGGAAGATGTATACATAAGCTCTCTCGTGC
The DNA here is from genome assembly GCA_033809295.1 of Bacillota bacterium. Taxonomy (GTDB): domain Bacteria; phylum Bacillota; class SHA-98; order UBA4971; family UBA4971; genus UBA4971. The sequence goes on from JAPXLY010000006.1 coordinate 20,018, forward strand.
CTATCATCGATTGCATCCGGTCCGGAGTCACTACAATCCTGGATCACCATGCAAGCCCTATGTCAGTTCCGGGAAGCTTAGATGAATGTGCACGAGCAGTTCTGGAAGCAGGAATCCGAGCATGTCTCGCCTACGAAGTGTCAGACAGGGACGGCCTTGAAATCAGGGATCAGGGCATCGAAGAGAATGTAAGGTTCATCAAGAGATGCCGGGAAGATAAGAGTCCGTTCCTTCAAGCTTCCTTCGGACTCCATGCGCAAATTACCCTATCTGATGATACGCTGAAGAAGTGCAAAGAAGCAGCGGAAGGCCTTGACGTAGGTTTCCACGTCCATGTAGCTGAAGGGCCGGAAGACTTGGAAGACTCTCTCAAGAAATCCGGTAAGCGAGTCGTTGAAAGGCTGGACTCCTTCGGGATATTGGGCCCGAAGACCATAGCATGTCACTGTGTACACATAAATGAGCCTGAAATGGATATCCTCAAGGGGCGCGATGTGAACGTTGTACATAATCCTGAATCCAATATGGGTAATGCCGTCGGGGTTGCGCCTGTCCTGAAAATGATGGAAAAAGGCGTGAGAGTGGGCCTTGGCACTGACGGGTACACATCGGACATGTTCGAGGCGATTAAAGTCGCCAACATGCTCCATAAGCTAAACGAAAGGAATCCAAGTGCAGCATGGGGCGAAGTGCCTCGAATGGTATTCGAGAACAACCGGGAGATTGCCGAGCGCATCTTCGGTATCAAACTCGGTGTGCTGGAACGTGGAGCCTCAGGCGACGTAATCGTTGTGGATTATGATCCGTGGACTCCTTTGACACCGGAGAATTTCTACAGCCATATTCTGTTCGGCATGTCAGGTGGACTGGTAGACACCACTATTGTGGCCGGACGCGTCCTGATGCGTAACCGCGGGATTACCACTGTCGATTCAGAGAGAGTCCTCAGCCGGTCGCGGGAGCTCGCAAAAGAAGTGTGGGCGCGATTTTAAGTAAATCGCCATAAGTAATCGCCGGTTCCAGAAAGTGTACGTACCGTGTAGGGTGGCCGGTGTTGCACTAAGGGGACGGCGCCCCAAGCGAAAACCGATGGACTCATACTTAGTAATCCAGTAAACAAAAGCAAACGGAGGGAAAATTGATGCTCAACTGGTCAAGAAACCAAAACCCATATGATAACATCCTGCAGGCTGCCGGCTTAACGCCACTCGTTCGGTTGAATAAGGTCACAAAAGATGTTGACGCCACAGTCTACGGAAAAGTCGAATACTTCAACCCAAGCGGGAGCCTAAAGGACAGAATCCTGTGGCGTATGGTAGAAGCCGCGGAAGAGCGCGGAGAACTGAAGCCTGGAATGACTCTTATTGAAGGGACCACAGGGAATACCGGAATTGCCACTGCCTGCGTAGGTGCGGTAAAGGGGTACAGAGTAATTATCGTCATGCCTGAAGGCATGAGTGATGAGCGCAAGAAGACCATCCGCGCATACGGAGCGGAACTTGTTTTTACGGAGGGCGCGGAAAGCGACGTAGATATAGTTCTTGAAAAGGTAGAAGAGATAAAGGCGAAGAATCCGGGCAAGATGTGGGAAGTAGGCCAGTTCTCCAATGTCGACAATGTCAAAGCACACTATATGACCACAGGCCCTGAGATTTGGGAACAGACTGAAGGTAAGGTTGATGCCTTTGTCGCATCCCAGGGAACCGCCGGCACTGTCAGCGGAGTAGGAAAGTATCTTAAGGAGAAGAACCCTAATGTGATGATATTCGCTGTTGAACCTGCTGAGTGCCCCATCCTATCCGGCGGCGAGTGGGGAAGCCATCAAATAGAGGGAATAGGCGACGGGTTTATTCCGGATGTGCTGGATCTGGAGGCCATTGACGGAGTCATACAGACCACTTCCCAAGAGTCAATCGAAATGGCCAAGAGACTGTCACGTGAAGAGGGTATATTCTGCGGCATATCCTCAGGCTGTAACGTTGCAGCGGTACTCAAGTTGGCCCGCAAGTACCCGAAACTTAAGACAATCGTGACAATGATTAACGACAACGGACTGCGCTACTTTACCACTGCGCTGTGTGGCGAAAAGGTGGAAGTCGAAATCCCGGACCGGGATCACCCAATCAGTGCAGAGGATCAAGAAAGGATCAGGAAGAAGAATCTGATTGTGATTCCCTCATAATCTCGGTAGCAAGCGCTGTGCACCGGCTATCTGAATCACCAAGCCGGTGCACAGTCGTGGTTACCTACTGAACCTCGGGCGTCGACTGTTGGTTATAGGTAAGACCACCGTAAATATGGCGCCTTTTCCGCCTTTTGCGTTCTCCACTCGTATCGTTCCTCCGTGTAGCCTTGCGATATGCATAGATATGTTAAGCCCAAGGCCTGTCCCCTGTCTCTTTGTAGTAAAGAAGGGCCTGAACAGCATTCCCATTGCTTCCCTGCTTATGCCGGGCCCAGTGTCGCGGAATTCTATCTCAACATTTCGTCCGTCATCTGAGACCCGAACGGTAACACGAAGCTCTCCCCCTTTTGCACTCATCATTTCAATTGCATTTCTACAGATATTCAAGAAAGCTTGCTGTAGTTTGCCTGCGTCAACAAAGACTTCAGGGACAGAATCAGGATACGAGCGGACTATGGAGATACCCGTATTCGCAACTTGCGACTCAAGTGTGTCAAGGACTTCTTCCAGAAGCTTGAGAAGGGAATTCGGTGCAATATCCACTGCATTAAGTTTTGCCAGGCCTGCAAGGTCGTCTGCAATCCCACTTATCTGTTCCACTTGCCGGAGCAGGCGGTCAATTCTCTTCCTTATTTCAGGAGACAGCCCCGGGTCCAGTTGCATTACCTGCATATAGCCTTTAATGACAGCAAGCGGATTTTTTATCTCATGAGCTGTCCCTACTGCCAATTGCTCCAAGGTTTCTATGCGTTCCAACATAGCTTCCACCGCAGGAGTGGTTTTAGGTTTTATGCGGGCTACGAAGTTCTCCCACAATAGCATCAGGTCATAGCGCACGCTTTCACAATAATCTATATCTTCCTTGCTGAACCTGTCTCCCTTGGGTTTACCCATGATAAAATATCCGATAGCATTGCCTCCGCTGACAAGCGGTACAGCTAAGCACGCAGGCCAGCGGCTCTCGTGCATATGGAAAGGTCGGATATAAATATGAGGCATGTCAGGTTCCAATTGCTTAAGTGCTTTATCCACCCACTCTTCAGCTTCAGGATCTCCCAGGATAATACCGGCGAACGCATCATACAACGCGCTGCTCGCATTGAAGTCACCGGTTGTGCCATTTCCCTCCGGTTCAGCGGAATTGACAATCAGAGGCTCAGTGGACGAAAAAAGCACTGAGAATACTTCAGGGCCATTCTGACAGTTCACGAAGGCGCCGACCTGAAAGTTGAGCGCCCTCCTTAGACAAGCCAAAAGCTCTCTGGCAATATGCGTGACATCATCTGAAGCTCTGCCGGCAATAGAGGCGTACTCCACAAAAGCAGCCCTCTCCCATGTATTCATAGCCGCATCAAACATACGGGTGTCCAAGAAAGCCTTTTCAGCAGTTGAAATAACAGCACGGATAATCCGCCGATCGGCCGGATTCAAGCCTTCATCGGGGGGATTCGATAATGACAGGACTCCCATATTGCTTAAATCGGTCGAGAAAGGCTTGCAAATCGCCGAAGGGCTTGTAGACTCGCTTAAGCTGTCGCATTGATACGGCTTTACATATCTGGGAGTTCGTGTCTTCGGAGCAAGACACATAATCGAACACTTGGAAGCCGGTACGTGAGAGTGAGTGTCCGCAATCTGTTGCTTCCCTGCTGACGCCACCAATTTGAGCATGCCGGTGTCCTCATCGAGAATTCGAACGTAAGCGGATTCAGCCAGTCCCAGACTGACTACAAGCTCCATCAAACCATCGAGTGTACCGCATAATTCACTGACTGATAGGAGAGTATTACGGGCCCTAAGAACCCTTGAAACCTTGTGAGATCTAAACCGCTTGCTCTTGGGAGAGACCGCTGTTCGGAAGATATGTGTGAATTTGCCTGCAAGACGGGAAAGCGTGTTCTCATCCTCAGAATCCATCGGGGGAGATGACGAGTTGGTGAACACCGCAACTACTGAAGCGCCTTCCTGGTGCCCGAAGGCCGGAGATACCAGCATAGTCCCAAGATTAAGAGCGTCCTTCAGACTTCCGGGAACATTCAGAGGAACCTCCAGTCTGACACTTTTCCCAATGTAGGCTCCCACGTATTTCCATAGCTTCTTTTCTTCGTCTGAAACAGGTTCAGGATAGATGAAGATTCTCCCTGCTTCGTCATAGGGATATGCATATGAGCTCATTATCAATGCGGCATGATCTGCTCTGCAAGCATTGGTTATTAGCTTCAATATCCTCTCGTAAAGCACTTCCACTCTATATGGGATACCCCGCTTCCGCATTCCTCTGCTAGGCCCTACCCAGTATGAATGTGCATGCTCCGGATGTTCTCCTTTATTCAATTTGGGATGTTCGCCCTTTCTCGCACCACCAAAATCCTTTTGCTCAGACATTAATCATCCCTCTTTACTCATGGCATTTTCCGTTTCTCTCTACGAAACCCCAATTAGAGTCATCGAGGAATGCTGATTGCAAGAATCTTCTTCGAGGACATCCACGCTATAGGCTAAAGATGAGGAATTCCTACTCACATGTGAACGAAGTAATTCAATGTTCGATGAGTTTGTGGCATTTCCTGCTAATTTGCGATGCTTTTCTTCATTTTATGACATTTCTCAACCGTAGCACGACAATATGGCAGAAATTTCAACAGGCTCCTGTGGGCCTTTCAAAAATGCAATCGAGAAAGTGGCGCGAACTACCGGATCATAATCAGCCTAAAAGCAGCCCTGCGCCTGCAGCAAGAAGAACCAAGCCCAGGCCTTTAAGCCATGTGAAAGGCGCTGGACTCAAGCCGAAGAGTCCGAAATGATCTATGATGAGAGCTGTGAGGGTTTGTCCCACGATAATAGAGGTAGTTGCTACCGCCACACCCAATTGGGGTATGCTGGAAACAACGCCCCAGACAATGAGGACCCCGATAAGGCCGCCGAGGGAAGAGTACCAAGGCCCTCGGGTCACAAGGCTAAGGTTTCCTTTCCCTAACCCAAACGCGAACAAGAGGATCAGGATAGTGGCAAGGCCCACTACGTGCACCACGAGAATTGCCTCCCAATTCCCGATAACTTGTCCAAGTCTGGTGTTTATTGATCCCTGTATGGCCATGGATACACCGGCCACCAAAGCGATAATAAGAGCCAGGATTTTGGGAGACATTCCACACGCCACCCTCATTCACCGCAATAACCCGCGCCTGGGACTCCGATCCTGACCTCGCCGGAAACTACGTGAACATTCTCCCCTGATTTGGTGCGAATGATTAGCCTGGCATCGGAGTCTATATCAACTGCAATCCCCTGAATGGGCGTCCCGAGCCGCAAAACGGCAACTTCCCGTCCAAGCATGTCACAGTATTCCCTTACCTTTTGCAGTATCCCCAAAAAACCCTCGGATATAAACTGTCTGTACAAAAGAGAGAAGTTGTCCAGTATCGACACTGTCAATGCCTCCCGGGCTTCGGAGGCATGCGAATGGTAGGGACTCACCAAGGTTCCGCATGTCTCCCTGACCTCAGGAGGGAACAGATCCGTGCGAATTGCGACATTAACTCCTATTCCAACAACGGCAAAGTCCATCTTGTCTCCAATGAACCTTGTCTCAGGCAATATCCCGCATACCTTCTTCCCGGAAACCAGCACATCATTGGGCCACTTGACTACTGCAGGAAGCCCAAATATATCCCGAATGGCGGAAGATACGGCAACACCTGAAAGAAGAGACAGCCAGCCCACGTCTTGTGATTGAATCTTGGGCCTCAGCACCAGGGAAAACCATAGTCCACCGGGAGGCGAATGCCATAGCCGTCCTTGCCTTCCCCTGCCGGAAGTCTGGGTTTCTGCAATGACGCAAGTTCCGCAAGAGGCGCCACCGGACGCCAGATTAGCAGCTATGCTATTTGTGGATTCGACTTCAGTGAACCTCATGACTCTCCAACCGTCACGGTTTAAGCCTGCCCCTTGCCACCAAGAGCCGGTCTCAAATAATTGAAGTCCTGTCCAGACACGCAAGTCTCGGATAACTGAGTTAATCTGACGTCCGTCAGGCATCGTGAGATTAGGATTTACCTCAGCTAATGGAATAATGACAAACCCCCTCTCCCACATCCGGGGGTGAGGAAGGGTTAAGGCCGGAGTGTCTGTTTCTATCTCAGCGCTGCCTCCGCTGCGGTCCGAAAAAGGATCACCTGATTCCACAAAATACATGAGAATATCGATATCGATGAGCCTCGGCCCCCATCTTACCGTTGACTCGCGTCCAAGTTGAACTTCTATGTCTTTACATAGAGATAACAAGTCACGAGGTGGAAGATCTGTCTTAGCCAGGGCAACAGCGTTCAAGAATAAACCCTGTTCCTTATAGCCTACAGGTTCCGTCTCATAGAGGGACGACACCTTAGTAATCTCGATTTTCCCGGATTCACGTAGCATTGCCAGGCCCTTGGCGATGTTCTCTCGCCTTTCCCCCAAGTTGGAGCCAAATCCCAAATATGCGTGTGCGGGCGTTGCTGTCACCCCCTGCTGTGCCTGGTGATTTCAACCTCAACATGGTCTATCACGCCACCCATCGGCACACTGGGCTTTCTTACCCTTACAACTACGTAGTCCACAGAGTATGCTGACAAGATCTCCCCTGCAATGTTTTCAGCCAGGGCTTCAATCAAGTTGTAAGTCCTTTCCTGAACAATGTCCTGCACAATCGTGTACACGTCAACATAATTGACACTTTGCTCCAAATCGTCGGTTTGTCCCGGAATCGAAAGGCTCATGTGTAATTCGACATCCACTTCGAACCTCTGTCCAAGCTCCTTTTCACCTTCGAACATACCATGATACCCATAAAAGACCATGTTACTTAGGGTTATCCTGTCACCCTTCACAGACGCTCCCTCCCCTCACGATAGCGTCGGCCATCTTTGCAACTCTGGCCATATATTTCACATCGTGAACACGCACGATATCAACACCGGACGCTACCGCAAGGGCAACAGTGGCACCTGTGCCTTCGACTCTGTCTTCCACCGGAAGTCCCAGCGTCCTTCCGATGAACGCTTTGCGGGATGTGCCCAGGAGTATCGGGTAACCGAGACTTCTTAGTTCCTTGAGGCGCCTCAGCAGCTCAAGGTTATGGGCACAAGTCTTGCCGAATCCGATACCCGGATCAATAAGTATATTCTCATCGGGTATCCCGTATTCTTTAGCCCGGGCAACAGAAGCACGGAGAAATCCCGCCACCTCAGATACGACTGATTCGTAATAAGGATTCTCCTGCATATCTTTTGGCCGGCCTTTCATGTGCATAAGCACGATTGGGACTTTAGCCTCAGCCACAACCTCCCCAAGACGAGGATCTATGGCGAGAGCCGAAATATCGTTGATCATGTGGGCGCCTGCGGCAAGGGCTGCTTCAGCCACCTCACTCTTATACGTATCCACTGAGATAGGAACTGGAAAACCCTTCCCGAGCGCCTCGATAACAGGGACTACCCTACGGATTTCATCTTCTGTCGGTGTAGGAGCTGAACCCGGCCTTGTAGACTCGCCGCCAATATCAATAATGTCCGCTCCCTCTTCCACAAGGCGCCACGCATGTTCTACTGCTGCATCTACCGTCATGTGTGTGCCTCCGTCGGAAAATGAGTCAGGCGTCGTATTGAGAATGCCCATGATATAGGTTTTGTTGCCCAATGTCAAAGCATGCCTTCCGAGTTGAAGGATCCTGCCTGTGGAGGGTTCTTGAGCATTGATGACCTCCAGGATCTCTTCTGCGATTTGAGGCAAGCCAAAAGGTTGGCGCATAAGCCCCTCCGAGGCCCTGCAAAGCTGACTGACTGTGCCCATGAGCAGGATATCTGTGGGACCCCCGTCGAGAGAAGCCACTCCGGCATTCACAGCCGCATCGCCCCCTTTTGACAACATTTCCTGCTTAATGATTATTGCCTGCCTCAAGGATACTTTCTCAAGCAGTATTACGCGGAAGACGCCCTTTTTCTCCATTATCCGGATGCCTTCAGGGAAGACGCCGATTCTTTCCATTTCCGAGGCTATGTCCCGTTGGCATTCAGTCATCAGAGCCCTGGCATTATGCCGCTTGTTTTGCCGTAATTCGCTGCTTTTTTTCAGGGTTATCACTCCTTGGCAACTTCATTGACGACCTTAGTTAAGTATGAGTTCATTACAGCGAGTCAAGCATAGCCTCAAGCTATCGTATGGATCTGATTGCTTGCCTGGCTGTGTGCTGATTGGCCCTTGATAACCAGGCCGGCACGGGGTATGACCGCTGACAAACAGGCTTCAGCCCATAAGCATGACTCTATATGGCTGCGCCTACTATCATGCCGCGGATTTATGCGAAGCACGCCAAAGGTATTATACGACGGTTACACCCAGAGTTTGCTCCATTTCTTTGAGAGCAAACTCGTGTGCCGCTTCGTCGAATGATGACATGCAATCTCTGAGAGCTGTAACCTTGTAATTCAGCATCCTGGCGTCTGCCGCCGTGTACAAGTTACAGATGTTGGTGCAAACACCTACCAGCACGATTTCGTCTATGCCAAGTTCTCTTAAGGTGAGATCCAAGTCTGTCTGGAAGAACGCGCTGTATCTGCGTTTAGGAATAATCTTGTCTCCCGGATGAGGCTTCAACTCATCAACTACCTCTGCGCCGGGAGTTCCCGTAACACAATGAGAAGGGAACATCCTAAACTCAGAATCGTCCTCGCTATGCGTATCACACACGTAGATTACCGGCGTTTGGCAAGACCTGGCCTTCTCAATCTCCCGACCGACAGCTTCAACTACATTTTGTGCAGTAGGGCCGATATAAAGCCTGCCGTCGGGCTCAAGAAAATCTCGTAGCATATCTATTACGATGAGCGCTTTTCTTGACATCGCACATCACTCCTCCCCAGGCGCAACACATGTTACATGCAGTGCAGTACATACCACGGACAGCACAACTCAGACTACACCCATGAAGTTCCAACGACTGTGCCACTTGCAATACGTGCTACGTGTCGCCCGTGAACCTATAGCGCCTGTTCGATTTGCGCCATAACCTTCTCAAAAATGCCACTGCCTGATGACATGCAAATTGCCATATCGCCCTCTACCTGATTGACAAAAGATTCATCCTTAATGGACGGCAAGTTGATTCTCACATTGAAATGCGCGCCTCTCATCCCGGCCCAGGCAGCAAGACAGGCAACTGCAACATCTGACATGGCGCTCTTCATCCCGTGTTCTGCCATGGCCTCTGCAAGACGCAATACCTCCAGCGAAAGCTTGACGACTTGAGCAGGAACAAGGCACGCATCTTTAAGCGCATCCTGGATGGCAAGAGATCTGGCTTCCTTCTCCTCTTCAGTGCTCTTAGGCAATCTGTAGGCAGCAATTACCCTATCATAAGCCGCCGAATCCTCGTCAGCAAGGGCCAAGAAACTCGTTCTGAGATGGTTGGCAGTGCTTACCATGTCAAGCATCAGCCTCAGCTTAGGATCTGCTGCATTCTCACGGCAGGCGCCGGTGTCCTTTCCACTGGGTTTTCCTGTTGCCTTAGCCTGTAGCCGGGCTGCTGTTAAAGAGCCTACCATACCCACCAAAGCAGAAGAAAGGCCTGCTATTAAAGAGGACACACTTCCGCCACCGGGGGTAGGCGATCCTTCGGCGACAGCTTGGACAAACTCAGAGACGGTTAGTTCTTTAAAGGTCATGATGGGATTCGCCTCCCTTCACTCACAACAAGCCTTCCTTTTTTGATTACTTTGTCCACGATATTCGTTCCTGGTTTGTACGGGATTTTTAGGTAAGTGTCCACGTCCAAAACGACCATATCGGCAGCCTTTCCTACCTCAAGACTGCCTATAAGGTTTCCGCGGTTCAAGCCACAGGCAGCATTGATAGTGCTTGCGCATATAATCTCCGCAGGGTGGAGCTTCATACCCAGGGCGGCTACGTTCATGACGAACTGCATGGACAAGGTGGGACTGGTTCCCGGATTGAAATCCGTAGCCAGGGCTACGGGGCATCCGGCTTGGATGAAAGCCCTGGCATCAGCGTACCGTCCCAGCCCCAGAGTGAACGAGGTCGCCGGAAGAAGGGTCGCTGTCACCCCTGCCTCCGCCATTTTGCGAATACCTTCTTCTGACGCGTACAGTAAATGCTCTGCAGAGACGGCTCCGATTTCCGCTGCCAGTTCAGCTCCACCCGAGGAACCCAATTCGTCTGCGTGAATCCTTGGAAGAAGGCCAAAAGCAAGCCCTGCCTCAAGTATACGCCTTGATTGATCGACTGAAAAGACTCCTTTCTCGCAAAATACGTCGCAAAACTCTGCCAGATTCTCGTCTTTGACTGCAGGTAGCATGTCATTTATCACATGCTGCACGTATCCCTCTGCATCTCCGGCATACTCGGCTGACACGGCATGCGCGCCCATAAACGTGCTGACTACATCAACCGGGTGAAGTTTGTCCAGTTCTTTTATGATACGAAGGATTTTGAGTTCTTCATCAACAGATAACCCATAGCCGCTTTTTATTTCCACAGTAGTCGTTCCGTGGCACATCATTATGTCCAGATTCTCAATGCCTAAGGACAGAAGATGAGAATGAGCAGCATCACGTGTAGCCTTGACTGTAGAAAGGATCCCGCCGCCGCTTCCCAATATCTCAAGATAGGTCTTGCCTTCAGCTCTTTGGATGAACTCCCTTTCCCTGGATCCTGCAAAAACCAGATGGGTGTGGGAATCCACGAATCCCGGCAAAACCACCTTACCTTTAGCGTCTATCACCTCTGCGTTCGGTGTCAGCCTGACTCTTCCCCTAACCTCATGGGTTTTTCCTATAACTACAATACGTCCGTCGAAAGCTGCTATACTACCGCCTGAGATTATCGCTAAGCTGCGCATGGAAGACGCAACGCGAGGGTCTGCTGCACCGTTACCGGGGACGTCAGCCGCAAGCGTGATAAGCTCGGACGCGTTATCAATCAGCAGATCGGCACGAATAGCCTGCTCTCCAGTGTTCATCAGTAGCACCGACCTCCATTATCAAAGAAAGGACAATAAAGCACTGTCATTCGCCAAATATCTTCGCTTCTAACACTTGTTCCCTGGAGAAGTCCTCAAGTCTGAGGTAGTATCCTGCAGCATCCAACAGAGCGTTCATGGGTACAAGGCCTATGATCTCACTGCCCACGATAGACACTCCGTAGCGTTCAGCCTCTGTCTTTACCAGGTTAAAAACCACATGTATAGGAGTCTTTTCGAAATTCGTGAGGTTCATGGAGACTTGGGCCAAGTTCCTGTCCTCCAGCATAATGCCGAGAGCTTTCACATACATCAAGCCGCCGCTGCTTGCTCTGACTTGCCGTGCTATCTTCTTTGCAATAGCCACGTCAGGCGTGTTGAGATTGATGTTGTAGGCAACCAGGTAGCTACGTGCTCCTATGACTGTAGCGCCTGCAGTAGGATGCATGACAGGCGCGCCGAAGTCAGGACGTCTCGCCGGAAAATTGATTTCTTCCTTGAGGCCTTCGTATTCTCCTCTCCGAATATTAGCGAGATTTCTGCGGTCTTCTAAGGTAGCCGCTTCTTCATAGAGATATACCGGAATGTGGAGTTTTTCTGCGACTTCTTTGCCCAATGCCCGCGCCAGATCCACACAATCAGCTATGGTGACCCCCCTCACAGGCACGAAAGGAACTACATCTGTAGCACCGATGCGTGGATGCTCTCCCTGGTGCTTCTCCATATCGATCAGTTCAGCGGCACGAGCTATAGCCCTAAATGCTGCATCCTTTACCGCCATCGGTTCACCTACGAAAGTCAGGACTGACCGGTTATGGTCTACGTCAGAAGATCGGTCCAGGAGCCTTACTCCGGGGACACTCGTTATTGCATCAACAATCTCATCTACCACTTCAGGCCTTCGTCCTTCGCTGAAATTAGGAACACACTCCACAATTCCGGTTTTCATAGGATCTGTCATACCTCCCGCATAGTGTCTACGCCTTATTTCGTCAGGCGAATCGTCTTTCCTCCCCGAATTACGCCTTCCTCCTTGATTTGCCGGATGCGCCGGATTCCCCATTTACCATGGTTCGTCCCACCCACCGGGATTCCCAACTTGCCCTCGATTCCTATGATTACCCTCTCACAACTTAGCGTCAACAAGCCTTGCAAGTTCTTGCTTAGGCCTGAACCCCACAAATCGCTCTACAGCTTCTCCGCCTTTGAAGAGAATGAGTGTAGGTATGCTCATTACTCCATACGAAGAAGCTGATTCAGGATTCTCGTCTACATTTAACTTCGCTACCTTCATTTTGCCTGAGTATTCCTGTGCCATCTGTTCTACGACGGGCGCCATCATCCGGCACGGTCCGCACCATGCAGCCCAAAAATCCACAAGCACAGGTTCATTGGCGCCTAGAACCTCGTCCTGAAATGTTGCGTCCTTAACCTCAACTACTCCGCCTGCCATATCCAACCCTTCCTTTCCTCCCGTTACAAGTTTGCCATATCCGGGCCTCTCATATTTGCCATGTTCGAGTCGCTCGCGTCTTTAATATGTCCGTAGGCTATACCTATGCAAGTCTACTGAGCTATACCTATGCAAGCTCACCGAACTATACCTATGCAAGCTTACTGAAAAGTCTTGCGAAACCCGCTATTTTGTCGCGACAATTCCCTTCCCCGGAGGAGACGCTGTGCGCAACACACTCAACCAGGTGAGATCCTGCTATGGCTACACCGGCTTGAGCAACAGCAGCCTTTAGCGCAGCAATCTGGATGATAATGTCTTCGCAAGGCCGTCCCTCTTCCACCATTCTTTGGACTCCCCTGGCCTGGCCCTCTATACGCTTTAATCTTGTTACAATGTCGTTCTTAGCGCTTTCACTTAGTATTAGCGCATCCCGGCCATCGTCAGTCAATGCCGGCACGTCAGACTCTGTGACTTTCCGTTCTCCAGGCAATTCACTTTGTTTCACTCTTGCTCACACACCTCCTCCTGACGGCCTTCTCCGCCCACCTGCTCTGCCGACCTGCTCTGCTGACCCGCTCCTTCCGACCTTCTCCGCCGACCTGCCATATCAACCTGCTCCTCGTGGGATGCGCCAGGCAGTGCGATAAGCCGTGTGGCAGCCAGCGCGATAAGCGCGATAGGCAGCCCGCTTCACAAAGCAATGAGCGATGACAGAGACCGTTGAACTTCTCCAGTAGCTGCCAGTTTCGCCGAAGACGGCGACCAGTTTTTGCGATTCGGGCGGGCCGTGTTAACATAATATGGGAGACAACAACGGTCTCACGATATCGTACTCGCTCATATGTCTTCATATACCCTACGGGGTATAATATACCGTTACAAGAAGCTTCTGTCAACAACTGAAGGCTACAACCTGAAGGCTACAACTGAAGGCTACAACTGAAGGCTACAACTGAAGGCTACAACTGAAGGCTACAACCAAAGGCTGCTGCTGAAGGCTGCAACCAGAGACTTTGGATCTGCGT
>JAPXLY010000007.1:0-31766 GCA_033809295.1 Bacillota bacterium
GCGGCCGCTCTCGGGAATAATACCGCCGGGAAAGATCCGCCTCGCATCTTAAAGATTGCCAAAGTACACTCGGGCGGCATGACAAAATACCTCGAAGTGGATTTGGGGATTGTTTGGAAGAACAACAAACCTGCTGCATTCAGAGGAGTAGTCCAAGATATCACTGAGAATATACGTCTGGAGGAGGAGATAAGAGCCTTAAATGCGGTAGCTATTGAAAAAGCCCGTCTCTGCAGTATACTTGAGACCAGAAATGAGTTGCTCCAGGAAAGGCACAGACAATTGCGAGGAGTCAGCGCCAGATTGGACAAGAAACTTGCCGAGGCACAGCGTCTACATGGAATAGCAACAAAGATGGCGATTACTGACTCGATCACGGGACTTCACAATCACAGGTATTTCCAAGAACGATTCACCGAAGAACTGAGACAAGCAGAGCAGAACGGCAAATGCCTTTCTCTTCTGATGATAGATATCGATGGATTCAAAGACTATAATGACGCGTACGGACACATGGCGGGAGATGAGGCTTTACGGATAGTTTCGAGACTCCTTGCCTCGTCTGTACGTTCCACTGATGTCGTTGCCCGCTACGGCGGAGAGGAGTTTGTAATCCTACTGCCAGGGGCGGACAAAGCCCCGGCTTTCAACGTGGCGGAAAGCATCCGAGCCCGGATTGACAACTATTCGTTTTCCCACGGCACTGAACTATACGGGAATGACTTGACCGTAAGTATAGGAGTGGCTACTTATCCTGTAGACGGCACGACTAAGAGAGATTTACTCTATGCAGCAGATATGGCCTGTTACAGAGGTAAACGTGAGGGGAGAAACCGTGTCGTCAAGGCATGATGATTCTTAGGATAATACCGGATGTAGAAAAACTATTTGAGAAGATGTCTGTATGACTTGGAAATATCCCTTACCATATGGATTTTGTTTTCTTCCACCAAGAGGTCAAGCAAACCCAGGGAAATCGGGGAGAGAATGCTGCCAAATACATCAGTTATGATTTCCCGTTTCTCAGAAGCCGGTATTCCTGAATCAGAAAGCGCTCTCCCGAGAATAGCATAGGATGAGAGGATACCGTCAATCTCTGCCAGTTCATAATTGACAATGGAGGGATGCCATCGTTCAACTGCTATTGAGAACAGAGCTTGTGCAAGTGTCTCGTGGTTTTCAGTGTCTGTTGTGTCCATCTTGTCAATCCTCCTTAAATAGTGTCTTCATTTTCTTGCGTTATATGAGTGTCTCATGAAAGGTGCGCAAGGCGAACGCAGGTTGTAGGCTGCGCGGCGGGCATACCGAGCGATGTGCCAAGGAAAGAGGGGCGAATAACAGTGGAAGGCATTGCATATCTTGACGGGGTGTTCATGCCGATTGAGAATGCGAAAGTTTCAATAGAAGATAGGGGTTTTCAGTTCAGCGACGGAGTATACGAGGTAATCAAGACTTACGACGGTATACCCTTCGCTTGCGACGCCCATTTGGACCGCTTAGAAAGAAGCTTGAGGCTCTTGGATCTACCTTTGCCCGGGAATCGAAGGGAACTGGAAGGGCTTATAGACGAAGCGATCCGTCGAACCGGCCTTCAGGACGCTGTGGTTTACATACAGATTACCCGAGGACACGCGCCCAGGAAGCACGATTTCCCGGACAACGTCAAACCTACCATGGTGCTGACAGTACGGAGAGCACGGCCCATGCCTGAGAAGCTATATGAAGACGGAGTATCTGTAATTATCACCCGTGATGAGCGCTGGTTGAGATGCGATATCAAGAGCATCTGTCTTCTACCTAATGTGCTTGCAAAAGAGAAAGCAAATCGTGCCGGGGCCTTTGAAGCTATCTTGGTGAGAGATGACGGACGTGTAACGGAAGGTACGACATGCAACGTGTTTATTGTAAAATCCGGCAAGTTACATACCGCGCCTGAAGGGAACTGGATACTATCAGGAGTGACCAGGGCAGTAGTTCTTCGCCTGGCACGACGCGAGGGTATGACTATAGTTGAAGACTTCTTCAGCCCTCAAGTTCTTATGTCAGCAGATGAAGTATTCATCACTAATACGTCTATAGAAGTCATGCCTGTGGTTACTGTTGACGGACAACCTATCGGAAACGGCATTCCGGGCGAAGTGACAAGGCATCTTGCCAAGCTCTTTAAAGAAGAGGTTCCTTTACATAAGCAACAGGCCGGAAGTTAGTTTCACGTCTACGTATGAGTTCCTTAATTTTCGCCGGTTTTCCGATTGTCTTGGGTGGCCCCGCACGGTACGTACGTTTTCTGAGGCCGGTAATTCCTTTGTCAAGGCAACCCACTTGGGGCGCTGTCCCCTTAGTGCAATACCGACAACTCTGCACAGTACGTACACTTTCTGGAACCGGCGATTACTTATGGCGGAGACCGTTGGACTTCTCCGGTAATCGCCGGTTTCGCCGAAGACGTCGGCCAATTTTTGCGATTCGGGCGGGCTGTGTTAACATAATATGGGAGAGAACAACGGTCTCATGGCGATCTACTGAGTGACCTGATCAGGTGGTGGTAAGGTGGTTCGTTGTGTTCTTTTTGACCTTGACGGAACACTGGTTCATTTTGAATATGACGATTTCCTGAAGGAGTATTTCAGAGCCATTACAAAGGCAGCAGCCACATTAGTGGAACCCGCACAGTTTGTTGAAGCGCTTGTCGCTTCAACTGAAGCCATGATACGAAACGAGGACCCTTCAAGGTCAAACAGACAAGTCTTTATTGGGGATTTTTTCCAAAGAGTCAATGTGCCGGAAGATATTCTTATGCCTGTATTCGGAGAGTTCTACGTAAGTGAATTTACGCAGCTTAAAAATGCTCTCGGGGTTCAGCCTCACCCAAAAGCCAGGGCAATGCTGGAATTCCTGTTTCAAGAAGGCTATGATGTGGTTATTGCCACAAACGCGGTCTTCCCGGTTGAGGCTATTGTGGAACGGATGAGGTGGGGCGGAATTCAAGGCCTCCCATACAAGTTGATCACTTGCTATGAGACAATGCACTTTTGCAAACCAAACGTCAAGTACTATGAAGAAACTTTGGGGATCATCGGGTACGAACCTGAAGAATGTCTGATGGTGGGAAACAACATGGATGAAGACATCATAGCAGGAGTCCTTGGCCTTAAGACTTACCTTGTGGAAGATTTCTTGCTTGACAGCGGGGCGGATCAACATACTCCCGATTTACGAAGCGACTTCAACGATTTTACGGAATTTGTGTTCTCAAACGGGGTACGGACACTATGATACGTGCAGCTTTGTTCAAAGCTCCGATAGGAGGCAGGTAGAATTGCGAGCCAAAATTATCGTGAATCCCAAAGCAGGCCGGGGCAAGGCTGAGAAAGCCATTCCCGTCATCCAAAGGTTATTCGAAGAAAGTGAAATGCAATTTGATATGCATATTACTCAAGCAGCGGGGGATGCCACGAATGAAGCGAAACGTGCAGTCCAACAAGGATATGACGCTGTCATTTCCGCAGGAGGGGACGGGACTGCCAACGAAGTGGTAAACGGCATTGCAGGGCATGACATAATCCTGGGGGTAATCCCGTGCGGCAGTGGCAATGATCTAGCTATCAGTATGGAAATACCCAGAAACATAAATCAAGCCTGTGAAGTGATACTTAAAGGAAACACGACAAGGCGGGATCTTGGCCGGGTTATTGATAGGTACTTTGCGAACTCAGTCGGGATTGGGTTTGATGCCGCTGTGGCCAAGACTGCAAGCGAATCCCTTAGGAACTTCCCTGCCAGAGGAATCCCCCTCTACATTCTGGCATTGTTCAAGACGTTACGGCAGTACAAAGGTTTTGAGGCATACATTACCATTGACGACGAGGAGACAATAACGGTTCACCCTCTGCTTATAGCCGTAGGCATTGGCAAGACTTATGGCGGAGGGATACCTATTGTTCCTGGTGCAATTCCTGACGATGGACTATATGACGTGTGTGTTGTTGAAGCCGTTGGTAGCCTGGAAATTCTTAGCAAAGTCCCGAAGGCGCTCAGAGGAACACATATATATGACCCTAAAGCCAGGCTTATGCGGGGAAAATCCGTCCGCATTCAGCTTTCTGCCGAAATGCCCCTTCATATGGACGGGGAAGTGTTCGCGGCTGACTCCATGGAATTCTCGGTGATTCCCGGCGGGCTTCGAGTATTCCATCTGTGAAGCAATATACAATATAATGGCGGAACCTGTATGCATTATTGGTGCCGGATAAGGAGAAGTTGCAAAGTCAAGTGAAGACCCATGTAGCGTTGATATCATTAGGATGCGCAAAGAATTTGGTAGACTCTGAAGTCATGATAGGCCTTCTTTCAGAGGCGGGGTTCGAACCGGTTGTCAACTTGGACAAGGCAGATGTCTTGCTGGTCAATACCTGTGCTTTCATAGATGAGGCTCAGGAAGAAGCAGTAGATATCATACTTGGCCTTGCAGAGCTGAAAAAGAAAAATCCGTGCCGCAGATTAGTTGTCACCGGTTGCTTAGCTCAAAGATTTCCCGAAGATCTCCTTAATGAGATACCGGAGATTGATGCAGTGGTAGGCACAGGCGATTTCGCTGAGATAGTTAAGGTTGTTAAGGACACAATGGACGGCAAACGGGTCAATCTTGTCAGTCGACAGCCTTGCTTCATATACGATGAGACTTTTCCTCGCCGCATCTCAACTCCCCGGTATACTGCATACATCAAAATAGCCGAAGGGTGCAGCAACCATTGCTCATACTGCGTTATTCCTGAAGTCCGCGGCCGGTTTCGTTCGCGCCCCATCGGTTCGATAGTGGAGGAAGCCAGGAATTTCGCGCTGGACGGCGCAAGAGAACTGATTCTTATAGCTCAGGATACAACCAGGTACGGACAGGATCTTTATGGGGCCTACACCCTGGCCAAGTTGCTGAAGGAAGTATGTCAAATAGATGAAGTTGAATGGGTACGGGTTCTCTACATGTATCCTACAAGAGTGACCCATGAATTGATTGAAGCAATGGCTTCCCTGCCTAAAGTATGTAAGTATGTAGATCTGCCTCTTCAACATGCAGATGATGAACTGCTGAAGCTCATGAACCGTCAAGGAGGGCACAAAGAAGCACTCGAGACAATCATCAAGCTCAGACAGGCTATTCCCGATATAACAATAAGGAGCACATTCATTGTGGGTTTCCCAGGCGAAACAGAGGCGAAGTTTCGGAGGCTTTTGGATTTTCTGGAAGAAGTTCGCCTGGACAAAGTCGGTATATTCAGTTATTCGCCTCAATCGGGGACACCGGCGCCGCGCTTCTCAGGCCGGGTGAAACAAGCAGTGAAAGAGCGGCGAAGACAGGAAGCAATGGAGGTTCAAAGACTGATTTCCAGAGAAAAGAACGAGTCAAAGATAGGACGGGTTATGAAAGTGCTAATCGAAGGGAGGGCGGAAGAAAGCGAATTAGTCACAATCGGACGTTCCCAAGGGGAAGCGCCGGAAATTGACGGTTCGATCTATATCGGAAACCTGCATCCCGAACCAGGTGAGTTCAAGCTTGTAAAGATCACTGATGCAGGTGATTATGACCTAGTAGGGGAGATTGTATCTTCTCACTAGGAAGGAAATGTGAGAACGATGGAGAAATATTATCGATTGGAAGGTTCATGAAGACTTTCGGGTAGGGAGGTGGGAAAACGGTGAAAGAAAACGCATGTCAAGAAAGCGCGTACGATGTTGCCTTACGCCAGTATGACTCTGTAGCGGGGAAATTGGATATTGATCCCGGTATACGCGAAATGCTTCGACATCCCAGATTCGCCGTGGAAGTGGCATTCCCAGTTAAGATGGATGACGGGACTGTCAAAGTCTTCAAAGGCTACCGGGTAATCCACAATACTGCGAGAGGGCCGGGTAAAGGTGGGATTCGCTATCATCCTGATGTCACCTTCGAAGAAGTGAAAGCCCTTTCCATGTGGATGACTTGGAAATGTGCGGTAGTAGGACTTCCTTTTGGCGGCGCCAAAGGAGGAGTCACATGTAATCCTCTGGAAATGTCCCAAGCGGAGATAGAACGACTGACCCGGCGCTTTACAACTGAGATAAGTGATGTAATCGGGCCTGCTACTGATATTCCAGGGCCTGACGTATTCACTAATCCCCAGGTCATGGCTTGGATGATGGACACGTATAGCACCCAAAAAGGTAAACATGTGCCCGGTATTGTCACAGGAAAACCAATTCCCCTCGGAGGCTCACTGGGCCGCGCTGCAGCCACTGCCAGAGGGCTTGTAATCTGCGTCAGGGAGGCCGCAAGAGAATTGGGGCTGCCCCTAAACAGCCTTAAAATCGCGGTGCAAGGCTACGGTAACGTAGGTTCCAATGTCGTCTCCATACTCCACGGTTATGGATGCAAGATAGTAGGGGTAACAGACGTAATTGGCGGGGTTTACCGGGAAACAGGCCTTGACCCTGAAGCAATGACGACTCAACTGAAAGAGACGGGATCAGTTGAAGGAACGCCCGACACTGATAGTCTGTCCAACGCTGAACTTATTGAACTCGACTGCGACGTTCTGGTACCTGCAGCTATTGAAAACCAGATTACGAAAGCCAATGCAGGAAAGGTAAAGGCCAGAATGATAGCAGAAGGCGCTAACGGCCCAACCACACCTGAGGCTGACGAAATACTGTCTGACAAAGGCGTTATGGTAATCCCGGATGTTCTGGCAAATGCCGGAGGGGTTACCGTATCTTACTTTGAGTGGGTTCAGAACCTTATGAATTTCTACTGGACCGAGGAGGAAGTCGCAGAACGGCTGGAGCGAATAATGACAGAGAGTTTCCGAGCAGTCTTGGGTACAGCAAGAGAGATGGGCACCAGTCTCCGGGCAGCCGCGTACAACCTGGCTATTTTGAGAGTTGCTGAAGCCATGAGACTTCGCGGTGTGTGTCGATAGCAAGACTCAATTCAAGCGAGGAAAGGGTCCCAAATATCGAAAGGAGGTCATTTAGACAATGTCTAAATCAACAAAGTGGGCAGTGATAATTGTTGCGGTGGTAATCATCATCGCCGTTGCGGTGGGTCTTAGAAAGCCCAAAGAGGAAATCGCGGAGGTTCCCCCTGAGGTCCTGAAGGCTGCCATGGTTACCGACGTTGGCGGTTTGGGAGACGAATCGTTTAACGACGCTGCTTATAAAGGCCTTAAGGAAGCAGAAGAGGAACTGGGCTTTGAGATTACGGTAGTAGAGTCAAAGAAGATGGATGACTACGAGCCTAATCTTAGAAGCCTGGGGGATCAAGATACAGATATTAGCTGGGCTATTGGATTCTTGCTGACTGATGCTGTAGATACAGTCGCTTCTGAATACCCTGATCTCAAATTCGGACTCATTGATAGCGTAGTAGAGCAGCCTAACGTTGCATCAGCCACGTTCAAAGAGGAAGAGGGTTCATTCCTTCTCGGGGTGATTGCCGCAAAGATGACCAAGACCGGAACCGTAGGTTTCGTCGGCGGTATGGAAGTGCCGGTTATTGAGCACTTCGACGCAGGTTTCCACGCAGGCGTGCGCGCTGCTAATCCCAGTATTAAGGTGCTACGAGGCTATACCGGGAAGTTTGATGACCCTGCAAAGGGTAAAGAAGTGGCTCTTGCCCAGTTCAATCAAGGCGCGGATATCATTTTCCATGCGTCAGGCGCGTGTGGCCTTGGGGTCATTGAGGCTGCAAAAGAACAGGGAGAAGGGTTCTGGGCCATGGGCGTTGACTCGTGCCAGCACCACCTTGCGCCTGATAACGTAATGAGCTGCATGATGAAGCGCGTGGATGTAGCCGTGTTTGATATTACGGAGAAGGTTAAGGATGGCACGTTTGAGCCTACCCATTATGTATTCGGCCTGGCTGAGGACGGGGTAGGCACCTGTGATAAGACTTCCGACCACGTTCCGGAAGAGGTCCTCGAAGAGGTGGAGAAATATCGAGAAATGATAGTAAACGGTGACGTCGTAGTCCCGGCCTCCTACACTGAGCTCGAAGCCTTCACACCGCCTGCAGAGTAGCTCAGGGAGGTTATATGTCCGGGTAATTGCGGTAAAGAAAGTAGGTGCCAGGTGCTGTTCTGCACATGCAGCGGTGCCTGGCATCTTCTGAGAGGAGGTTCTTAACCCTGAAAGAACCTATGAGTACCCCTGTGGTGGAAATGCGCGGAATAACCGTGAAATTTCCCGGGGTAGTCGCAAACGACAATGTCAGTATAGACGTCTACTCCGGAGAGATTCTCGCGCTGTTGGGTGAGAACGGGGCGGGCAAAACCACCCTGATGAACGTCCTTTATGGCCTCTACAGGCCTGATGAAGGAGAAATCAATATCCGGGGAGAGCGTGTCTCCATCAGCAATCCCAATGATGCAATAAGACTGGGCATTGGCATGGTACACCAGCATTTCATGTTAATACCGCCTTTCACGGTTGCCGAGAATATTGTTCTTGGCGTTGAACCTGTCGATGCCGGCGGTAAACTCGACATGGATAAAGCCATACGTGATGTGGAAAAACTGTCGAATCAGTACGGGCTTATTGTGGACCCTCGAGCAAGAATCGAGGATATTTCCGTAGGGATGCAACAGAGAGTTGAAATTCTCAAAGCGCTGTATCGAGGTGCTGAGGTACTAATCCTGGATGAGCCCACAGCGGTCTTGACTCCTCAAGAAGTGGACGAGCTTGCCGAAATTATGCGCAGCCTGATCCGGCAAGGTAAGTCCATCATATTTATCACGCACAAACTACGGGAAGTCATAGCCACAAGTGATCGCGTTGCGGTCCTAAGACGAGGCAAGTGCGTTGGAACAGGTGAGACTCGAGATACTACCGCGGAAGAACTGGCTCAAATGATGGTCGGCCGCAAAGTAGTCCTCTCCCTTGAAAAAGAGCCGGCAAGGATAGGCGACACCGTCCTTAGAGTTGATAACTTGCACGCGAGGGGCTCAAGGAATTTACCGGCTCTGAAAGGGGTTTCTTTTGACGTCAATGCCGGCGAGATTGTGGGTATCGCAGGTATTGAAGGAAACGGTCAGAGCGAGCTGGTAGAAGCCCTCACCGGACTCAGAAAAGCGGCATCCGGGCATGTTTACATTGACGGCATTGATGTTTTGAATAAGCAACCCCGAGCACTGATTGAGCAGGGTGTAGCCCACATCCCGGAAGACAGGCAGAACCGCGGCCTCATCTTAGATTTCACGGTTTCCGAGAACTTTATATTGAGGAATTACTATAAAGCCCCATTTGCAAGTGGAATCAACTTGGACTATCGGAAAGTCCACGCTCACGCCAGGAATTTGATTTCGGAATTCGACGTACGAACACCACATGAAAACGTGCCCGTTAGGTCTCTATCCGGAGGAAATCAGCAAAAAGTGGTTGTCGCTCGGGAGCTTTCAGGTGAACCGAGATTGCTCATTGCATCCCAACCTACTCGTGGGCTCGATGTGGGGGCTATAGAGTTTGTTCATAAGCGGCTTCTTGCCCAGAGAGAACAGGGGAAAGCCATTCTCCTTGTTTCTCTTGAGCTGGATGAGATAATGTCTCTCTCCGACAGAATTCTCGTGATATATGAAGGGCAAATTGTCGGTGAAATGCCGGCAACAGAAGCAACTGAAGGAGAATTGGGCCTTCTCATGGCAGGAGGACATGCTAAACGCGGACTTGACACTGAAAGGAGTGAGAGGAGTGTCCAATAACGGCAAAACCCAGAGAAATCCCGGAAAACAGACGTTGCGCATATCTCGTGAACAAGCAGTGGAGCTATCCATACCTGTCGTGGCAGTCCTTCTTGCTCTCTTGCTAGGCGCGCTCCTGATACTTTTCATCGGAAGAAGTCCGCTGGAAGCCTATAGCGCTCTCCTTCAGGGTGCTTTCGGAAGCAAGCGGGATATAGCGGAGACCCTTATCAATGTGACGCCTCTGATCTTCACCGGCCTTTCAGTGGCTTTTTCATTTAAGTGCGGTTTGTTTAACATAGGCGCTGAAGGTCAATTCATCATGGGGCAGATTGTGGCTGCATGGATTGGTTTCCAACTGACAGGCTTGCCAACTGTGATACACATGCCGCTGGCGTTTCTTGTGGGAGCGCTTGCCGGAGGCCTGTGGGCTGCGCTGCCGGGTTACCTTAAGGCCAAACTGGGAGTACATGAAGTCATCAACACTATAATGATGAACTATATTGCCCTGTATTTCAGCCATTACCTTGTAATGAGCGCACTTAAAGAGCCGGGTCCGATTCCCCAGACGCCTCCGGTTGTGGCAGCAGCCCGATTATGGAGGATCCTGCCGGGAACCAGGCTTCATTTCGGTTTAATACTGGCGCTCGGCGCTGTATGGCTAGTTTATTACCTGCTGTTTAAGACTACACTCGGATATGAGATAAGGGCTGTAGGCATCAATCCGCATGCAGCACGATACGGTGGAATTAACGTATCGAGAGACATAATCATTGCAATGAGCATAAGCGGTGCATTGTCAGGTGCTGCAGGTGCAGTCCAGGCGCTGGGTGTTCAGTTCAGGTTCCTGGATCTTTTTGGATTTGTAGGCTACGGATTTGACGGTATTGCTGTGGCGCTCTTGGGCCGCAACCACCCCTTTGGCGTGCTGATTGCGGCAACCCTCTTCGGAACCTTGGCAAGAGGCGCAATCACTATGCAGAGCATTGCGAAAATTCCCAAGCAAATCATCGGTATCATACAGGCGACTATCGTAATTATTGTGGCTGCTGACGAAGTCCTCAGACGATTACTTAAGTCCGGAAGTCCCGGAACCCAGGCTTTGGCAGATACAGGGGAGGTGGAACGCGATGGAGAATAGCAATTTAGCTGATATTACCATTTACATTGCACTGGTAGTATCTACGCTGAGGATGGCAACCCCCCTGATTCTGGCAGGCCTCGGAGGAGTCTTCTCTGAGCGCTCAGGTGTTGTCAATATCGCGCTTGAAGGCATAATGCTGATTGCAGCATTTATGGGAATGCTTGTCTCACACTTCACTCATGCGCCTTGGCTGGGGGTCCTTGCAGCAGTCATAAGCGGAGTGGCAGTTGCCTGGCTCCATGCCGTGGTGTGCATTAAATATAAGTCAAACCAAGTCGTGAGCGGAACAGCCATCAACCTGTTCAGTGTAGGCTTTACAGGATTTATGTTGCGTAAGGTTTTTGAGCATGCAGGCCAATCGCCTCCTGTTGCGAAAGTTGCTGATTGGACTATCCCATTGATAGAGAAAATCCCTGTTGTCGGCGCAATGATTGGGAAACACACTCCTTTTGTTTATCTTTCTCTCATTGCCGTGATTATTTCTAACTTCGTCCTGTTTAAGACTCGGCTTGGCCTCCGCATCAGAGCAGTGGGAGAGCATCCGAAAGCAGCAGAGACTGTAGGAGTTGACGTCTTTGCCGTAAGGTACCTGTGTGTGCTACTAAGTGGCGCTCTGGCCGGATTGGCAGGCGCTTCTCTGTCACTGGGTTTTCTCAGCCAATTTCGGGAAAACATGACAGGAGGAAGAGGTTTCATTGCCCTTGCAGCCATGATTTTCGGGAAGTGGACTCCGTACGGCACGTTAAGAGCATGTCTTCTTTTTGGATTTGCCGACGCTCTCCAAATTCTGTCGCAGACCCTGGGGCTTACATTTATCCCCAGAGACTTCCTGCTGATGGCCCCGTATATTCTAACCATGGCTGCACTGGCCGGAGTGATTGGAAGATCTGTACCACCTGCTGCAAGCGGAATTCCTTACGAACGTCAAAAATAGCAGGCTGCCTGATACAGGCTGCCTGATACAGACCGGCTGAAACCTGAACAGCCACGGACGCTTCCTACATAAGGGAGCGCATAGTGGCTGTTCGTCGTTCTCAAAGAGCAACTTAAATTTGTAATACTCGTGTATAATGGAAATTATAGATGATGCTGGAACACGTGAAGGAACATTGGAAAGCCATGTCGAATATTTGTCGGTGAGGCAAGCTAGCTTCGCCGGATTGGAGGAACGAGATATGGTTGACGTACTAGTTAAAGGTGGCCCTGTAATGATACCGTTGGTAATCTGCTCAATAGTAGCTCTTGCCGTGGTATTTGAACGCATTCTGTACCTCCGTCGAACCAGTCAAGATCCTGATCGTGCTTTGAGACTGATAGCTCTGGCCCTGGAACGCGATCGCATGGTAGATGCAGTCGCGGCCGTTCATAAGGTTAAAGGGCAGATAGGGACGCTTGCAGCAACTGCTCTTGCATCAGCCAACCGGCCAAGAGAGCAAGTTGAGGTGGAGGTCAAAATGGCAGGTGAGCGTGAAGTATACCTTCTTGAAAGACGTCTGCCCACCCTTGAAATGGTGATTTCAGTGGCGCCGCTTCTGGGCCTGCTCGGAACTGTCCTTGGGCTCATCAAGAACTTCAATGTCTTGGCTGCAAGTCCTCAGTTGCTGGAAGCAGGAGCCCTGTCAGCCGGAATCGCGGAAGCTCTGATTACTACTGCAGCAGGGCTTTCAATTGCAGTTGGGGCGTACATACTCTACGTGTTCATCACCGGGGCAGTTGACAGGCGAATTCGAGACATGAATGAGTTTGCAACGAACATCGTCAAGTTGCTCATGGAGGGAGTGCAACCGTATGAGCTTTCGCTTTCAAAGGACCGGACGCAAGAAGCCTAGAATTGATATCGTGCCCATGGTAGACGTAATGACTTTTCTTATTGTGTTCTTCATGCTATTCACAACATTTCGCACGAACCCTGCAGGCCTTGACATAAGACTTCCGCGCGCCGAGACAGCCACGGCTCAACAGGCATCCACGACTGTTATAACGATTGATAAGGCAGGAAATGTATATTTAGGCGACAAAAGGACTTCCCTTGACAGCCTGAAGGTCACGATTAACCAGCGTATTCAGAAAAACCCCAATGAAATCGTGGTTATAAGGGCTGACAGTTCCACAAGCTACCAGAAGCTGGTAGATGTGATGGATGTTGCAAGATTAGCAGGCGCAGGCAGACTGGCATTGGCAGCGGATAAGCCAAGAAGATAGTCCCTTGAATGAATGAGAGGTGGTGACGAGGATGAAGCACGACGACGACAGGATGAACATGTGGTTTTCCCTGATGGTATCCATTTTGCTGCATGTCGCCGTAATCCTCCTCGTTCCGATAACAGTGGCGCATCAAGTCACCGTATACCCGGTGGAGTTTGGAGAAATATCCCAGACCTTTGCCTCTACCAGGCAAGGAAGCTCTGTCGGTACAACGGTTCCGACCCCTGCAAAGATTAAGGATACGACTTTGGAGGAGAAAGCCACTGTCCGGGAGTCGAAAGCGCCTGCTGAGCCGGAAAAGCAGAAGACTGAGGAAGAACCGAAGAAGGAACCCGCTCCCCAGCCCGGACCTGAAACCCCGGTGGTAAAGCCTGAGCCTGAAACCCCAGTGGCGAAGCCTGAGCCTGAGACTCCCGCAGTGAAGGTAGAGCCTGAAACGGTAGCCGCAGAGCGTGAGCCTGAAATCGAAGAACCCAAGCCTGAACCGGAACCGGAAGATTTGGGCAGAGTACTTACTGGTTCATCCGACGAGACTATACCAATCCCAGAGGCCAAGGAGGCTTCCCCTGAACCTGTCGGTGATGCGGAAGGATCCGGTGACACCGGTGGAGGGTCTTATGCTGAAGACGCGACAGGAAAAGACGAAGAGACAGCAACCAAAGGCAATTCTAAAGATGCGGAAGAGGCCGGGCCCCAAAAGCCAAAGGGACACGAGTTCGGGAAAGGGGAGTCCTTGGCGATCAACTCCGCTCCTCCCAGATACCCAAAGGGTGCGCAAAACGTGGACCTGATAGGCAACGTAGAGCTGGAAGTCTCAGTCGATAGGGATGGCAAGATACGCAGTGTCAATGTATCTCAAGCTTCAGGCTACGCGGAGCTGGACGAGCAAGCCAGAATGACAATTGTTGCCCTTTGGAAATTCAAAGGCATCAACTGGCCGTACAATATCCGGGTGACAGTGTCTTTTAAGGGCGAAGCCGATGTGAATGTCCAGTTCGGCGGGGTTACCGTCCTGGAAGATTAAAGGAGTGTCCCTAATGAGAATAAGCCGAAGACGCCTGCTCTCTGTTTTTATGGCATTTACACTATTTGCCTGCATCAGCAATATCGGAAATCCAAAGGGCCCAACCGCGTCTGCAGCAGGCTACGGGAACCTGGAGATATCGAACCAGTACATAAGGGTTTTCGTGAACCAATCAGATGATGCTACAGGCAGGTTTGCAGTTGATTCCACAGGCGGTGATCCTCTGAATCCGCGAGATGACAACATGCCCCTGGTGTACGGCCGTCCGAGGCCTTGGACTTCGTATACGACTCTTAAGATAGACGGGCAGGATTACGTTTTCGGCGGCGACACTGAAACACGCGCAGGAAGGCATGGCATGTATGGCAAGAGGATTTCCGGTCCTGAGGTTATCGGAGGCAACAGTATTGTCTCCACATGGAGGTTCGGCGATATTGAAGCGTCTCAGATGCTTAGCATTGTGAGATCAACTACCACAGGGTTACTTGACACGGCAAAGATCACGTATGTGGTGACGAATCTGGGAAACATCGACCATAAAGTGGGAGTCCGTATGATGCTTGATACCATGCTCGGATCAAATGACGGAGCTCCTTTTCGTGCCCGAGACCGGGCAATTACGTCTGACACCGTCTTTGAGCTACACGAAATGCCCCGCTTTGTCCAGGCTTTTGACTCGCTGTCAAGCCCGTCAGTGACCAGTCAGGCGACTTTGATGGGCGCAGGCGCCACGCCTCCCGATAGGGTAGTCTTCACAAATTGGGGAAACCTTGCTGACAGAGTGTGGGATGCCTTTGTTATTTACGGCCGCGAGTTTCTTCGGGAAGGAGAGTATGAACTCGACAGCGCGCTCGCCCTTTTCTGGGATGCAGAGACACTTAAGCCCGGTGAATCCAGGGAATACACTACCCTCTACGGTATGGGCGGAATAAGTATCGCACCGGGAGTCCTTGCACTCGGTGTCACATCCCCTGCAGAAGTCACTTCTGAAAAGGATAAGCCTATTGTATTCCCGATTGTGGCATATGTAGAGAATAACGGGCCCACACTTGCGCTTGACGTTAATGTCCATCTTAACCTCCCGCCGGGCCTCACTCTTGCATCAGGTGCCGGAAGCCGGGAAAGCCTCGGCCACCTGGCGCCGGGTGAAACCCGTCAGATAGCATGGGAGGTCACATCAGGCATAAAGGAGCAGACAACCCTTGGATACGGAGTTGCCGTGGAGGCTGAAAACGCCGAGAGGAATGAAGTGTATCGTGAGGTGACTATTCTGGCTCCCCCGAGACTCAGTCTTTCTGTTCTGGCGCCGCCCATGTTCGGAGTAATGGATGATATGTTTCATCCATATCCGTTAAAGGTATGCGCCAAGATCAATAACTCAGGCGGTGCGCCTGCATACGGTGTTAAAGTCACTCTCACGCCTGATTACGGAATCGTTCTGGCCCCAAGTGAAAGATCCTCACGGTTTCCCGGGCAGATTGTCCCCGGTGAAACCTGCGATGTCTCATGGTATCTCGTCCCATTTGGCGAAGCGGGGGCTTTCGATTACAGGGTGAAGGTGGATGCGCAAAATACAGACACCCTAATGACAGCCACCGACATAGGCGTGCCTATGTTACGATCCAGACTGCTGTTGGAGACTCCCGCCTCTCCTGTAGGGCAAGGGAAATTCTTCATAGTGAGAATCCTGGCTCGCAACTTAAAGGGATTTCAGCAAGTGAAATTTGATTTAAACTTTGACCCGTCCATTGTCGAGGTTGTCTATGTATCCAGAGGGACGGTCTTCGTGGAAGGCAGAAGGATGTCTGAATGGAATGAGGGGGTAATTCAGAATCCTTTAGGACTCTTGACAGATGTTTACGGACGCCTGACTCAACCCGCCGATATCACCGGTGAGTTGGCGACTATCGGCTTCAGGGCAAAAGCTCCGGGACAAAGCCATGTCCTTCTGCGTAACATGTCCCTCTTGGGAAGAGAAGGGCAAGTAGTGGTCACTTCAGTTGAGCATGGATCCGTGATTGTCACCGACAAGTAATATGGCGCCGCACTGAACAAAGCAGATTGCCATAAGTGATCGCCGGCTCTGGAAAGTGTGCGTACCGCGCGGGTCCACCCAAGACAATCGGAAAACCGGCGAAAACTAATGAACTCATACTCAGGATTGGAGGGGGTTACATGTTAACCGGGAAATCACGTCTCAACACCATTACCTTCGTAGTCTTGGCATCCCTTGTCGCATGCCTTGTGCCATATCACGGCGCGAGCGCAGAGATTAAAGATGTGCCGAAAGAACATTGGGCATACCAATCTGTGAAATTACTTGTGGACAAAGGGTATCTCGGCCTGTACGGAGACGGAACATTCCAGGGGACTAAGGCTGTGGACAGGTATACCCTTGCTACGGTGATAGCAAGACTCCTGAATGAGGTAGGTACAGGACGTGTCGGCGCAACTCCGGAAGACGTTGAGTTGCTGAGGAAACTGTCAGGTGAATTCCGTGAGGAACTTGTCCTTATTGCCACTGAGCTGCAGGTATTTGCGAAAACCATGGATGAAAATGATAAGGCTCGGCAAGTGATGCAAGAGGATATTGCAAAGCTTACTTTCACCCAACGTGAAATGAAGGGTGAAGTCGACAAAATCATCTCAGATATTATGAGAGGCCAAGAGAAGCTCGACGCACGCATTACCCAGGTGGAAACGAAGCTTGCCGAGAGAATCGGCGACACCCATGAGCTTGCTCTGAGGACGGAGGCGGGCTTGCTTGAGCTGGGGACACAAGTTGGTACCCATGGGACGAAGTTTGCTCAACTGGAAGAGGATCTCAGTGCCACTGTTTTGAGGCTTACCTCCCTCGAACCTCAAGTAGCGGCTATACGGAAAGATCTTGACAGCGTATCTGTGGCCGTAAGTGAGCATGCTGCTGAGATTACCTTGTCGAAACAGGCAGTTTCTGAACTGGACAGCAAGGTTTCTCGGCTCACGTCCAAAACAGAGCAAGAGGGTACATCTTTCACTGATGAGCTGAATGCCCTTCGCGGAAAGACTCTGAGCCTGGAAGACGCTTTCAGGAACGAGCGCACCGCCAGAATCTCATCTTATACCTCACTAGAGAGCGGGCTTACGACCCTGTCATCGGATCTTGCAGCCTTCAAAGGGCAAACAACCAAGGATCTTGACAAGCTACGCAAAGAGAACGGGCTTCTCAAAGTGCTCTTAGGCCTTGTGGCAGTGCTTGGAGTCGTTATCAAGTAACGAGATGACATGTGTCGTTTAGAAAACATACTCGAATCCGCATATCGCCGGTGCATGCAACCGCGCTTACACCGGCGTTTGCCAATTCGAATCTAAGACGTCCGTAAGGCTCCATACCCAGGGCATGGCAGATTATCAATTTCAAGGGGCCGCTGTGACTCACAATACATATGGATGAACCCCTATGGATGCTGATGAGTTCCGTGAATTTCGGGATAACCCTATCCCTAAGCTGAGCGTATGACTCACCGCCCGGGATAGGGTTGTTTACGATGTCAGAAAGCCGGTGTTCAAGGAGTTCTCTCTCCGTATGCCGGAGTTCTTCAAAGCTCTTACCCTCCCACATTCCGACATCTATCTCGCGAAGCTCTCCCAGGGGGATCACAGGAAGCCCATGGGTCTTGCCTATGAAATGCGCGGTATCCATTGCCCTGGCGAGGTCACTGGAGTACACGGCAGCAATCTCCACCCCTTGAAATCGTCGGGCGACTTTTTCGGCTTGTAGCCGACCCGCGTCGGACAGAGGCAAATCGCGCTGTCCTTGATATCTTCTCTCGTCATTCCACTTGGTTATGCCATGCCTTACAAGATAGAGAAGCGTATCCATATGACAACCCCCTTGTTACAGTCTATAATAACCTATGGCGCATACGCAATGTCATCTCTAATACCGGCAAGAGGAAATCCTACTGAAAGAGATGAATTAACTCACTGGGAGGAATCCAGATGGAAGACATCAAAAGCCTTCTCCCTGACGAACTGAGCAGCTTTGTGGTATCGCTGGGACAACCTTCGTACAGGGGTGACCAGATATTCTCATGGGTCCATAAGCACCTTGTGTGCTCTTTTGACCATATGACTAACCTGCCCCTGGCGCTTCGCCAAAAACTCAAGGAAACCTCATACATAAGATGCCTTGACGTACGCGCAAGAAATGAAGGCAAGAAAGGTACGGTAAAGTATTTACTGGAGACTCATGACAAAAATGCTATAGAAGCTGTCAGAATGGAATATAGGTACGGTATCACTGCCTGTCTTTCCACGCAGATTGGCTGCAAAATGGCTTGCTCCTTTTGTGCATCAGGACTTTCCGGATTCGTTCGAGACCTTACTGCGTCCGAGATAGTGGATGAAGCACTCAGAATCCAAGAAGATGTAGCCCTCTTCGGTGCCAATGTCGGAAACATAGTCCTTATGGGTACAGGGGAACCCCTTGACAACTATGAGGCAGCAGTCAAGGCGTTACGCATTCTCAACGCCAAAGGGGGATTAGGGATTAGTTTTCGCCGTATGACTGTGTCCACTTGCGGACTGGCGCCGGGAATACGGAGGCTTGCAGAGGAAGAGATACCGGTGACTCTCTCCATCTCCCTGCATGCGGCTACTGATGATGTTCGCCAAATGCTGATGCCGATAAATCGGCGGTATCCGATTGCGGAATTAATGGATGCAGCAGCTTTCTATAGAGAGCGTACAGGCAGGCGAGTGACTTTTGAGTATGCGCTGATTCGAGATGTCAATGACAGCCAGGTGCACGCCGGTCAGCTTGCGGATCTGCTCCAAGGGCAGGCTTGCCACGTAAACTTGATACCCCTTAATCCTATCGATGAGAGAAAATACTCAAGGCCTACAACTGAACGGATAAGCAGGTTTCATAAGATACTCCAAGATGCGTCTATTCCCGTCACTGTGAGGAGAGATCTGGGCTTGGATGTCAATGCAGCCTGCGGTCAGTTGCGTCGCAGGTGTTGCAGGTAAGGCAATTCAAGGTTATACTTCCTTTTAGACACTCTTGAACGGGGGTGGATTATATGGAGGCCTCCGCCCGTACTGACGTGGGGCTTGTAAGGACGGTAAATGAGGATAATTACCTGCTAAGTGACGTCTTATTTGCCGTAGCTGACGGCCTCGGTGGGCATGAGGCAGGAGAAGTTGCCAGTAAAATGGCTGTGAAGATGCTTGAAGAATACTTGTTGTCTTCTGAAAGCGATCCGGCCGGCAGACTCAGGGAGGCATTCCAAGGAATTAACGCTGCAATTTACAGGCGCTCCATACGCGATGAGAATTGTAAAGGCATGGGCACTACACTGACAGCTTTACTTATCCAAGACGGCACGGCATATATAGGGCACGTAGGAGACAGCAGAGCATATCTGGTAAGGCAAGATGTCATATATCAACTGACAGAAGACCACTCTGTTGTGGGTGAGCTTGTCAGGATGGGAATGCTGACGAAGAGTGAAGCGAAGGTCCATCCCCAGCGCAACCTTTTGACTCGAGCCATAGGTACACTACCGGCAGTGGACATGGAAATAGTCGATTGGAAGGTGGAACCCGGGGACCGTTTTATCTTATGTACAGACGGGCTGTCAGGGGCTATAGACGACTCGGAGATTCTGGACGTGGTTGTATCCCGGCAAGCCCCTCGGGCAGTTGTGGATGAGCTCATTGCTCTGGCAAACACAAACGGCGGACACGACAACGTCACGGTTGTTGCTGTGTTTATCGGCACTCAAACCTGAAATGCGAAGCAGGTGAGGTTCAGAGATGGTAGGGGAGGTTCTCGGTAAGAGATATAAGATACTCTCTAAGTTGGGTTCAGGCGGGATGGCGGAGGTATATAAAGCTCACTGCCAAATCCTGAATCGAACAGTTGCGATAAAAGTCCTAAGGCCCCAATTTGCATCCAACGAAGAGTTTGTCGAGCGTTTTCGAAGGGAAGCTCAGGCTGCAGCAGGTCTTTCACATCCCAATATTGTCAGTATATATGATGTCGGCAAAGACGAAGAACACTACTATATAGTAATGGAGTATGTAAGCGGCACAAGCCTCAAAGAGGCTATCCGCAAGTCCGGCCATTTACCGTCGCAGAGAGCTGCCCGGATAGCCTGGCAAATTCTGGCTGCCTTGCAGCATGCTCATGAGAACGGAATTGTGCACAGGGATATTAAGCCTCACAACGTCATGGTGACTTCAGACGAAAGAGTGAAAGTCACAGATTTCGGTATCGCAAGGGCGCTGAGCGCGTCAACTCTGACTGATACCGGAACGATAATAGGAACGGTAAACTACTTTTCACCGGAACAGGCCCGCGGCGATGCAGTAGAAGCACAATCCGATATCTATTCGTCAGGTGTCGTCCTGTACGAAATGCTAACAGGTACTGTGCCTTTTAGGGGTGAGAGTCCCATCTCCATAGCACTGAAGCACCTCGAGACTTCTGTGACCCCTCCTACAGAGATTAATGAGGCAATCCCCTTGGGTCTTGAACGGATAGTGCTGAAAGCCCTTGAAAAAAATCCTTCCCGGCGTTATCAAGACGCAAGACATATGATGAGAGCGTTAGAACCATATGCGTTCCCCGGCAACGATTATGACGCTGCGAATGATGATATTCATATGGATAGCGATACTACTCTTACGGACCTGACTGCACAGGTCCTATCATCTCCGTCGGATCCCGGGGCTGACATGGAGGAGACGCAGGTGAGACGTAAACCGAAGAACGGCAATCCACGACGTACTGTCTTTGTAACATTGTTCCTTGTTCTTGCTCTACTTGCAATTGCAGCCGGCATCATCTTTATGTTGCCTGAATGGCTTTATGTAGAAGAAGTGAGAGTGCCGGATTTTACAGGAAAGACTCTTGAAGAAGCGGAGATCCTTGCAGACAAAGCTCATGTACGGCTTGACTCCCCTGACAAACGATACGATGAGACCGTTCCGGCTAACCGCGTAATATCTCAGCGTCCTGCTGCATACGAAAGGGTGAAAATGAACAGTAAAGTCACCCTGGTCGTGAGTCTGGGAAAAGAGATTGTGGAAATGCCGGATCTCCTGGGGCTGAGTCTTCGTGAAGCCATGCTGGAACTGGAGAGGCTGGAACTCCTGCCAGGCGCTCAGTCAAGGGATTACAGTAACGAGGTAGAAGTAAACAAGGTGGCCTCTCAGTCTCCTCCTGCAGGAGCCCAAGTAGAAAAGGGCACCATTGTGGAAATTGTCGTAAGTGACGGTCCTGAACCTCAACTCGTGACAGTTCAGGATTTTCGAGGTATGGATATAGCCCAAGCTGAGTCCCTGCTGACTGTCTCAGGTTTGGTTAAAGGGCGAGTAACCGAGGAAGCCAGGGAAGGGGCACAACCCGGAATTATATTCAGTCAACAGCCGGAGTCGGGGCAACTTGCCGCACTGGGCTCACCTGTAGATTTCGTCGTAGGCAAAGGTCAGGATACTTCATCTCTTCTTGACGCAATTACACCTATCTCAAGCCTGGTCACTATTGTAGTCCCTCCGGGAACAGATTTACAGGAAGTCAGAATTCGTATCAATGACTACTATGGCGAAAGAGACTATTACGTAGGTATGCATACGCCGGGTGAACGCATTGAGAAGCAGATCAACGCATGGGGCCGGAAGATGAGGGTCAGGGTTTACATCGGAGGAGTCCTATACAGGGACGAATCAGTTCCCAAAGGATAACAGGAGGACGGTGGATGCCGGAAGGACGTGTTATTAAGGCATATTCAGGCCACTACTTTGTCAGCCACGGAGATACTGTTGTTGACTGCAAGATACGGGGCAGGCTCCAGAAGGAGGACAAGGACGTTCTCGTAGGGGACATTGTCTCATTCACTTTTACCTCGCGGGACGGCCTGTACGGAGTCATTGAGGATGTACTCCCACGACAAACACGCCTCTATCGGCCCCCTGTGGCGAATGTAGATCAAGCTGTCGTTGTTATGGCATGCAGTGAACCATCTCCTGATCTGGAATTGCTTGACAGAATCCTTACAACAGTTGAGGTAGACTCTCTGGATATTGTGATATGCTTCAATAAGATTGACCTGGTAAGTAGGTACGCTGCGGATAAACTTACCAAACCATATAGAAACGCAGGGTATAAAACGATAAAGACGAGTGCCCGGGCAGGTTGGGGAATGACAGGACTACGGAAAGCGCTTTCGGGGAAGCTCTCTGTGTTCGCAGGCCCGTCAGGTGTGGGAAAATCCGCGCTTCTCAACTCCCTGGAGCCGGGACTGAGGCTTGAAACAGGGGAGGTCAGCGCAAAAACCGGACGCGGCAGGCACACAACTCGATACCCACACCTCCTTAAGATCGAGCCTGCAGGATACGTCGCTGATACTCCCGGTTTTTCTAAGCTGGACCTTGACAGAATTGACAGTAGAACCCTTGGTTACCTATTCCGCGAATTCAAAATACCCATGGAAGACTGCAAGTTCTCTACCTGTGTTCATCATAAAGAGCCTGACTGCGGTGTGAAAAAGGCTGTAGAAGCCGGTCATATCGCTGAATTCCGGTACAGTCACTATGTGAAACTCTTGCTTGAATCAACAGAAAGAGAAAGGAGGAGAGGCAGATGACAATCAAGATTGCTCCGTCAATACTCTCAGCGGATTTCGCGAACCTGGCTACGTCTATAGAGAGTGTGGGAAATGCCGACCTGCTACACGTAGATGTAATGGACGGCCACTTTGTTCCCAACATAACGATAGGCCCGCCTGTGGTAAGCGATCTTCGGAAGTCAACTGATCTTCCCCTTGATGTCCACCTTATGATAGACAACCCTGAGCTCTACATTGAGGCTTTTGCCAAAGCAGGCAGTTCAATCATTACAGTTCACGCAGAGACTTCCTGCCATCTCCACAGGACTATCCGGGCGATCAGAGATGCCGGATGCTCACCCGGGGTCGCACTTTGCCCTGCAACCCCGGTTATCATGATAGAGCATATCATTGACATGGTAGATCTCGTGCTTGTCATGACAGTGAATCCCGGATTCGGCGGACAGGCTTTCATACCTGAAATGGTGACCAAGATCAGAAAGGTCAGAGAAATGGCGGATAGGGCAGGACAGAACATTGACGTGGAAGTCGACGGCGGAATCAATGATATCACTGCTCCCATCGTGACAAAGGCCGGGGCCAATGTCCTGGTTGCCGGCAGTTACATCTTTGAGCATGATGCTCCTTCGGAGAAGGTGGAATTCCTTCGTAGCGCAAGCCTTGCTCGAAACCCCGTATAAAGCGGGGAACCGCCTGATTGCAGATGTGCCAATTCCTATGTTTACCTGATGTTTGCCCTCGATGAGCCGAGGGCTTTATGTTATAATTCAGACAATCCTGCAGAAGGGAGAGGGGAAGGGATTGCAACTATTGGGGCTTGATATCAAGCGAATTGCTATAGTATTCATTATCACGCTCGTTGCACTCTACGGAGGACGCGCTGCAAGCTACAGTATGAAAGTGAGAAGACCCCTCCATCAGTTCTTTACGCAGCAGGCAGGAGTTCTGGACTACACTGTTTCTGAGTGTGCGGAAGGCCTGTGCGTAAGCGTTGACCTAGGCAATGTCCAGGACATACAGTCTGAATATGCTCAACTTTGGGCAGGCATTGAGGAGGCTACCGGTAGAACGCCTGCTGCCCTCACTGTAACGGATAGGCGCGGCAATGGGCTGGAGGAGACGTTCCGCAGTATGCGCATTCACATAGAAGAAGCGCTGGCCAGAGGGAGCTTCTACGCCATGTCCCTGGCAATAGACGAAGAGGCGAAGGAAGCGGAGCTGGATCGATGGAACGTGGGAGTAGACGGAGACTATGTGTACGTGCAGTTGCACAAGGGAGATTACTATCTATATGAAGTCATTCCAAGAGGGAAGGCTTCTTAGACTCCGAGCCAAGAAAGGATGAGAGGAATACCATGGCAAAGGAGATCGGAATTGGGGTAGCCCTTGCCGGAATTGTGTTCCTGGCTGCCTTAGGTTATGATATAAGCATATTTCTCCTGCTTGCGATATTCGGTGCAGCCGTGTGGTTTATCCGATCCGGGGCTCAGCTAGGAAAGCGCTTTCAGATTATCGGAGGGAATAAGCAGGACCGGAGAAACACAAAGGTTTCCTTTGAAGGGATCGGCGGACAGGAAGTGGCAAAGCGCGAACTCCTGGAAGCTTTGGAGTTTATCGTTGATTCCGAGCGTTCACGAAAGCTGGGAATCAGGCCGCTAAGGGGAATCCTGTTGACAGGCCCTCCGGGTACAGGGAAGACCCTCCTGGCGAAGGCTGCTGCCAACCACACGAAGAGTGTTTTCGTAGCATCGTCAGGATCGGAGTTTATTGAGATGTATGCAGGCGTAGGCGCGCAGCGGGTTCGCCAATTGTTCTCTACTGCAAGGTCTTCCGCATTGCGCGAGGGCCGCGAATCTGCAATGATATTCATAGATGAAATAGAGGTCCTCGGAGGAAAACGCGGAAGGCACAGCAGTCATTTGGAATACGATCAAACCCTTAATCAACTGCTTGTGGAGATGGACGGAATAAGCCCGCATGATGACGTCAGATTGCTTGTAATGGCTGCCACTAACAGGGCGGATCTGCTTGATCCCGCTCTCACCAGGCCTGGGAGATTCGATCGCATAGTGCGGGTGGACCTCCCTGATCGGCAAGGCAGGCTTCACATACTGAAGATTCACTCAGCGGGGAAGCCGTTTGAAGAGAACGTGGATCTTGATGAAATTGCCATGGACACGCTGGGGTTCTCCGGGGCTCACCTTGAGAACCTGGCGAACGAGGCTGCCATCTTGTCAATGCGAAAAGGGAAAACCACCATAGGTCAAGATGAACTAAGGGAAGCCATCGACAAGGTGATTATGGGGGAGAAACTGGATCGCCGTCCCACAGAAGAAGAGATGAATAGAATCGCTCATCATGAGGTGGGGCATGGGATAGTCAGTGAGGTATTGCGTCCCGGATCAGTATCTACGATTACCGTCATGTCAAGAGGCCAGGCCCTTGGCTATACAAGGCATTCCCAGGAAGATGACTACCATCTGTATACCTGCGGTTACCTGGAAGAGCAGATAGCCATACTTCTGGCAGGCTCAGTCGCTGAAGAACTTGTGTTTGGATCAAAATCCACAGGTTCATCCAACGACTTTGAGCAGGCTTTGGAGATTTCGCGAAGACTCATTAGCGCAGGAATGTCCGAGGCAGGGATTGTCAGTGTTGATGAACTCCCGAAGCAAGTCTACCACGAGACATTAAGCAGTATTCTCAAGACTCAAGAGAAAAGGGCAGGGATGATCCTGGAATCCAGGCTAAGTGTTCTCAAGGAAATCAGCGCCCATATAATCCGGACTGAAAGAATTGAGGGCGAGGACTTCCGAAGGATGTTGGGTTGAGACCAACTAAGCAGATTGCCATAAGCAAGTAATCGCCGGTTCCGGAAAATGTGCGTACCGCGTGGGGTTACCGGTGTTGCACTAAGGGGACGGCTCCCCAAGCGGGTTGCCTTGACAGAATCCGGCCCGTAGGCTAACGGCCGGATTTTGACACCCCTCGTTGCAATCACCGGCCTCAGAAAACGTACGTACCGTGCGGGGCCACCCAGGACAATCGGAAAACCGGCGAAAACTAATGAACTACTTGGGGCGTCCTCAACACAAGCAAGGCTCCTTGAGGATAGGCAGTACCCCGCCGGGTAACAGAGGTTTGATCGGGGAGGGTATTTTGGCGTGATCGCAGAGATTCTGATGATTGGCACTGAATTACTCCTTGGACACGTTGTGGACACCAATTCTGCCTATATTGGCCGTAAGCTGGCGGAAATCGGAATCAGCCTTTACCACAAAGCAGCAGTCGGAGATAATAAACTAAGGGCCACGGCCGCACTCGCGGAAGCCCTCAGCCGGGCTGACCTCGTGATTGTCACAGGCGGACTCGGCCCGACTGAAGATGACATAACCCGCGAGGTGGTTTCAGAGGTCTTGGGCGTACGGCAGATCCACTCTGATGAAGCAATGACACATGCTTCGTCGTTACTGAATAGATGGGGACACCAAGACCGGGCAAGCCTGAGGCGTCTGGCACAAGTCCCCGAAGGCGCAACTTTGATACCGAACCCCCGTGGTACGGCATGTGGCCTGATAGCAGAGAACATGGGCAAGCAGGTGATCTGTCTTCCGGGCGTACCGGGAGAAATGGAAGCCATGATGGATCTCTCAGTCATTCCTTACCTGACGCGCCTTGAAGGTGGAGGCCGGGTAATCTCCTCCAGGACACTTAGGATTTGCGGTCCCGGGGAAGCTGAAATTGAGGATAGAATAAGGCATCTTCTTCACGGAAAATCCAATCCTACAATAGCTCCGCTGGTGTCACTGGGTGAAGTCATGTTGAGAATAACTGCAAAAGCTTCCTCAAGAGAAGAAGCCGGCGCGATGATTGATGGAGTCGAAACCGAGTTACGAGAGTGCCTGGGACATGACGTCTATGGAACCGGAGACGATGAAATCCAGCATGTCGTGGTGAGGCTTCTGAAGGAACGGAATCTAACATGCGCGGTGGCAGAATCGGTTACCGGAGGGCTCATTTCCCACAAGCTTACTGAAGTGCCCGGTTGCTCCAAAGTATTGGGCCTTGCGGTGACAAGTTACAGTGATAGCGCGAAAATTAAGGTTCTGGGTGTCTCCGGCGATGATGTGGAGCGATATGGAGTAGTAAGCAGAGAAGTGGCGCTTGGAATGGCAAGGGGGATCCTTTCCCTCTCCGGAGCTGAAGTATCGATTTCCACAACAGGGGTGGCAGGCCCTAAAAAAGATGACCGTCTGCATAACATAGGGCTTGTTTTCATAGGATTGGCCTGGAAACACGGGATTACCTGCGGACGTTTTCAGTTTTTCGGAACCCGTAGTGAGATAAAAGAAAGAGCGGCTAAGAGAAGCTTGGATATTCTTCGCAGGCACTTGTTGCGCCATCATTAAGTAGGAACTTGTAGTGAAATAGGGATGGTACAAGAAGGCAATATCGGATATTCATCGAACCCATATACTATATTCCGTTCACGTAACCTACATTGAACTGGAGGCCTAATAGTGGATACTGTTCGATGCTTTGTTGCAGTATTCCTTCATCAGTCTCTTCACCGGGAAATAGCAGCCATTCAAAGGAAATTGTCACATAGCGGAGCTGATATTAAATGGGTTGAACCCTGTAATCTTCATTTTACGTTACAGTTCTTAGGTGACGTTGAGAAGACGCGCATTCCAATTATCGCTGATGCGCTGAGGGAGTGTATCGGTGATTCGCCCGGGTTTCCGCTGCAGCTTGACCGCGTAGGAGCTTTTCCTCATTTACAGAACCCGAGAGTTTTGTGGGTAGGTGTGAGCACAGGCAGAGAAGATTTGGCAAACCTTATGTCAACGGTGGGAGAGGCTATGAAAATGGAGGGGTTTGCGCGAGACAGCAGGGGCTTCTCCCCACACCTTACGATTGGGAGAGTCAGATCTCCCCGAAACCTCAAAACTCTTCTTGAAAAGCTGAATTCCCACATCAGAGTAAGAGGAAAGATGGAAGTTGCGAATATTCAGTTCACCGCCAGTGAGCTGACAACGAAAGGGCCCATATACACTCCGATTGACATTATTCCTCTTCAGCTCCCCACCGAGATATGACGTATGGACGCGATATGAAGAGCTAAATAGGGAACAAGCGTTCCCATAATGATATTTGGTTCCCACATAGCGGTGAGTGAGGTTGATGAGGAATTACGGACATTGAGAACAAAGGACAAGTGGGATACAATTATCATGGACAAGCATGGGAAGAAGGGAGAGCCTTATGGACAAGGATAAGAGAAAAGCCCTTGATATGGCGTTATCTCAAATAGAAAAGCAATTTGGGAAAGGCTCGATAATGAAGCTGGGTGATGCAGATACCCAATTTGAAATTGACACAATCCCTACAGGAGCCTTATCCCTGGATATCGCCTTAGGAGTAGGCGGCATGCCGCGCGGACGAGTCATTGAGATCTATGGCCCTGAGTCCTCAGGCAAAACAACAGTCGCTCTTCACATAATCGCTGAAGCACAGAGAATCGGTGGCATCGCAGCTTTCATTGATGCAGAACACGCTCTGGATCCGGTTTATGCCAACCGGTTAGGTGTTGATACTGATAACCTTCTCATTTCTCAGCCTGACACCGGGGAACAAGCTCTGGAAATAGCCGAAGCCCTTGTTCGAAGCGGTGCAGTGGACGTAGTGGTCATAGACTCTGTGGCAGCATTGACTCCAAGAGCTGAGATTGAAGGAGAAATGGGAGACGCTCACGTTGGCCTGCAAGCCAGACTTATGTCGCAGGCTCTCAGGAAACTGACTGCGGTCATAGGAAAGTCGCGGACTTGTGCCATATTCATAAACCAGATACGTGAAAAAGTTGGCATCATGTTTGGGAATCCCGAGGTCACACCGGGCGGTCGAGCTCTGAAGTTCTACTCTACCGTGCGCCTGGAAGTAAGAAGAGTGGAGTCTCTTAAACAGGGTCAGCAGATAATAGGCAGTCGTACCAGGGCCCGAGTTGTAAAGAACAAGATTGCCCCTCCATTCCGAGATGCAGAATTCGACATTCTTTACGGAGAAGGCATTTCCCGGGAAGGGGCCATACTTGACCTGGGAGAAGCCAATAACGTTATAACGAGAAGCGGCACCTGGTATTCATACGGTGACATCAAAATGGGGCAAGGCAGAGAAAACGCAAGGAACTTCTTGAAGGAAAATCCGGATATCACACGTGAAGTCGAAGGCAAAATCCGAGAAATATCGGGCCTGAAACCCCTTAAACTACCGGAAGAGAGTAAAAACAAGAAGTCTGATTAAGCTCGGTATCTCGCCACATGTAATGCATGTCGTGTTGCTGCAGTCGTGTTACTGCAGTCGTGCTATTGCAGCATCTCAGTTTCGAGGAAGGATGTTATCCTTCCTTTTTGTTTTCACGCGGTTGCGCGTAAGAGAGGACTTTCTTTGCCAAACGAGAACATGTATGATAACAGAGGTGAGACTTACATCAATACTGATAATGGATAGTGTCGGCAAATATGGAGAACACTAGAAAACGCGGTAGGCAATACGCGCTTCGCCTCCTTACGATAAAAGATCGTACCATGGCGGAGCTCGTAGACAAACTGCGAAAAAAGGGTTTTGACGAGGATAT
The DNA here is from genome assembly GCA_033809295.1 of Bacillota bacterium. GTDB lineage: Bacteria > Bacillota > SHA-98 > UBA4971 > UBA4971 > UBA4971. The sequence goes on from JAPXLY010000007.1 coordinate 29,333, forward strand.
CATAACCGGTATCGCCGGGGAAATGAAAGACTTGGGTTATGTTGATGACAAGAAATACGCTATGCATTTTGCAGAGTTTCGGGCAGCTTATGACAAATTCGGGCCATATCGCATTCTCGTTGAATTAAGAAAACGTGGAATCCCAAAGGATATGGCTGAATGTGCTGTTGAGAGCGTCTTTCCGGAAGGTAGAGAAGAGGCCAATGCACTGGAGCTTGCAAATGAGTGGGTTGCACGAAGGGGCTCAGATGACAGAGAAAGAACAGCAAGAAGACTCTACGGGTACCTGGCAAGGAGAGGATTTGCACCTAATGTCATCAGGGATACACTGATTAAGGTGTTGAAGTAGTTCCCGGAGCATCCGGGGTCTACCTTGACACTTGTATATCCAAAAGGTACAATAGCGATGAATTCCGGTTCCAGCCGGAGGTACGGCTCCGGCACTAGACCAAGTGACGATAACGCAAGTCTTTTATCTAGTGGCCGAGTTCGCGCTCGGCCTTATTCGTGAAAAGGAGGTGTATACAATATCGCTGCAAATTTACTAATAGCAATAGCTGCCGTTGTAGCAGGCTTTGGCATCGGTTATTTTACCAGGCGGATTCTTGCTGAGGCAAAAATCGGTTCTGCAGAGCAAGCTGCCGAGAGAATAGTCGAAGAGGCGGAGAAGGAGGCTGAAGCAGCCAGGAGAGAGATTCTCCTGGAAGCTAAAGAAGAAGCGCATCGCCTTCGTACCGACATTGAGCAAGAAAGCCGTGCACGACGAGCAGAGCTTCAAAGAAGTGAAAGACGGCTTTTTCAGAAAGAAGAAAGCCTCGATCGCAAAGGAGAGGCTATTGAACGCAAGGAAGAAGCCATAAACAGAAGAGAGAAAGAGCTTGATGAGCTCAGGAACAATCTCACACGGGTGTACGAAGAGCAAAGAGCAGAACTTGAACGGTTGTCAGGTTTGTCTTCGGATGAAGCCAGAGAGCTTCTCCTAAAGAGCATTGAAGACGAACTTCATCACGAAGCCGCAATAATGATACGTGATATCGAGGCACAAACTAAAGAAGAAGCAGACCGAAAAGCAAGGGAAATCATTGCTACCGCAATCCAGCGCTACGCGGCTGACCATGTCGCTGAAACCAGCGTATCCGTGGTAGCGCTTCCTAACGATGAGATGAAAGGAAGAATCATCGGGAGGGAAGGGAGAAACATCAGAGCTCTTGAGACCCTTACCGGGGTTGACCTTATTATTGATGATACCCCGGAGGCAGTGATTCTGTCTGCTTTCGATCCAGTCAGGCGAGAAGTAGCGAAAATAGCGTTGGAGAAGCTCATAAATGACGGGCGAATTCATCCTGCCAGAATTGAAGAGATGGTGGAGAAAGCACAGAAGGAAGTCGATAATATAATAAAGGAAGAAGGGGAAGGCGCTGCTATCGAAGTAGGAGTTCACGGCCTTAACCCTGATCTTATTCGCCTGCTCGGAAGGTTGAGATTCAGATCCAGTTTTGGGCAGAATGTGCTGAAACACTCCATAGAAGTAGCTTATCTTGCAGCAGGCATGGCAGCCGAACTGGGCGCCAACGTGATGATAGCGAAACGAGCAGGCCTTCTTCATGATATCGGCAAAGCCGTGGATCATGAAGTTGAGGGGCCACATGTTCAGATAGGTGTGGATATTGCGCGAAGGTACAAGGAATCGCCTGAAGTAATCCATGCAATTGCGGCTCATCACGGTGATGAAGACCCTCATACGGTTGAAGCGGTCCTTGTGCAAGCTGCAGACGCAGTGTCAGCGGCGCGCCCAGGCGCCAGGCGCGAAACGCTGGAATCATATATGAAGCGTCTGGCCAAGCTAGAAGAGGTTGCTGACTCCTTTGAAGGAGTTGAAAAGTCTTTCGCAATTCAGGCCGGCCGCGAAATCCGGATAATGGTGAAGCCTGATAAGATTGATGACTTAGCTGCCGTCCGCCTATCGAGGGACATTGTCTTAAAGATTGAGAAGGAACTGGATTACCCAGGGCAGATCAAGGTCACCGTAATTCGGGAGACCCGTGTAGTGGATTATGCAAAATAACACAGCGTTACGATTTGGGGCGGGCGTCGCCCGCCCCGCCGGAGTTCATGAGGACTGTCTTAGCAGGAGTTTTCGTCTCCATGGCGAACTCTCAGTTGAGCTGCGAGAACAGGTCGCAAGGAGGGGTGGTTACGGTGGATGACGCTGATACCCAATTGGAAGCCATTTCTGACAGCACGGCAAACAGTGTAAGCCTTCTCATTTCTATACTTGTGCGCTATCCCGAAATAGCGACGGTAAACTTCGTTCCGGAAGGTAAGATTCTCAGGTTTACGTTCATGACATCATCTTCTATTTCCGACCGATTGTGGAATGCATTCTGCCATAGACTCTTTGAGAGTGTAGAAGTATACGCCTCTCTGGTGCACA